>NC_015588.1:300703-601407 GCF_000215105.1 Isoptericola variabilis 225
CGCTCGTCGACGACGCCGGGTTCGTGGCCACCGCGCAGGAGGTCGGGCGCCGCACCGACGACGCCGCGCCCACCCGCGCGTGGGTCTGACGCGCCTTGAGCCACTCCATGAGGTTGTCCACAGGGGCGTGTGCACAGGGGTGTGACGCCCGTCTCACCTGCGACGGGACCTGTGGAGGCCCGTGCTCGCAACCGCGCCGGGCAACAGATGCCCCGGGCACCCGGTGTGGGTGAAATCGGCGAGATCCCGCCGATCCTTCCGCAGACCACGGCCGGGTGGGTGCCTCCTCGACCGGCCGGTCATCCACAAATTTCGTCCACAGGGTTGTGGGCGACGTGGGTATTCCGCGCCCCTGGCTGTGGACGAACCTGTGGTCAACAATCGGGTCGCCGTGACCTCTTGCAGACCTCGGGACGCGGGTCTAGAAACGTGCGTACCGGTCTCGAGGAGGTCGGACGGCGACGCCGCTGCAGCGGCCGGCCCGCCCGCTCGGAGAGACACCGGTCGACCGGAGAACGACGGGCCGTCCCGTACCGCGGTGCGGGCTGCGGGTGACGACGCAGGTGCCTGTACGGGGCCGGAAGACCACCCGCGTCCGGCGTGCTCGTGGAGAACGGGCCGGAGGGGCTGAGGACGAAGGCGCCCCTCCGATCCGACGGGTCGCGCCGGGGCCGTGACGTCGACCACGGCGCCCTTGGTCCCCGGGATCGTCGACCAGGGGTACGCGGTCCCTTTCCGAGGCCCCCCGGCCGCCCCGGGGGGCCTCGGCTGTGCCCGGGACGAGCCGGGACGGTGCTGAGACGTCGGCGCACCCCGCGGCCTACGCTCGGTGCATGAGCAACCTGGAGACCCGGCCGGACGAGCAGGTGTGCACGGCGGGGGAGCGGGGCGAGGGCGTCGAGCTCCTCACGCCGCGCGACGTCCCGCTCGGCGGGCCGCGCGCGATGAGCGTGCGCCGGACCATCCCGCAGCGGCAGCGCACGCTCGTCGGGGCCTGGTGCTTCTGCGACCACTACGGGCCCGACGACGTCTCGCGCTCGGCCGGGATGCAGGTCCCGCCGCACCCGCACATCGGCCTGCAGACGGTCAGCTGGCTGTTCGCGGGCGAGATCCTCCACCGCGACTCGGTCGGCTCTCTGCAGACCGTGCGGCCGGGCGAGCTCAACCTCATGACCGCGGGCGTGGGCATCTCCCACTCCGAGGAGTCGCCCGCGGGCGAGCGGCCCCCGACGCTGCACGGCGTCCAGCTGTGGACCGTCCTGCCGTCGTCGGACCGCGACGTCGAGCCGCACTTCGAGCACCACGCCGACCTGCCGGTCGCCGAGGTCGGCGGCGCGCGCGTCCAGGTGTTCATGGGCCGCCTGCGCGTCGGCGGCGAGGACCTCGTCTCGCCCGCGCGGACGTACACCCCGCTCGTCGGGGCGCAGCTCGACCTGCCGGCCGGGGCGAGCGTCGAGCTCGACGTCGACCCTGTGTTCGAGCACGCGCTGCTCGTCGACGACGGGGACGCCACCTTCGCGGGCGAGCCGGTGCCCCAGGACGCCCTCGCCTACGTGGCGCCCGGGCCCCGGCGCGTCGTCGTCACGGCGGGCCGGTCCGCCGTCCGTGCCGTGCTCATCGGCGGCGAGCCCTTCGGCGAGGACATCATCATGTGGTGGAACTTCGTCGGCCGGACGCACGAGGAGATCGAGCGGGCCCGCGCGGACTGGATGGCGCAGATGGTCGACGGCCCCGACGGCGAGACCGCGTACGCGCCCGGTGCGGCAAGCCGGCGGTTCGGCGAGGTCCGCGGTTACGCGAGCGGGCCGCTGCGCGCGCCGGCCCTGCCCGACGTGCGCCTGCGCCCGCGCACCCGGCCCACGGGCCGCAACACCGACGTCGCGCCCGAGCCGCCCGCGATGAGCTGACAGGTTCGATCGGCACTACGGCAGTCGGTCGGCACCTCGAGGTGCCGACCGAGTCCGGGACTGCCGAACGAACCAGGAGCACGCGCCCGGGAACGACGAAGCCCCCGGCCGGTGACGCGGCTCGGGGGCTTCTGCTCGTGAGCGGGTGACGGGAATCGAACCCGCGCTGTCAGCTTGGGAAGCTGAAGTTCTACCATTGAACTACACCCGCGCTGCACGCCGATGACGGTGTGCGCGCCCCGATCATACCGAACGTCCCGGACAAGTCCGAACCCGACGCACGCACCGCCGTCGGGCACCGCGGACATCCCGGCGGCGCCCAGGCTCGCGGGCTACCGTGTGCCCGTGCTGCTCTCCGACCGCGACATCCGCGCCGAGCTCGACGCCGGCCGCGTCGTCCTCGACCCGTACGAGCCGGCGATGATCCAGCCGTCGAGCATCGACGTGCGGCTCGACAAGCTCTTCCGGCTGTTCGACAACCACAAGTACCCGTTCATCGACCCGTCGCAGGAGCAGCCCGAGCTCACGCGCCTGGTGGAGGTGGACGAGGGCGAGCCGCTCGTGCTGCACCCCGGCGAGTTCGTGCTCGGCTCGACGTTCGAGGCGGTCACGCTGCCCGACGACGTCGCGGCGCGTCTCGAGGGCAAGTCCAGCCTGGGCCGGCTCGGCCTGCTGACGCACAGCACCGCCGGGTTCATCGACCCCGGCTTCTCGGGGCACGTCACGCTCGAGCTGAGCAACGTCGCGACGCTGCCGATCACGCTGTGGCCGGGCATGAAGATCGGGCAGCTGTGCTTCTTCCGGCTCTCGTCGCCCGCCGAGAACCCGTACGGCTCGAGCGTGTACGGCTCGCGGTACCAGGGTCAGCGAGGCCCGACGGCGAGCCGGTCGTGGCAGTCGTTCCACCGCACCGACGTCTGACGGTCGGGTCATGAGCACGTTCCACGAGGACGGTCGGCGTCGCTACGCTCGGTCCCGCCGCGCCGGATCCGGCGCGGGTCACGCCCCCGGCGTGCTCAGGACCCGTAAGGAGCTCCGCCAGATGGCCCAGCCCACCGCGACCCCGCCCCCCGTGCCGCGCGTGTCCGCGCAGGGCCACCAGGCCCGCCACCTGCTCGCGCTCCCGGCGGACGTGGTCGTCGACGAGGTCGAGGTCCTGGCGATGTCGCGCTTCGTCGGCACCCGCTGGGACGTCGTGCCGCCCGACCTGCCCGGCGCCGACCTGCCCGTGGGGCGGATGGCGGGCCCGGGCGAGACCGGGCTGCTGCGCCTGACCCGGCACAGCTCGCTCGCCGGCCCCTACGCGCCCGCGGGCGACGGGTTCGAGCTCGGCCTGCCGGCCGGCACCGCGACGGTCTTCGACGTGCTGTGCCCGCGCGAGCGCTGGGACGAGGCGCCCCCCGCCTTCGGCGGCGACCGCGACGGGCTCGCGCGGTCGTTCCCGGCAGGGCTGCCCCACCGCGAGGAGGAGCGCGTCGTCACGTGGCTCGTCGCGGCCGCGCGCCGGCTCGGCGGCTCGGTGCGGCTCGACGTCGCGGGCCTGTGGGACCCGGCCGACGGCGGCCGGCGGGGGCCGGGCGCCGGCGTCGTGCTGACCCCCGACCCGGGCGTCGCGGTCGACATGACGGTCTACTCCGACGTGTGGCTCGACCCGCAGGCCGCCGAGCGCGTGCTGCGCTCGGCCCACCCCCGGTTCGCGCTCGCGACCCAGGGCAAGGAGTACCTCGGCCCGCCCGAGGGCATCGCCGAGCGTCCGGCCTTCCCGGGCGACGACCTCGACCCGGAGCTGCGCCGGGCCATCCACGCGCGCGCGGACGACTTCGACATCGCGGCGCTCCAGGCCCCGATGGTCCTCGACGGGTACGGCGTCGTGGTCGACCTCGGCCTCGACGGGTGGGTCACCGTCGAGATCAACGGCGAGGAGAACCTGCCGCTCCTGCTGCGCGACCTGCCGTGGGCCGCCGGTGGAGCGGTGAGCTACCGCGTGCGCTGGGACCCGCCGGACCTGGTCGAGTCGCAGCAGGAGTTCCCGCAGCCCGCGCACGTCGTGGCACGCAAGCGCGCGGCCGACCTCGTGGCGCGCTGCGCGAAGGTGCTGCACGACGCCGTGGGCGGCGAGGTGGCCGACGAGTTCGACTTCCTGCTGGACCCCGCCGACCTGTGACACCGGTCACGGGCACCGTCCTCGGGCCGTGCCGGCGCGGCCCCTCCCGCTACAGTAGGAAGCCCCCGCCCCCTGACGGACGGAGAGTTCGTGCCGCTCGTGCTGCTCGTGCTGCTGGCGCATCTGGTGCTGGCGGTCGGCGCGCCCGTGCTCGTCTCCTGGTGGGGGCGCCGCGCGTTCTGGGTCCTGGCGCTCGCGCCGGCCTCGGCCGCCGCGTACGCGCTGACGTGGACGACGCGCGTCATGGAGGGCGAGGCGGCGACGACGCACGTCCCCTGGGTCCCAGGCCTGCACCTGGCGGTCGACCTGCGCCTGGACACGCTGTCGTGGTTCCTGCTGCTCGTGGTCGGCGGCGTCGGCGCGATCGTCATGCTCTACTGCGCGGCCTACTTCTCGCGCGACGCGCACGGCATGGGCCGGTTCGCGGGCGTCCTGACGGCCTTCGCCGGCGCGATGGCGGGGCTCGTCGTCGCGGACGACCTGCTGCTGCTCTTCGTCTTCTGGGAGCTGACGACCGTCTTCTCCTACCTGCTCATCGGCCACCACGCGGACCGCAAGTCCTCGCGGCGGGCCGCGATGCAGGCGATCGTCGTCACGACGGCGGGCGGCCTCGTCATGCTCGTCGGCCTCGTGATCCTCGGGGTCGCGTCGGGGTCGTGGCGGGTGTCCGAGGTCGTCGCCGACCCGCCGTCGGGCACCGCCGTCACGGTCGCGGCGGTGTGCCTGATCGTCGGTGCGGCGACCAAGTCGGCGCTCGTCCCGTTCCACTTCTGGCTCCCGGCCGCGATGGCGGCCCCCACCCCGGTCTCGGCCTACCTGCACGCGGCAGCGATGGTCAAGGCCGGCGTCTACCTCGTCGCCCGCTTCACGCCCGCGTTCGGGGAGACGCCCGTGTGGCAGGCGCTCGTGGTCGTGCTCGGCGGGGGCGCGCTCCTGCTCGGCGGCTACCGGGCGCTGCGCCAGCACGACCTCAAGCTCGTGCTCGCGTTCGGCACCGTCTCGCAGCTCGGCCTGCTCGTGCTGCTGCTCGGCATCGGCACGCGCGGCGCCGCGCTGGCGGGCCTCGCGCTGCTGGGGGCGCACGCGCTGTTCAAGGCGGCGCTCTTCCTCGTCACGGGCGCCGTCGACGCCGTCACCGGCACGCGCGACCTGCGCCGGCTCTCCGGGCTGTGGCGCACGATGCCGCTCACCGCGGCGGCGGCCGGCCTCGCGACCGCGTCGATGATCGGGCTGCCGCCGTTCGCGGGCTACGTCGCCAAGGAGGCCGCGCTCGAGGCGCTGTCGCACGGGCACGGGCCGCTCGGCCAGGTCGCGTTCTGGGCCGTCGTCGTCGGCTCGGTGCTCACGGTCGCCTACGGGCTGCGGTTCTGGTGGGGCGCGTTCGCGACCAAGCCCGCCGGCACCGCACCCGAGGGGGAGGAGGTGCGGACCGGGCCCCGCCGCCGCGTGCCGACGCTGCTCGTCGCCCCGCCCGCCGCGCTCGCGCTCGGCGGCCTCGCCGTGGCCGTGGTGCCGAGCGTCGGCGAGCGCCTGCTCGCCCCGTACGCCGACACGTACCCGACCGGCGAGCCGGGCCACCTCGTGCTGTGGGCCGGGGTCACGCCCGTCCTGATCGTGACCGCCGTCGTGCTCGCCCTGGGGCTGCTCGCGTTCTGGCAGCGCGACCGGGTCGAGCGGTGGCAGGCCGGCCTGTGGTCGCCGCGCGGCGCCGACCTCGTCTACCGCCGCTCGATGCGGCGCCTCGACGAGCTCGCGGCCGACGTCACCGCGTTCACCCAGCGCGGCTCCCTGCCGTTCTACCTCGCCGTGATCCTCGTCGTGCTCGCGCTCGGGCCGGGTCTGGCGCTCGCCGTCGGGCTCGTCGGCCGGTCCGACGGCGGCGGCCCGGCGGTCGAGGTCGTCGCCTGGGACCGGCCCGCGCAGGCCGCGGTCGCGGCGGTCGTCGCCGTGGCGGTCCTGCTCGCGGCCCGCGCGCGCCGGCGCCTCAAGGCCGTGCTGCTCGTGGGGGCGGCCGGCTACGGGAACGCGGCGCTCTTCCTGCTCCACGGGGCCCCCGACCTCGCCCTGACCCAGGTGCTCGCCGAGACCGTGACGATCGTCGTCATGGTGCTCGTGCTGCGTCGCCTGCCCCCGTACTTCTCGGACCGCCCGCTGCGCGCGTCGCGCTGGGGCCGCATGGTGCTCGGCGGCGTCGCCGGCGTGGTCATGATGGGCTTCGCGGTGCTCGCGTCGTCGGCGCGCGTCGCGACGCCGGTGAGCGTCGACTTCCCCGAGGAGGCCGAGGTCTTCGGCGGCGGCAAGAACGTCGTCAACGTGACGCTCGTCGACATCCGTGCCTGGGACACCGTCGGCGAGCTGTCCGTCCTGCTCGTCGCCGCGACCGGCATCGCCTCGCTCGTGTTCCTCCGCCAGCGCAGCGGCAAGGTGCTGCGCCTCGCGCAGGCGGACGACGTCGAGCACGAGGACCGGCACACGCGCAGCGTGTGGCTCGCCGCGGGCCGCACGCAGGACCCGCGCCGCCGGTCGATCCTCTTCGAGGTCGTCACGCGGGCGATCTTCCACGCGATGGTCGTGTTCGCGCTGTTCCTGCTCTTCAGCGGGCACAACGCGCCGGGCGGCGGCTTCGCCGCGGGGCTCGTCGTCGGCATCGCGCTCACCGTGCGGTACCTCGCCGGCGGGCGGTACGAGCTCGGCGAGGCCGCGCCCGTGCACCCGGGCCTCCTGCTCGGCACGGGCCTGTTCCTGTCGGCCGGCGTGGGGCTCGCGTCGATGGTCGCGGGCCAGGAGGTGCTCGAGAGCTTCATCGTCGACCTCCACGTGCCCGTGCTGGGCAAGATCCACCTCGTGACGTCGCTGTTCTTCGACGTCGGGGTCATGCTGCTGGTCGTCGGGCTCGTGCTCGACATCCTGCGCACGCTGGGCGCCGAGCTGGACCGGCAGGCCGAGATCGAGGGGCGGGCGGTCTGATGGTCGTGCTCGAGAACACCGCGTCGCTGGCGCTCGTGGCCGTGATCGGCGTGCTCGTCGCCGTCGGGGTCTACCTCATGCTCGAGCGGTCCCTCACCCGGGTCGTGCTCGGCTTCGTCCTGGTCGGCAACGGCGTCAACCTCACGCTGCTCGTGGCGGGCGGGCGCGCCGGCTCGGCGCCGATCGTCGGCACCGCGCCCGACGGCGAGCCCATGAGCGACCCGCTGTCGCAGGCGATGATCCTCACGTCGATCGTCATCGCGCTCGCCCTCACGGCGTTCGTGCTCGCGATGGCGTACCGGTCGTGGCAGCTCCACGGTCACGACGAGGTCGCCGACGACGTCGAGGACCGGCGCATCGCGCGCGCCGCCGCGGCGAACGCGCCGTCGTTCACCGACCTCGACGCGCAGGACACCGGCGAGACGCTCGCCGAGGAGGCGGCCGAGGCGCAGGACGAGGTGGCCTCGGAGGACGAGGCCGAGCCCGGGCGCGACGCCCGGGACGGCCGTCGGGAGGGAGCGCGATGAGCTGGGGACTGCACTCGCTCGTGCCGCTGCCCGTCCTGCTGCCGCTCTGCGCGGCAGGCCTCACGCTCGCCCTGCACCGGCACACGCGCGCGCAGCGCGTCATCAGCACGACGGCGCTCGCGGCGACGACCCTGACGTCGGTCCTGCTGCTCGTCGCGGCCGACGCCGGGCCCGTCGTGGTCGACGTCGGCGGGTGGGCCGCGCCCGTGGGCATCCCGCTCGTCGCGGACCGGCTCTCGGCGCTCATGCTCACCGTGAGCACCGCCGTCATGCTGTGCGTCCTGCTGTACTCGATGGGCCAGGGCGTCGTGGGCGAGGCCGCCATCGACGGGCACGGCCGGGTCGCCGAGATCGTGCCCGTCGCGATCTACCACCCGACCTACCTCGTGCTGGCCGCCGGCGTGTCGAACGCGTTCCTCTCGGGCGACCTGTTCAACCTCTACGTCGGGTTCGAGATCCTCCTCGCGGCGTCGTTCGTGCTGCTCACGCTCGGCGGCACGGGCGAGCGCATCCGCGCCGGGTCGGTCTACGTCGTCGTCTCGCTCGTGTCCTCGCTGCTGTTCCTATCCGCGGTCGCGCTCGTGTACGCGGCCACCGGCACGGTGAACATCGCGCAGGTCTCGCAGCGGCTGCACGACGTCGACCCGACCGTCAGCCTCGCGCTGCAGCTCCTGCTGCTGCTCGCGTTCGGGATCAAGGCCGCGATCTTCCCGCTGTCCGCGTGGCTGCCCGACTCCTACCCGACGGCGCCCGCGCCCGTCACGGCGGTGTTCGCCGGCCTGCTCACCAAGGTCGGCGTGTACGCGATCATCCGCACCCAGACCGTGCTGTTCGGCGACCAGCCCGTGGTCGACCAGGTGCTGCTCGTGCTCGCGCTCGCCACGATGCTCGTCGGCATCCTCGGCGCGGTCGCGCAGGACGACGTCAAGCGACTGCTGTCGTTCACGCTCGTGAGCCACATCGGCTTCATGATCTTCGGCGTCGCCATGGCGTCGGAGGCGGGCACCGCGGCCGCGATCTTCTACGTCGTCCACCACATCACCGTGCAGACCACGCTGTTCCTCGTCGTCGGGCTCGTCGAGCGCCGCGGCGGGTCGACGTCGCTCGAGCGGCTCGGCGGGCTCGCCCGCGTCGCGCCCGGGCTCGCGATCCTCTTCTTCGTCCCCGCCATGAGCCTCGTCGGCATCCCGCCCCTGTCCGGGTTCCTCGGCAAGGTCGGCCTGCTCACCGAGGGCGCGCGGCTCGGGACGCCGCTGACCTGGACCCTCGTCGCCGGCTCGGTGCTCACCTCGCTCCTCACGCTCTACGCGGTCGTCAAGGCGTGGAACAAGGCCTTCTGGCAGACCCCGCCGGACGAGGTGGTCGAGCGGTCCGACGACGCGACGCACCTGCCGCGCGGCATGGTCGGCCCGACGGCGGTGCTCGTCGGCGCGGGCCTGGCCCTGACCTTCGTCGCGGGCCCCCTGTACGGGTACGCGGAGCGTGCGGCCGCGACGTCGATGGACGGCACGACGTACGTGGACGCCGTCTTCCCCGGCGGCGCCGACCGGGGCACCGGGCACTCCGACAACGTGACCCAGGCGGGTGAGGACTCGTGAGCCCTCAGCGCCTGCGCCGCCGCGTGCTGCGGCTGCGGATCCACTGGCCCACGCTGCTGGTCCTGGCCGGCGTGTGGATCGTGCTGTGGGGCGACCTGTCGTGGGCCAACGTCGTGGGCGGGCTCGCGGTCTCGGCGCTCGCCGTCGTGCTGTTCCCGCTCCCGGCCGTCGCCGCCGACACGACGCTGCGGCCGTGGCCGTTCCTGCGCCTCCTCGGGCACTTCGCCGTCGATGTGTTCGCCGCGTCGTTCCAGGTGGCCTGGCTCGCGTTCCGGCCCGGTCCCGCGCCGCGCGCGGGCATCGTCGGCGTCCGGCTGCGCAACCCGGACGACGTCGTGCTGACCGTGACGGCCGCGATCACCTCGCTCGTGCCCGGCTCCGTCGTCGTCGAGGCGCAGCGGCGCTCGGGGATGCTCTTCCTCCACGTGCTGGACCTCGAGGGGTCGGGCGGCCCCGACGGCGTCCGTGAGCGCACGCTCGCGCTCGAGGAGCGGGTGCTGCGCGCGTTCGCCGGACGCAGGTTGCTCGAGCGCGTCGAGCTCGGCGCGGGAAGGGAGGGCTGATGGACGACGTGCTCGTCGTCGTGGGCGTCCTCGCCGCGGCCATGCTCGCGGTCGGCGCGACGCTCGCGGTCGTCCGCGTCGAGCGCGGCCCCTCGATGCTCGACCGCACCGTCGCGTTCGACGTCCTCACCACGACGCTCGTCGGCGTCATCGCCCTCGAGGCGGCGTTGTCGCGGCGCACCGAGACCATCCCGATCCTCGTGGTGCTCTCGCTCGTCGGGTTCATCGGGTCCGTCGTCATCTCGCGCTTCGCCGCGCGCGAGCGCCCCGAGGAGGGCGCCGGGCGCGGCCACGGCGAGTCGGCCGCCGAGGGCGCGCGAAGCGACGCCGAGGAGCAGGAGGGCCGGGACGCCGCGGTCGACCCCGAGCACCACGGCGGCGGCGCGGAAGGGCAGGTGGGCTGATGGCCGGCGAACCGACCTGGGTCACGCTCCTCGCGGACGCGGTCGCGGCCGTGTGCCTCCTCGCCGGAGCGTTCCTGGCGCTCGCAGCCGGCGTCGGCATGCTGCGCTTCCCCGACGTGCTGGCGCGCATGCACGCCGTGACCAAGCCGCAGGTGCTGGGGCTGATCCTGGTGCTGACGGGGGTGGCGCTGCGGGTGCGCAGCTGGCCGGTGCTCGCGATGCTCGGGCTCGTCGTCGCCTTCCAGCTCGTCACCTCGCCCGTCGCCGCGCACATGGTGGGGCGCGCCGCGTACCGCACGGGCAAGGTCGCGCCCGGGGACCTCGAGGTCGACGACATGCGGCGCACCCTGCCCGACGACGGGCGCCCTCCGGGCACCGGGGCGTGACGACCGCGCCTCAGGCGCGGGCCTCCCGCGCGAGCAGGCGCTCCTTGATCGCGAGCCCGTACCGGAAGCCGCCGAGCGAGCCGTCGCTGCGCAGCACGCGGTGGCACGGGACGAACAGCGCGGCCGCGTTCGTCGCGCACGCGCCCGCGGCGGCACGCACCGCGGCGGGGCGGCCGGTGCGCGCCGCGTACTCGGTGTAGGTCACGCGCTCACCCGGCCCGACCTGGCGCAGCACGTCCCACGCGAGCTCGCGGTACGAGCCCGACCGCTGCCGCACGGGCACCCGGCCCACCGCGTGCGGGTCGCCCGCGTAGTAGGCGGCCACCGCCTTCGCGGGCTCGGCGAGGTCCGGGTCGGCGGACGCGTCGTCCGCGTCGACCTCCTGCACGTCCGACGGGCGGAGCGTGGGGTGCACGAGCGCGACGAGCGACGCGACGTCGTCGGTCCAGCCCGAGGCGAGGACCGCGCCGTCGGACACGACGAGGGAGAACGGGCCGTCGGGCGTGGCGAGCGTGGTGGCACGGGCGGTCATGGTGCGGTCCCTTCCGGACGGGGGCTGGTGGTCGTGGACGGCGCGGCGAGCGGTGCCGCCGCGCGCCACAGGTGCACCGCGGCGTACGAGCGCCACGGCGCCCAGGCGGCCGCGCGCGCGGCGAGCGCCCGGTGCGGTGCCGCGGCCGCCTCGGGCAGGACGCCGGCCGCGCGGGCGCCGGCGAGGAGCGCGACGTCGCCGTCGAGCCAGGCGTCGGGGTCGCCGAGCACGCGCATCGCGACGTACGCGGCCGTCCACGGGCCGATCCCGCGGCGGGCGACGAGCGCCGCGCGCAGGGCGTCGGGGTCGTCCCCGACGCCGACGGCGAGCTCGCCGTCGGCCAGCGCGCGGGCGACGGCGACGACGGTCCCGCGCGTCCGGGCGGGCAGGCGCAGGTGCGTGCCGCCGTCGTCGGCGACCTGGGCGGCCGTGGGGAAGAGCCGGGTCAGGCCCCCGATGCGTGACGCGTAGGGGGTGCCGGCCGCCGCCGCGAGCCGCGACAGGTGCGTGCGTGCCGCCGCGACGCTGATCTGCTGGCCGACGATCGCCCGCACGACGGTCTCGTGCGGGTCCACCGTGCCGGGGACGCGGATGCCGGGCGTGGCGGCGACGAGCGGTGCGAGCGCCGGGTCCGTGGCGAGCGCGGCGTCGACCGCGCCGGGGTCGGCGTCGAGGTCGAGGAGGCGGCGCAGGCGCGCGACGGCGACCGGCACGTCGGCGAGGGAGGCCACCTCGAGGCGCAGGGCGACGCGGCCGGTGCGGCCGACCGCGCGCGGCCTGACGGTGACCTCGGCGGCGCCCGGGCCGTGCGGCAGCGCGAGCGTGCGCGCGTAACGCAGGACAGGCCCGTCGAGCGCGGCCGTCTCGACGCCGTCGACGGCGCGTGCCGCGAGGAACGTCAGCGTGCCGAGCGCGTCGAACGGCTCGCGGACCGGGAGCGTGAGGTCGAGCACCACGGCCTCGCCCGCCGCCCCCTGCTCGCGTGCAGGGGCGGGGTCCGTCCGACGACGCCGCGCGCGCAGCTCGCTGGGCGTGGTGCCGAAGACCTCGGCGACCGTGTCGTTGAACTGGCGGATGCTGCCGAACCCGGCCGCGAACGCGACGTCGGACAGCCGCAGGTCGGTGCCGACGAGCAGCGCGCGGGCGGTCTGCGCGCGCTGGGCCCGGGCGAGCGCGAGCGGCCCCGCGCCGAGCTCGGCGACGAGCAGCCGGTGGACGTGGCGCGGCGTGTAGCCTAGGCGGGTCGCGAGCCCGTCGACCCCCTCGCGGTCGACGACGCCGTCGGCGACGAGCCGCATCGCGCGGCCCGCGACGTCGCGTCGCAGGTTCCACGCGGGCGTGCCGGGCGCCGCCTCGGGCAGGCACCGCTTGCACGCGCGGTAGCCCGCCTCGTGCGCCGCGGCGGACGTGAGGTAGAAGGTGACGTTCTGGGGCTTGGGCGTGCGCGCGGGGCACGACGGACGGCAGTAGATCCCGGTGCTGCGCACGGCGGTGAAGAACTGCCCGTCGAACCGGGCGTCCCGCGCGGCGATCGCACGGTACCGCTCGGCGAACACCGGGTCCGCCGGGCTGGTCGTCGTCTCCGCGGTCGCTGTCATGCCGCCATCGTCGCGTGCCCGACCACGGCCTGGCTAGCGGGAATCGGACACCGCACCCCACCGGGTACCCAGGCGGTCGTCGAGCCAGTCGAGCACGGTGCTCAGGTACTTCTCGCGCGCGGGGGCGGGGGAGAGCGCGAGGTCGTGCGCGCCGCCGGCCACCTCGACGTACGTCACGTCCGTGCCGAGGCGGGGCGCCCGTTCACGGATGTGCTCGACGCGCAGCACGGAGTCGGTGGTGAGCAGCTCCGGGTGCCGTCCCGGGGGTCCGGTGCGGTCGGAGGCGAGGACGAGCACCGGCTCCCGGACGTCCAGGCCCCGTCCGACCCGCCGGTGCGCGCGCCGGACGGACCGGAACCAGCCCGCCCGCACGGGGAACGCCTCGTACGGCTTCCAGGTGAGGTCGAAGTCCCACTCGCCGCCGCCCTCGACGTGCAGCGCGCGGCAGTAGTGCTCGCCGAGCCGCCCGATCACCAGGCGCGGGGCGATCCGGCCGACCACCTCCATGAGCCACGTCAAGGGGACGCGCTCGAGCCAGCCCTTGTTGAGCTCGAGCCACGGGCTGTTGAGCACGAGGGCGTCCGCGCGGCCCGGACGCGCGTCCGCCCACAGGGAGGCGACGAGCCCGCCGGTCGAGTGGCCGAGCACGGCGAGCGTCTCGTGGCCCGCGCCGCGCACCGCGGCGGCGGCGGCGTCGAGATCGCGGGCGTACCGGGCGAGGTCGTCGACGAGGTTGGGGTCGCCGCCGGCGTCGAGGTGCGCCGAGAGCGAGCGCCCGTGGCCGCGCAGGTCGACCGCGTAGAACGCGTAGCCGCGCTCGGCGAACGCCTCGGCCACGTGCCGATGGAAGAAGTAGTCCACGAACCCGTGCACGTAGAGAACCGCGACGCGGGCCGGCGGGTCCCCGACGGACGGAGTGTGGCGCACGAGCGTCACCTCCGCGCCGTCCGGTAGCGCGAGCGTCCGGGCCTCGAAGCCGTCGCCGAGCACGTCGGGGCGCCATGCCCCCTCGCGCGCTCCCATCAGAAGCCCGTCCCGCCGGGACCGTCGGCGTCCCGGCGCCGCCGGGCGCGGGCGACGATGACGACGACGGCCGCGACGGCGATCGCGAGCACGAGCAGGAGCCCGGCGACGGCCCACAGCGGCAGACCCTCGCCGTCGTCGTCCTCTGCTCCCGCGCCGCCGGCCGCACCCTCGCCGGCCTTGCCGTTCGAGACCGCCGAGCCGCGGGCCCGGAGCTCGGTGCGCTCGCCGAGCGGCGGGCGCCACTCGACGGTGTTCGTCCCGACGACCTCGCCGTTCGTGTCGACGACCTCGCCCGGGAACGTGATCGCGACGCGCGCGTCGAACGAGTCGACGAGCTCCGGCGGCGCGGACTCGAGCTCGCCCGTGTCGTCGGTGAGGTCCATGGCGCCGGAGACGACGTACTCGTCGCCCTCGCGCGTGACGGTGAGCTCCTCGCCCGCGACGCCGCCGAGCTCCGAGACGGGCTGCTCGGCGAACGTGTACCGACCGCCGGTGTACTCGCCGTCGGCGTACGGCTCCTCGGTCGCGCCCTCGGGCAGGTCGCCCGCGACCGCCTCGGACCCCTGCTCCCAGAGCTCCTGCGGCTCGGCGCCCATGGCCTCGGCCAGCTCGTCGGAGAACGCGACGACGAACGTGCCCGACGCCGTGTCCCCCTCGGTGAGCGTGAGGGCCAGGTCCATCTTCATGCAGCCGGACAGGGCGAGGGCGGCGGCGACGGCGAGCGGCGCCGCGAGCCACGGGCGGCGGCGGACGCCGGACGATGAGGTCACGCGCCCAGCATGTCTCAGGCCACCGACGCGGGCCACTCCCGCGCCGGCCCACAGGTGGCGAGCAAAGTTGAGCGGAATAGACTCAACCTCGCGGCGGTTCTCGCCACCAGACGTCCCAGCTCATCCCGGAGGGTCCATGGACACCAAGTTCACGACGATGTCGCAGCAGGCCATCGGCGACGCCGTGCAGTCGGCGTCCGCGGCGGGCAACCCCCAGCTCGAGCCTGTGCACCTGCTCTCGGCGCTCCTGCAGCAGCAGGGCGGCGTGGCCGTCGGCCTACTCGAGGCCGTCGGCGCGAACCCGCAGCAGATCGGGCAGAAGGTGCGGGCCGCGCTCGTCGCGCTGCCGCAGGTGACCGGCACCACCGTCGCGCAGCCCAGCGCCTCGCGCGCGACCTCCGTCGCGCTCGAGAACGCCGCCAAGGAGGCGCAGTCCCTCGGCGACGAGTACGTCTCGACCGAGCACCTGCTCATCGGCATCGCGGCCGGGCAGTCGCCCGCCGCCGAGATCCTCCGGTCCGCGGGCGCGACGGTGGAGGCGCTGCGCGCGTCGCTGCCCGCGGTCCGCGGCTCCAGCCGCGTCACGAGCCCGAACCCCGAGGGCACCTACAAGGCGCTCGAGCAGTACGGCACGGACCTGACGGCCCTCGCCCGCGAGGGCAAGCTCGACCCGGTCATCGGACGCGACGCCGAGATCCGACGCGTCGTCCAGGTCCTGTCGCGGCGCACCAAGAACAACCCCGTGCTCATCGGTGAGCCCGGCGTCGGCAAGACCGCCGTCGTCGAGGGGCTCGCCCAGCGCATCGTCGCCGGCGACGTGCCCGAGTCGCTCAAGAACAAGCGCCTCGTCGCGCTCGACCTCGCGAGCATGGTCGCGGGCGCGAAGTACCGAGGCGAGTTCGAGGAGCGGCTCAAGGCCGTGCTCGAGGAGATCAAGGCGTCCGACGGGCAGGTCGTGACGTTCATCGACGAGCTGCACACCGTCGTCGGCGCGGGCGCCGGCGGCGAGGGTGCCATGGACGCGGGCAACATGCTCAAGCCCATGCTCGCCCGCGGCGAGCTGCGCATGGTGGGCGCGACGACGCTCGACGAGTACCGCGAGCACATCGAGAAGGACCCCGCGCTCGAGCGGCGCTTCCAGCAGGTGTTCGTCGGCGAGCCGTCGGTCGAGGACACCATCGCGATCCTGCGCGGCCTCAAGGAGCGCTACGAGGCGCACCACAAGGTGACCATCGCCGACTCCGCGCTCGTCGCCGCCGCGACGCTCTCCGACCGCTACATCAGCGGCCGCCAGCTGCCGGACAAGGCCATCGACCTCGTCGACGAGGCCGCCTCGCGCCTGCGCATGGAGCTCGACTCCTCACCCGTCGAGATCGACGAGCTCCAGCGTGCCGTCACGCGCCTCGAGATGGAGGAGGTCGTCCTGTCCGAGTCCGACGACGAGGGCTCGCGCGAGCGCCTCGAGCGGCTGCGCGCCGACCTCGCCGACAAGCGCGAGCAGCTCGCCGCGCTCACCGCGAGGTGGGAGGCCGAGAAGGCCGGCCACAACCGCGTCGGCGAGCTGCGCGCCCGGCTCGACGAGCTGCGCGTCGAGGCCGAGCGCAAGCTCCGCGAGGGCGACCTCGAGGGTGCCGCGCGCATCCAGTACGGCGAGATCCCCGCCGTCGAGCGCGAGCTGGCCGACGCCGAGCGGGCCGAGGCCGACACGGGCGCGGCCGAGGAGGTCGCCCACGAGGCGCCCATGATCGCCGACAAGGTCGGCGCGGACGAGATCGCCGAGGTCGTCTCGTCCTGGACCGGCATCCCGGCAGGGCGCCTGCTCCAGGGCGAGCAGGAGAAGCTCCTGCACATGGAGGACGTCATCGGCGAGCGCCTCATCGGCCAGACGGCCGCGGTCCGCGCGGTGTCCGACGCCGTCCGGCGCTCGCGGGCGGGCGTCTCCGACCCCGACCGGCCGACCGGGTCGTTCCTGTTCCTCGGCCCGACGGGCGTCGGCAAGACCGAGCTCGCCAAGTCGCTCGCGGACTTCCTGTTCGACGACGAGCGCGCCATGATCCGGATCGACATGTCCGAGTACTCCGAGAAGCACTCGGTGGCCCGGCTCGTCGGCGCGCCCCCGGGCTACGTCGGCTACGAGGAGGGTGGCCAGCTCACCGAGGCCGTGCGGCGTCGGCCGTACTCGGTCGTGCTGCTCGACGAGGTCGAGAAGGCCCACCCCGAGGTCTTCGACATCCTGCTCCAGGTGCTCGACGACGGACGCCTCACCGACGGCCAGGGCCGCACGGTGGACTTCCGCAACACCATCCTGGTGCTCACGTCGAACATCGGCTCGCAGTTCCTCGTCGACCCGACGCTCGACGACGACCAGAAGCGCGAGGCCGTCATGAACGCCGTGCGCGCGTCGTTCAAGCCCGAGTTCCTCAACCGGCTCGACGACATCGTGGTGTTCGACGCGCTCACGCTCGAGGAGCTGGGCCGCATCGTTGACCTGCAGGTCAAGCAGCTCGCCCAGCGGCTGGCCGACCGCCGGATCACGCTCGACGTCACGCCCGCCGCACGCGAGTGGCTCGCGCTCGAGGGCTTCGACCCGGCGTACGGGGCGCGCCCGCTGCGCCGCCTCGTGCAGCGCGAGATCGGCGACCGGCTCGCACGGCAGCTGCTCTCGGGCGACATCACCGACGGCGACATCGTCCAGGTGGACCGCGAGGGCGAGGGGCTCACGCTCAGAGCGGTCAAGTCGGCCTGACGGCGGTCACCCGCCGGTCACGGCCGTCACTCCAGGAGCGTGCCGGTGCGGGGCTCGGCCGAGACGGCGAGGCACAGGCCCGTGCGGTCGCCGTCGGCCCACGAGTCCTCGCTCGGCACCCACACGACGTAGCGCAGGCCGTCCGCGGCGCCCGACTCGCGCGCCTGCGGCCCGAGGAGATCGGGGCCGCAGCCGCGGGCGGTGCGGGCGGCCACCGCGTCGTCACCCGGCCACACGGCGTCGGGCGCGGCGTCGGTGCGGCCGACGACCTGGGCCTCGTGCGGGTCCGCGCACGGCACGGCCTGCACCCCGCGCACGAGACCGTCGTCGGGCAGCTCCGCGACGCACGAGCCCAGCACGAGCTGGACGGCCTGCGCGCGCACGGGCTCCTCGAGAGTCGCCGGCAGGGGCTCCCACGAGCGCTCGCGCGCGGACTGCGTCACGAGCGCGACGACCGCGGCGAGGACCGCCACGACGGCGACGGCGACGATCGCGACCGCCAGCCGCCGGCGCGAGCGCGACCTCGGGCTCGGGCTGGGGCTCGGGCCGCGGGGCGCGGCGTAGGCGCCGGGCGTGCCGTACGCGCCCGGCGGGCCGTACGCGGCTGCGGCGTCGCCGTACGGGGCCGGCGTGCCGTCGTCGGGCGCGTGTGCCGGGACGGGTGCCGGGCCGGGCAGGTGCACCCGGTCCAGGTCCGCCGGCGGCAGCGACCCGGGCGGCGTCGGCGACGCGAACGTCGGCTCGGACGGCTCGGAGCTCATGCGCACAACCTAGCCCGCGTCGGCGAGGTCGAGGACGACGGGCACGTGGTCGCTCGCGCCCGCGCCCTTGCGCTCGTCGCGCTCGATCCGCGCGCCGGTCACGCGCTCGCGCAGCGCCGGGGACACGTACGCGAAGTCGATGCGCATCCCGTAGTTCCGCGGGAACGCGAGCTGCTTGTAGTCCCAGTAGGTGTACGTGTGCGGCTCGGGGAGCAGCTCGCGCGTGACCTCCGTGTACCCCGCGGCGCCGAACGCCGCGAAGGCGTCGCGCTCGGCCGGCGAGGTATGGGTCCTGCCCTCGAAGAACGCCGGGTCCCAGACGTCGGTGTCGAGCGGGGCGACGTTCCAGTCGCCGACGAGCGCGACCTGCGCCGCCGGGTCGTCCGCGAGCCAGCCCGCGGCCGCCTCGCGCAGCGCGTCGAGCCAGCGCAGCTTGTACGCGAGGTGCGGGTCGCCCTGCGCCCGCCCGTGCGGCACGTAGAGCGACCACACGCGCACACCGCCGCACGTCGCACCGATCGCGCGCGCCTCGACGGGCGGCGGGACGTCGAGCAACAGGTCCTCGGGGTCCGCGCCGGCCTTCGCGAAGCCGGGCTGCCCCGGGAACGCGATCTCGACGTCGGACAGCCCGACGCGCGAGGCGATCGCGACCCCGTTCCACTGGCTGTACCCGACGTGCGCGACCTCGTACCCCGCGTCCTCGAACGCGCGCGTCGGGAACTGGTCGTCGCGGCACTTGGTCTCCTGCAGCGCGAGCACGTCGGTGCCCGAGCGCTCGAGGTACGCCAGCACGCGGTCGACGCGGGCCCGCACGGAGTTGACGTTCCAGGTGGCCAGTCGCACGGCCCCACCCTAGGGCGCCGCGCGGCACCGCCGCGTGGGGAGCCTCTAGGCTGCTGGCTATGGGAACCGCGCTCGTCACCGGCGCCACCGCCGGCCTCGGCCTGGAGTTCGCCTGGCAGCTCGCCACGGCCCGGCACGACCTCGTGCTCGTCGCGCGCGACGAGGACCGCCTCGAACGCGTCGCCACGCAGATCCGCGCCGCCGCCGGCGTGCGGGTCGAGGTCCTGTCCGCGGACCTGTCGGTGCACGACGACGTCGCGCGCGTCGCGGACCGTCTCGCGGTCACGGGTGAGGACGAGCAGGACGACCGCCGTCCCGTCGGCCTGCTCGTCAACAACGCGGGGTTCGCCACGGCGCAGCACTTCGTCGGAGGGGAGCTCGAGACAGAGCTGCGCGCCGTCGACGTCATGGTCCGCGCCGTCGTCCAGCTCACGCACGCCGCCGTCGGGCAGATGACCGCGCGCGGCCGCGGGGCCGTCCTCAACGTCGCGTCGGTCGCCGCGCTCACCGCGGGCGGGACCTACGCCGCGGCCAAGGCGTACGTGCGCACGTTCACCGAGGCGCTCGCGGTCGAGCTCAAGGGCACGGGCGTGACCGCGACCGTGCTGTGCCCTGGGTTCGTCCGGACCGAGTTCCACGACCGGGCCGGGCTCGACATGGACCACGTGCCCGACCCGGGCTGGCTCGACGCGTCCTACGTCGTGTCGGAGGCGCTCGCCGACGTGCGTCGCGGCGTCGTCATCTCGACGCCGTCCGTGCGGTACAAGGCCGCCGCCGCGCTGCTGCGCCTGGCGCCGCGGACCGCCGTGCGGGCCCTGGGCAAGTACCGCTGAGCCGTACCCTTGACCCCGTGACGACCGCCGACTTCTCCCCGACCCCCCGCGAGCAGCTGCTCGAGCTCGTCAAGGAGCTCGCCGTCGTGCACGGGAAGGTGACGCTCTCCTCCGGCAAGGAGGCCGACTACTACATCGACCTGCGCCGGATCACGCTGCACCACCGTGCCGCCCCGCTCGTCGGGCACGTGCTGCTCGACCACCTCGAGGAGGTCGGGCTCGGCACCGCCGAGGTCGACGCCGCGGGCGGCCTCACGCTCGGCGCGGACCCCATCGCGGACGCGCTGCTGCACGCCGCCGCGTCGCGCGGTCAGGACCTCGACGCGTTCGTCGTGCGCAAGGCCGCCAAGACCCACGGCATGCAGCGCCAGATCGAGGGCCCTGACATCACGGGCCGGCGCGTCGTCGTCGTCGAGGACACCTCCACGACCGGCGGCTCGCTGCTGCAGGCGATCGACGCCGTCGAGGCCGCGGGCGCGCAGATCATGGGCGTCGCGACGCTCGTGGACCGCAGCACGGGTGCCAAGGAGAAGATCGAGGAGCGGGGCTACGCCTACCACTACCTCTTCGACCTCGACGACCTGGGCCTCGCGCCGCAGGCCTGAGCCTCCCGCCGGGCGGACGCGCCACGTGGTTCGATACGGCTGTGCCTGAGCATCGAGTGCTCGTCGCCGCCGGTGCTGAGGACAGGGTCGCGACGGTCCTGCCCGGTTCCGGGTACACCGCGCAGGGGCCGCTCCTCGCGTATCCGGCCGCGGTGCTGCGTGACGCCGGCTGGACCCTCCGCACGGTCGTGTGGGACGGCGTGTGCCGGGACTTCGACGTGCGCGACGCGGCCGAGCGGATCTCGGCGGGGCTGCCCGCGGTCCTCGCGGGCGGAACCGCGGACCGACTGTGGGACCCGGCCGTCGCGGCCCGGTCGGGCGCGCGGGTCGTCGAGGTGCCCGGCGCGGACCACAGCCTGGAGGTCCCCGGTGACTGGCGGCGGTCGCTCGGCGCGCTCGCCGAGGTGACCGCGGCGGTCGAGGACCTGGCCCGATCCGTCAGATGAGGTCGACGAGGTCGGCCACGGAGTCGACCACGTGGGACGGGCGGAACGGGAACGTCTCGACGTCGGCGGCCGCGGTCGAGCCGGTCATGACGAGGAAGGTCTCGAGCCCGGCCTCGATGCCCGCGACGACGTCGGTGTCCATGCGGTCGCCGATCATCGCCGTGGTCTCGGAGTGCGCGTCGATGCGGTTCAGCGCCGAGCGGAACATCATCGGGTTCGGCTTGCCGACGTAGTAGGGCGAGCGGCCGGTCGCGGCCTGGATCATCGCGGCGACGGCGCCCGTGGCGGGCAGCGGCCCCTCGGTCGACGGCCCCGTGGTGTCGGGGTTGGTGGCGATGAAGCGCGCGCCGCCCTGGATGAGCCGGACCGCCTTGGTGACCGCCTCGAACGAGTACGTGCGCGTCTCGCCCAGCACCACGTAGTCGGGGTCCGAGTCGGTCAGCGTGTAGCCCACCTCGTACAGCGCCGTCGTCAGGCCCGCCTCGCCGATCGCGTACGCCGACCCGCCGGGGATCTGGTCGGAGAGGAACTGCGCCGTCGCGAGGGCCGACGTCCAGATCGACTCCTCGGGCACCTCGATGCCCGAGCGCGACAGGCGCGCCCGCAGGTCGCGCGGCGTGAAGATCGAGTTGTTCGTGAGGATGAGGAACGGCCGCTCGGCGTCGCGCAGCGCCTTGACGAACTCGGGCGCGCCCGGGATGGCGAGGCCCTCGCGCACGAGGACGCCGTCCATGTCGGTGAGCCAGCTCTCGATCTTCCGGTGCGTCACGCCGCCACGGTAGCGGATGGCAGCGCGCACGACACCCGGCACCCTAGGCTTTCCGGGTGACCAACCAGCCTCAGGACCCCGCGACGCACCCCGCTCCGGCGCACCGCCACGCCCGGGCGACCTCCCGGACCCGTTGGGCGCACGCACCGGGCAACGCGATCCGCGGCGGCCTGGTCGGCGCCGCCGAGTCGGTGCCCGGCATCTCGGGCGGCACGATCGCGCTCGTCGTGGGCCTCTACGACCAGCTTCTCGAGGCCGCGAGCCAGACGGTCCACGCCGGTCGCGAGCTCGTCCAGGGGCTCGCCGCGCGGCAGGGGCTGCGGCCCGCCGCCCGCGCGTTGCGCGCGATCGACTGGCGGTTCCTGCTGCCGGTGCTCGCCGGCATGGTCGTCGTGCTGTTCGTCTCGCTCAACACCATCGCGCCGCTGCTCGAGTCGCACCCCGTGCCGATGCGCGCCCTGTTCTTCGGGATGATCGCCGTCTCGATCTCGGTGCCGCTGCGGATGATGCCCCACCGCCCCCGTGCGCTCGACCTCGCCCTCCTCGCCGCGGGCGCGGTCGTGGCGTTCGTCCTGACGGGCCTGCCGCCCACCGAGCTGAACGAGCCGCCGATGTGGCTCGTCTTCCTCGGTGCCGCCGTCGCGATCAACGCGCTCGTGCTGCCGGGCGTCTCGGGCTCCTTCGTGCTGCTCGCGATGGGTCTGTACGTGCCGGTCCAGCAGGCGCTGCACGCGCGCGACCTCGGCTTCGTGGCGGTCTTCCTGCTCGGCGCCACCGTCGGGCTCGCGTCGTTCGTCAAGGTCCTCCACTGGCTGCTCGAGCACCGGCGCCAGAGCACGATGGCGCTCCTCGCGGGGCTCATGCTCGGCTCGCTGCGGGCCCTGTGGCCCTGGCAGGACGGCGAGAGCGGCCTGCTCGCGCCGCCGTCGGCCGGCGCCGTCGTCGGCCCGTTCCTGCTCGCCCTCGTCGGCGCGGCCGTCGTGCTCGTCGCGATCTGGTGGGAGTCGCGCCAGACGCCCGCCGCCGCCCGGCGGTGACGGTCAGGGACGCCGCGCGATGAACGACGCGCGGGAGGTCGGCGTCGGGCCGTGGCCGGGCGGATCGGACGCGTGGCCGCGCCGGGACGACGGCACGCCAGACCCGCGGTACGACCCCGAGCTGCTCGCCCACGGCGACCGCCGCAACGTCGTCGACCGGTACCGCTACTGGACCGTCGAGGCGATCGTCGAGGACATGGACCGGCGCAGGGACCCCGAGCGCCACCTGCACGTCGCGATCGAGAACTGGGCGCACGACCTCAACATCGGGTCCGTCGTGCGCACGGCCAACGCGTTCAACGTCGCGGGCGTGCACGTCGTGGGCCGACGGCGGTGGAACCGTCGCGGCGCGATGGTCACCGACCGCTACCTCCATGTCCACCACCACCCCGACGCGGCGTCGCTCGCCGCGTGGGCGCGGGACGAGGGCCTGCCGGTGGTCGGCATCGACAACGTGCCCGGCTCCGTCCCGCTCGAGACCTACCGGCTGCCCGCGCGGTGCGTGCTGCTCTTCGGGCAGGAGTCCGCCGGCCTGACGCCCGAGGCGCAGGACGCGTGCACCGCCGTCGTGCACATCACCCAGCACGGCTCGACGCGCTCGCTCAATGCCGGCGCCGCGGCGGCCATCGCGATGCACGCGTGGGCGCTGCAGCACCTCTGACACCTTCTGCTCAGTCGAGGTCGAACTCGTTGCCCTCCACGTCCTGCATCACGATGCACGACTCGTTCTCGCCGTCGGCGCGCAGCACGCGGACCTCGCGCGCGCCGAGCGCGACCAGGCGCGCGGACTCGGCCTGCAGCGCCGCGAGCCGTTCCTCGCCCACGAGGCCGGTGCCCACGCGCACGTCGAGGTGCACGCGGTTCGACCTTGCCCTCGGGGACGCGCTGGAAGTACAGGCGAGGCCCGACGCCCGTCGGGTCGACGCACGCGGCCCACGCCCCGCGCTCCTCCTCGGTGAGGTCGCGCTCGGCCTCCTCCCAGGAGGCGAAGCCCTCCGGCGGCGGCGTCATCTCGTACCCCAGCACCTCGCACCAGAAGCGGGCGACGCGCCGCGGGTCCGCGCAGTCGAACGTGACCTGGACCTTCCTCGCCGATGTCATGGGCCGCACCCTAGTGACGGCCGTCGCCAGGACGCACCCGGTTTCTCCCGCACGCCGTCTCACGTAGGGACCGCGATGTGACGCGCGTGACGGCGCCGTGAGAAAATCGCGGATGCATGCGGGTGACGAGCGCCCGCCGCGACGTCGCCGCCCGCTGCGTCCCCGTACGTCCCGTCATTGGAGTACCGCAGATGCCTATCGCAACCCCCGAGGTCTACGCCGAGATGATCGACCGGGCGAAGGCCGGCAGGTTCGCCTACCCCGCCGTCAACATCACCTCGTCGCAGACCATCACCGCCGCGCTCCAGGGCTTCGCCGAGGCGGAGTCGGACGGCATCATCCAGGTCTCCGTCGGCGGTGCCGAGTACGGCTCGGGCTCGACGATCAAGGACCGTGTCGGTGGCTCCCTGGCGCTCGCGGCCTACGCGACCGAGGTGGCCAAGAACTACCCGGTCAACATCGCGATCCACACCGACCACTGCACCAAGTCGAACCTGGACTCCTGGGTCCGACCGCTGCTCGCGCTCGAGGCGGAGCAGGTCAAGGCCGGCAAGAACCCGACGTTCCAGTCGCACATGTTCGACGGCTCGGACATCCCGCTCGACGAGAACCTCCGCATCGCCGCCGAGCTGCTCGAGCTCTCGCAGGCCGCGCGCACCATCCTCGAGATCGAGGTCGGCGTCGTCGGCGGAGAGGAGGACGGCCACGTCGCCGAGATCAACGAGAAGCTCTACACGACGCCCGAGGACGGGCTCGCCACGGTGCGCGCGCTCGGCGCCGGCGAGAAGGGCCGCTACCTCACGGCCCTCACGTTCGGCAACGTGCACGGCGTCTACAAGCCCGGTGCGGTCAAGCTGCGCCCGTCGATCCTCGCGGACATCCAGAAGGCCGTCGGCGACGAGATCGGCAAGGAGCGCCCGTTCGACCTCGTGTTCCACGGTGGCTCGGGCTCGACGGCCGAGGAGATCGGCGAGGCCGTCGACAACGGCGTCGTCAAGATGAACATCGACACCGACACGCAGTACGCGTTCTCGCGCCCGGTGGCCCACCACTTCTTCACCAACTACGACGGCGTCCTCAAGGTCGACGGCGAGGTCGGCAACAAGAAGGCGTACGACCCGCGCGCCTGGGGCAAGAAGGCCGAGGCCGGCATGGCCGCGCGCATCGTCGAGGCCTGCCAGCAGCTCCGCTCGGCCGGCCAGAAGATGTGACGCACTCGCGGACGTAACCGAGAGCAGAAGAAGGCTCCGCCCTCGGCGATCCGGTCGTATCTCTCCCGAAGTGGAGGGCGCCCTGGCGCCCGTGAACGCGACCGGATCGCCGAGGGCGGAGCCCTTCTTCTGCGACCGCGACCGCGACCGCGTCTCTGTGCGTCTGCGGGCGGGAGCTACTCGTCGAAGCCGGGGTCGTCGTCGACGATCTCGAGGAGATCGCCGATGCGCGTGACCTCGAGCAGGAAGCGCACCGTCGGCGGCGCGCGCAGGACGCGGACCTTCTCGGGGCTGCGCGAGGCCAGGCGGGCGAGGAAGGCCACGCCGGAGGAGTCCATGAACGTCACGTGATGGGCGTCGATCTCGACCGGGAGGCCGGACTTCTCGGCGTGCGCGACGGCCTCGCCGAGCTCGGCGCCGATGTCGGCGTCGATCTCGCCCGAGAGCACCACGCGAGCCCGGGTCGAGCCCACGATGACGTGGACGCTGGCCGGGTCGCCGAACTCGGGCGCGCCGTCGTCGTCGCGCGCCACCGCGGGCCGCGTGCCGCGGGCGGTCGGGTTCGATGCGTCCTGCACGGTGCTCCTTCCATGAGCCGTCTGCCACGCCTCGACTCGTCTCGAGTCTCGGCGGACTCCAATCTACGGTTGAATGACCAGCAGCGACACCAACTGAGACGGGACACGACGACTGCGGAGGCATTATGACCGAAACATCCGGTCACAATGGCGCCGTCGCCCGCGTTTCTGATCAACTTCTGAGCACGGCGATCGGACGAGCCGGCGTGCCGATGTTCATCACCGGGGCGTGGGACGAGGGCATGCCCGTGCTGTGGGTCAACGACGCGTTCGTCGAGACCGTCGGCGCGGGCGTCGGCGACCTGTCCGTCCTGGGCCCCAACCCGCTGCTGTCGCTCGTCGACGAGGACCCGGAGCGCGACACCGCCCAGCAGGACCTCCTCGAGGGCCGGCCGATGCTGCGCATCGTGAGCGCGCGCCGCCGCGACGGGTCGACGGCGTGGTGGCAGGTCTCGGTCAACCCGCTGCCGAGCCCCGACGGCGTGGTGCGCCACTGGGTCGGCATCACGACCGACGTCTCCGAGTACGTCGACCGCCAGGCCGCGCAGCTCGCCTCGCTCGAGGTCGAGCGCCGCCAGCGCGCCGACCTCGACCTCATCGCGCAGACCACCGAGCTGCTGGGCGACCTCGAGTACCCGTACGCGCTGCGCGACATCGTCGACCTGCTGCGCGCGCTCGTGCCGTGGGCCGCGTTCTACCTCAACGACGACGGCCTGGTGTTCGCCGAGGGCGTCGACGTCGCGTCCCCGCCGAGCGGGCGCGGGCGCCGGCACGCCCGGTACATCCCCGACTCCGACCACCTCGACCCGCTCGGCGACGTCCCCGGCGCACCCGAGGGCGTGACGAGCGACATCGTCCAGGACCTGCTCGACGGCGTCCTCGACGGCCCGGTCGTGCTGCGCCTCGACGCCCGGTACGCGCCGCACTCCGCGTCGGGGTGGCTGCGCCGCGACCTCGTGCGCCGCGTCGTCGAGGAGACGGGAGCGGTCCCAGGCACCGTCGTCGTGCACGCCGTCGCGGGTCGACGTCGCGTGCTCGGCCTGCTCGTGACCTGGACCGGCGACGAGGGCCTCGACGCCGAGGCGAGCGTCGAGGCGTTCGAGGCGGGGCTGCACGAGCCCGACCACGTGCGCACCGTCGTCGAGGTCGTCGCCCGCCGCGCCGGCACCGCGATCGACAACGCGCGCCTCTACGCCCGCGAGCACCGGCTCGCCGAGGCCCTGCAGCGCGCGATGCTGCCGGAGCAGGCCGACGTCACCGGCCTCGACGTGTGGACGTACTACGCGCCCAACGCCGAGCACGCCCAGGTGGGCGGCGACTGGTACGACGTGCTGCAGATCGCGGACGGCACCGTCGGCCTCGTCATCGGCGACGTCGTCGGGCACGACGTCGAGGCCGCGGCCGCGATGGGCCAGCTGCGGTCCGTGGTCCGCTCCTACGCCTACGAGCTCACGACGCCCGGCATCGTGCTCGACCGCGTCGACCAGCTGGTGACCGGGATGCGCATCCCGCGCTCGGCGTCGATGGTCTACGCGACGCTGCAGCACGTGGCCGACGACGACAGTTGGGCCGTCGAGTACACGCGCGCCGGCCACCTCCCGCCGCTGCTGCTGCGCGACGGCGAGGTGCGCCAGCTCGACGCCGCGGGCGGGTCGCTCGTGGGGTTCGGCGCGCAGCCGCGCCTCACGGGCAAGGAGGTGCTGCGGAGCGGCGACGTCCTGCTCTTCTACACCGACGGCCTCATCGAGCGGCGCGACCGCTCGCTCAAGGTCGGGCTCGAGGCGCTCGTCGAGACGTCGACGCGCGTCACGGCGCGCGACGCCGCGGGCGTGGGCGAGGAGCTGCTGTCGCGCCTCGCCGACGCGCCCGAGGACGACGTCGCGATCGTCGTCGTGCGCGTGCCGGACCCGGTGGGGGACACCCAGGTCCAGAGCCCGAGCCCTCGCTCGCGGCGCTGGCTGCTGCCGAGCGAGCCGGCGTCGATCGGGCGGGCGCGGCACGCGGTGCTGCGGACCTGCCAGACGTGGGGCGTCTCGGAGACGGCCTCGGCCGAGCTCGTCGTGTCCGAGCTCGTGGCCAACGGCGTGCTTCACGGCTGGGGCAACATCGCGCTGCGGCTCTTCGACACCGGCGACGGCCTGCGCATCGAGGTCGAGGACTCCAACCCGGCGCCCCCGGTGACGACCGACGGCCACCCCAACCGCCTCGGCGGCTTCGGCATGCAGATCGTCGAGCGGCTCGCCGACTGGGGCTGGCGCCCCGCCGGGTCGGGCAAGCTCGTGTGGGCCAAGCTGCGCTCCACGGCGGCGTCCGAGGAGCTCGGCGCCGCACGGCAGACGCGCTAGCGACGCGACGCCCGCGCGCCCGCGCCCGTCAGCGCAGCGCGCGCACCGCCTCGGGCGAGGTGCCGGAGTCGCGCAGGAACTGCTCGCAGCGCTCGGCCTCCTCGGACTCGCCGATCGCGGCGGCCGCCTCGGCGAGCGCGAGCAGCGCGCGCAGGAAGCCCTGGTTGGGCTCGTGGTCGGCGGGGATCGGGCCGCGGCCGCGCCACCCGGCGCGGCGCAGCGCGTCGAGGCCGCGGTGGTAGCCGGTGCGGGCGTAGGCGTACGCGGTGACCGCGCGCACCGTGCCTGCGCCGGCGACCTCGCCGTCGGCCCCGCCCGCGAGCGTGTCCTCGGCGAGCACGGCCCAGGCCAGCGACGACGCCGGGTGCGCGGCGGCCAGCGCCGCCGGGTCCTCCCCGACGTCGAGGCCCTCGCGCACCTGGGGCGCGTCGTCGGGCAGCAGGGTCGGCGGCGGGCCGGCGAGCAGGTTCTCCGCAGGGGTCCCGGTGTTCTCGGAGGGGCTCATGGGCGCATTCTCGCAGGCGGTCCGTGCCGCCCGCGCGCCCGGTGTTCTCAAGGGGTCTGCGGGCGCGGACGCCGGTAGGCTCGACAGCATGATCGAGATCGCGACGTCTTCCACGACGACGACGCTCGTGATCGCCGGCGACCTCGACCTCGCCGAACGAGACCAGTTCCCGGAGATCGCGGCACGCGTGGTCGGCCTGCGCCGGCAGCTGCTCGTCATCGACATGTGCCGGGTGACGTTCATGGACTCGACCGGCGCGGCGTTCCTCATCTCGCTCGCCGACTCGGGCCGCAAGCGCGGCGGGGCTACCGTGCTGCGCGGCGCGGACGAGCGCGACCTGTTCGTCCTCGAGGTGTGCGGGGCGCTCGACCTGTTCCGCGTCGACAGCGAGCACAAGTGCGAGTCGACGACGCCCGCGAGCGGCGTCCCGCAGGTCCCGCTGCCGCAGCGGCACCGCCCGAAGTGAGCGCCGCCGTCGGGCACGGACGGGTGGAAGCACACCCCGGACGGGGCACGAAGGTCACGCACGGGTAAACTCTGCCGAGGCCCGGCGCCTCGACCCCGGGCCTCGTCGAATTCGAGGAGAGTTGATCCCATGCCAGCCGTGGTGCTCGTCGGTGCCCAGTGGGGAGATGAGGGCAAGGGGAAGGCGACCGACCTCCTCGGGTCGCGCGTCGACTACGTGGTCAAGTTCAACGGCGGCAACAACGCCGGGCACACGGTCGTCATCGGCGACGAGAAGTACGCGCTGCACCTCCTGCCGTCGGGCATCCTGTCGCCCGGTGTGGTGCCCGTCATCGCCAACGGCGTCGTGGTCGACATCGACGTGCTCTTCGAGGAGCTCGACGCGCTCGTCGCGCGCGGCGTCGACACCTCACGCCTGCTCGTCTCGTCGAGCGCCCACGTCATCGCCGGCTACCACCGCACGATCGACAAGGTCACCGAGCGCTTCCTCGGCAAGCGCCGCATCGGCACCACGGGCCGCGGCATCGGCCCGGCCTACGCCGACAAGATCAACCGCGTCGGCATCCGCATCGCCGACCTGTTCGACCCCAAGATCCTGCGCGAGAAGGTCGAGGGCGCGCTCGACCAGAAGAACCACCTGCTCGTCAAGGTCTACAACCGCCGCGCGGTCGACGTCGACGAGACCGTCGACGAGCTGCTCGCGCAGGCCGAGCGGCTGCGGCCCATGGTCGCGGACACGGGCCTCGTGCTGAACCAGGCGCTCGACGCCGGCAAGACCGTCCTGTTCGAGGGCGGCCAGGCGACCATGCTCGACGTCGACCACGGCACCTACCCGTTCGTGACGTCGTCGAACGCCACCGCGGGCGGCGCGGTCACGGGCTCGGGCATCGGCCCGACGCGCATCGACTCGATCATCGGCGTCATCAAGGCGTACACGACCCGCGTGGGCGAGGGCCCGTTCCCGACGGAGCTGTTCGACGACTCCGGCGAGTACCTGCGCAAGACGGGCGGCGAGTACGGCGTGACCACGGGTCGTCCGCGCCGCACCGGCTGGTACGACGCCGTCATCGCACGGTACGCGTCGCGCGTCAACGGCCTCACCGACCTGGTGGTCACCAAGCTCGACGTGCTCACGGGCCTCGAGCGGGTCCCTGTGTGCGTCGCGTACGACGTCGACGGCACGCGCTACGACGAGATGCCCGACGACCAGACGGCGTTCCACCACGCGAAGCCGATCTACGAGGAGTTCCCCGGCTGGTGGGAGGACATCTCGCAGGCGCGCTCGATCGAGGACCTGCCGGCCAACGCGCAGGCGTACCTCAAGGCGCTCGAGGAGATGTCGGGCACGCGCATCTCGGCCGTCGGCGTGGGCCCGCGCCGCGACGAGATCATCCCGGTCCACGACCTCGTCCACCCGCGCTGAGCCCCGGCTCCTACACTGGGCGCCCGTGAAGATCCTCGTCGTCGGGACCGGAGCCCGCGAGCACGCCATCGTCCACGCCCTCGCGTCCGAGTCGGACGGCACCGGAGCGCAGGCGGCGCCCGTGCACGAGCTGCACGCCGCGCCCGGGAACCCCGGCATGGGGCAGCAGGCCACGCTGCACGCGGTCGACGCGAACGACGGCGCGGCGGTGGCCGTGCTCGCACGCTCGCTCGGCGTGGACCTCGTGGTCGTCGGGCCGGAGGCGCCGCTCGTCGCGGGCGTCGCGGACGCGGTGCGCGAGGCCGGGATCCCGTGCTTCGGCCCGTCCGCCGAGGCGGCGCGGCTCGAGGGCTCCAAGGCGTTCGCCAAGGACGTCATGGCGGCCGCCGGCGTCCCGACCGCGACGGCGTACGTGTGCACGACGCTCGACGAGGTCGCCGCGGCGCTCGACGCGTTCGGCGCCCCCTACGTCGTCAAGGACGACGGGCTCGCCGCGGGCAAGGGCGTCGTCGTGACGTCCTCCCGCGAGGACGCCCTGGAGCACGCGCGCGCGGCGCTCGAGGCGCGCGGCGCGGAGGGGCGCGTGGTCGTCGAGGAGTACCTCGACGGGCCCGAGGTCTCGCTGTTCTGCCTCAGCGACGGCTCGACCGTGGTCCCCATGGTGCCCGCGCAGGACTTCAAGCGCGTCGGCGACGACGACGCCGGCCCCAACACCGGCGGCATGGGCGCGTACACGCCGCTCGACTGGGCGCCGTCGGGCCTCGTGCAGGAGGTCGTCGACCGCATCGCGCAGCCCACGATCGACGAGATGGCGCGCCGCGGCACGCCGTTCTCCGGCGTGCTGTACGTCGGCCTCGCGCTGACGTCGCGCGGCACGCGCGTGGTCGAGTTCAACGCGCGCTTCGGCGACCCCGAGATCCAGGCCGTGCTCGCGCGCCTGCGCACCCCGCTCTCCGGCGTGCTGCTCGCCGCGGCGCGCGGCGAGCTCGCGACGGTCGAGCCGCTGCGCTGGTCGGACGACGCGGTGGTCAACGTCGTCGTCGCGTCCGAGGGCTACCCCGCCACGCCCCGCACGGGCGACCCGATCACGGGCATCGACGAGGCGGAGGCGACGGGCGGCGTGCACGTGCTGCACGCCGGCACCGCGCTGTCCGACGACGGCACGCTGCTCAGCGCGGGCGGTCGCGTCCTGTCCGTGGTCGGACGCGGACCGGACCTCGCCGCCGCGCGCGCCTCCGCCTACGCCGGCGTGGAGAAGATCCGGCTCGCGGGAGCCCACCACCGCTCCGACATCGCGCTCAAGGCCGAGCGCGGCGAGGTGCGGGTGCCGAGCTGATCAGCCCCAGGCGTCGGGGGAGATGCCCGGCGCCGGCCCGCTGAGTCCCGCGCCGTCGGGCTCCAGGCCGGCACCGAGCAGCGATCGGGTGATGCGCTCGCCGTCGGCGGTCATCTCGGCGACCGCGGTGCGCAGGTCGGCGTCGCCGACGTCGCGTCCGGAGACGACCTGCCCGCGCAGCACGCTGCGGGCGACCATGGCCTCGCGCAGCTCGGCGAGGAACGCGAGCGTCACGTCCTCGTCGGGCGACATCACCTCGAGCGCCGCCTCCATCCCGAAGCGCGGCGAGGACGCGCGCTGGAGCACCGCCACGGGCGCGCCGGAGAACCGGAAGAGGTGCAGGCCGTACGACACGACACGGCGCTCGGTGTCCGGGCCGGTCGCGGCGCGCGTGTAGTCGACGGCTCCGAGCGGGAAGTGCCGCCAGCGGCCCGACTGCTCGACGATCTCCGAGAACGACGTGTGCATGCGCTGCTCGCCACCGCCGACGCCCACGAGACGTCCACCGCCGTGGCGCTCGACCACCGCCTCGAGCGCGACGTCGGCGTCCACCGCCCGCAGCGGTGACACCTGCTCGGTCACGACCGGCAGCCCGCGCGGGTCGACGCCCAGGTGCTCGCCGAGCGCGTCCGCGACCGACGGGCCGGACGCGGCGGCGTCGTCGTGCGACATGCTGGAACACTAGGGCCCGTGACCGACATGCGCGAGAACCCCACCGACGCCTTCGCCGGCGGCCCGCTCGACCTGCCGGGCTGGCGCCACGTCTACTCGGGCAAGGTGCGCGACCTGTACGAGCCGGACCTGCCCGCGCTGGGCGGCGCGCACCCCCTCGGCGACGTCGTGCTCGTCGTCGCGTCCGACCGCGTCTCGGCGTACGACCACGTGCTCAGCCCCGGCATCCCGGACAAGGGCGTGGTGCTCACGCAGCTGAGCCTGTGGTGGTTCGAGCAGCTCGCGGACGTCGTGGAGAACCACGTCGTGTCGACCGCGGTCAGCGCCGAGCCGGGCGACGGGCTCGTGCCCGACGTCGTCGCCGGGCGTGCGATGGTCTGCCGCCGGCTGCGGATGTTCCCCGTGGAATGCGTGGTGCGCGGGTACCTCACCGGGTCGGGGCTCGCGGAGTACCGCGCGAGCGGCGAGGTCACGGGCATCCCGCTGCCGGAGGGCCTGGTCGACGGCTCGCGCCTGCCCGAGCCGATCTTCACGCCCGCGACCAAGGCGGAGGTCGGCGAGCACGACGAGAACGTCACGTTCGAGGAGGTCGTGCGCCGCATCGGGCCCGACGACGCCGCGCGCCTGCGCGACCTGACGCTCGCGATCTACGCCCGCGCCGAGGAGATCGCGCGTGAGCGCGGCGTGATCCTCGCCGACACCAAGCTCGAGTTCGGTATCGACCCCGCGACGGGCGCGACCGTGCTCGGCGACGAGGTGCTCACGCCGGACTCGTCGCGGTTCTGGCCCGCCGACCTCTGGGAGCCCGGCCGCCCGCAGCCGAGCTTCGACAAGCAGTTCGTGCGCGACTGGCTGACCTCGCCGGACTCCGGCTGGGACCGCGCGTCGGACACGCCGCCGCCCGCGCTGCCCGACGACGTCGTGCGGCGCACACGCGAGCGCTACCTCGAGGCGTACGAGCGGCTGACGGGCCGTCCGCTGTCCTGAGCGTCCCGGCGGACCGCGTCAGCCGAGCTCGGCGCGCAGCCGGTCGACGTCGAGCACGGTGACGTGGTTGCGCCCGGTGGCGACGAGCCCGTCCGCGCGCAGCGCGTGCAGGTGCTTGACGACGGCCTCGCGCGACAGCCCGGCCCAGGACGCCAGCTCGCTCTGCGTGCAGCGCACCACGACCGTGCCGTCGGCCGCGCGCGTGCCCGACCGCTCGGCGAGCGCGAGGATCCAGTGCCCCACGAGGCGTCGCGTGCTGCCCAGGACCTGGCTGAGGCGGTGCCGCTCGTCGTCGTGCGCCTGCGCACCGAGGGCGTGGATCACCGCCTCGGCGAGCGCGGGCGACTCGATCACGAGGCGACGGAAGGCGGCCACGGGGACCTCGAGGACCGCGCTGCGGACCAGCGTCCGCACCGTCGTGAGCGCGGCGCGCCCGACGCAGACCTCGGTGAGGTCCATCGCGTCGCCCGGCCCGAACGCCGCCATGCGGACCGTGTGACCGTCGCGCGCCAGGTGGACCGCCTCGGCGGCGCCGTCGACGAGGACCAGGAGGTCGTCCGGGAGGGTGCCCTGGCGCTGGAGCTCGGTGCCCCGAGCGACACGGAGACGGGCGCCCGCCGCACCGAGCCGTGCCCGGTCCTGCTCCGGGACGCGGCCGAGGAAGGACACCGGCGGCCACACGTCCGCCGGCGCGACATCGCTCGCCATCGCCTCGCCTGTGTCTCGACGCTGCTCCGGCCCCCGTGCTGCTCACGCTAGGTCCGGCGCGTGCGCGCGGCCAGGATGAAAACGAGGAGGGGACCCGCCGGCGGCGGGTCCCCTCCTCGCGTCGAGGTCCGGGGGCAGGACCTCGGGCGCGTATGCGGGTCACGGTGTCTCGTCGTGGCCCACGTCCACCGACAGGCTGGTGGCGCCGTGCGGCAGACCGGAGAAGCCTGCGATGCCGCAGAGGGCGGCCTCCGTGGTGCCCGCCGGCGCCTGGACGATCGTGTTGATCGTCTGGCCGTCGTGGGTGACGGTGCTGGCGACGAGCTGGCCCGTGGCCTGGTGGCAGGTCAGCACGATGACCTTGTGCTGCTGGACGTTGGTGAACGTCGCGTCCGGCGTACCGCCGGCCACCCGGTCGGCGCACGTGGTGCTCGTGTTGACGGTGACCTGCTGCGGAGCGCCACCGGTGTAGCCCGGCGGCACCGTCGTCTCGGTGACGGTGTAGGTGCCGTAGGGCACGTCGGAGCAGAAGACGCCGGTGCCGGAGCCTGTCATCGCGATGTCGCCCGGGGTGATGGTGAAGCCTGCGCCCGCGAGCGGCTGGCTGTTGTCGTCGAGCTTGTGCACGAGGATCGAGCCGAACAGCCGGTTGGTGAAGGTGCACGTGACGTTCTCGTCGGCCGCGAGGTTGATCGTCGCGGTGCGGCCCGCGGTCGACGTGTCGCTCCCGCCGGTGCAGACGATCGAGATGAGCTCACCGGGCGCGTCGGCGTCCTCGGACACCGTGTACGTGCCCGCGAGCACGTCGTTGTACGTCCGCGATCCGCCCGACCCGAGGTCGAACGTCGCCGGCGACAGGCCGCCCGTCGTCGTGAAGCCGAACATGTCGGCGACCCCGGCCGGCTGCGTCTGGTTGACGACCGTGATGCTGCCGCAGTTGGAGATGTTGACCGACACGGGCTCGATGTAGTCCTTGAGCTGGGACGTGAACGACGTCGACGACCGGCTCTTGAGGAACGCCGTGCCGAAGGAGCGGCACTCGCCCGGGTCGAACAGGAAGTCGAGGTCGATCGACGCCTCGCCGAACGTGCGGGCGTTGAGGTTGACGTTGCTGACGCCGCCGGTGTTGGCCGCGCTGATCGGCGAGCTGTTGATCGTGCCGGTCGCCTGGCCGATCGCGGTGAGGTCCTGCTCGGTACCCCATGCCGTGCCGGTCCACTCGCGGGCCAGGATCTGCGCCGAGGCGCCGCCCTGCTCGATGCGGTACTCGAGCAGCAGGTCGCCGGCGGTGCGGACCTTGTTGACGCCGTTGCCGCAGTCGGTGCCAGACTGGTTGAGCTCGAAGTCCATGAGCGTGGTGCCGCTGGGCTCCGCGACACGGGTCCAGAACAGGTGCAGGAACCCGGGGTCGCCATCCTCCTCGTAGACGCCAATGTTGAGCAGGTCGCTCTTGTTGTTGGGGTGTTCTTCCTCCTCGTCGGCGCCCCCGTCGACGGCCGGTCCGCTCCTCGGTGAGCGGGTGTCGGCCACTCGCCAGCGTGCGCCGGGAGGTGACGCGCTTCTGCGCACGCGTACGCACAGCGCGGGTGAAACCCCAGGTCCGCGGTCGTTTCACCCCCTGGCGAGGCGGTGCCCGGCGGGAGAGCGATTGCCCGCGCCGGGGCGCCGGGCCCAGCCGGTAGACTGGGCCGCGGAATCCGCCGTCGTGCTCCCGCTCGCCACGCGACCGCCCGCCGGACCGACGTCCGACACAGCGTGCCGGGATCCCGGAGCGACGGCCCCCTGACTGCCCAGTCACGATCCGCAAGGAGCGCCCGTGGGACGCGTCGTCGTCGAGGTCATGCCCAAGCCCGAGATCCTGGACCCCCAGGGCAAGGCCGTCGTCGGGGCGCTGCCGCGCCTCGGTTTCACGCAGTTCACCGGCGTCCGCCAGGGCAAGCGGTTCGAGCTCGAGGTCGACGGCGAGGTGACGCCCGAGGTGCTCGACGCCGCACGGCAGGCGGCCGAGACGCTGCTGTCGAACCCGATCATCGAGGACGTCGTCGCTGTCTTCGACGCGACCGAGGTGCGTGCCTGATGTCGGCCGGCACGCTCGGGTCCGCCCGCATCGGGGTCATCACCTTCCCGGGCACGCTAGACGACCGTGACGCCGCCCGCGCGATCCGCCTCGCCGGCGGCGAGCCGGTCGCGCTCTGGCACGCCGACGGCGACCTGTCCGGCGTCGACGCCGTCGTCCTGCCAGGCGGCTTCTCGTACGGCGACTACCTCCGCGCCGGCGCGATCGCCCGCTTCGCCCCCGCGATGAGCGCCGTCGTCGACGCCGCGCGCGGTGGGATGCCGGTGCTGGGCATCTGCAACGGCTTCCAGATACTCACCGAGGCGCACCTGCTGCCGGGCTCGATGATCAAGAACGACCACCTGCACTTCGTGTGCCGCGAGCAGGTCCTGTCGGTCGAGAACACCGAGACCGCCTGGACGAACCAGTACACCCCGGGCCAGCGCATCACGATCCCGCTGAAGAACCAGGACGGCCAGTTCGTCGCCGACGAGCGCACCCTCGACGAGCTCGAGGGCGAGGGCCGCGTCGTGTTCCGCTACCAGGGCTGGAACCCGAACGGTTCGCGCCGCGACATCGCGGGCATCTCGAACGCCGCCGGCAACGTCGTCGGGCTCATGCCGCACCCCGAGCACGCGGTCGAGGCCGGCTTCGGCCCGGACGCCGAGGACGGCCCGCGCGCCGGCACGGACGGCCTCGGTTTCTTCACGTCGGTGCTCGCCTCGCTCGTGCACGCGTGAGCGCGTCCTCGGAGGCGTCCCGCGCGGTCTCGGTCGAGGTCGTCGCCGTGCGCGACGTCTCCGGTGTGGACGACGGCCGCGGACGCGGCACCGTGCACCCCGTCGCGACCGGTGAGGTCAAGCGGCTGTACGGGGCGCCGTCGCACCGCGGGCACGGCATCGCCCGCCGGCTCATGGACGAGACCGAGCAGTGTTCGCGCTCGCTCGGGTTCCGCACGCTCGTGCTCGAGACCGGCACGATGCAGCCCGAGGCCATGGCGCTGTACCCGGCGCTGGGGTACGAGCCGATCGAGGCTACCGCGGCGGATCCTGCGCTACCTCGGCAGATCGTGCGCTACCTCGGCGAGAAGAGGTAGGCGAGCTGCGCGACGACGGACTGCCGCGCCGCGGGCAGCACGCTCTCGTCGACGTCGTCGTAGACCGCCTCCACCACACGCTCCGCAACACCCTCCGGGACCGGGCCGCCGCCGTCGGGCACCTCGACGCCGAGCGACCGCAGCGCGGCGCGGACCTGCTCGAGCCGCTCGAGCCGGTGCGCGCGGTACTGCCGGACGCGGTCGCCGAGGTCGTGGACGACCGGCCCGTGCCCGGGCAGGCCCTGGACGCCGTCGCCGAGCTGCTCGAGCACGTCGAGGCTCGCGAGGTAGTCGCCGAGCGACCCGTCGGGCTCGCTGATGACGGTGGTGCCCTCGCCGAGCACGGTGTCGCCGGTGACCACCACGGGCGGCTCGGCCGGCGTGGTCACGTGGAACGACACCGAGTCGGCCGTGTGCCCGGGCGTGGGGACGACCTCGATGCGCAGGCCCGCCGCCTCGATCGCCTCGCCCGGGCGGAGCTCGTCCCCGCCGTGGCAGTGCGCAACGTCGGCGGCGCGCACCGGCGCCCCGGTGAGCTCGTGCAGACGTGCTGCGCCGGCCGTGTGGTCGCCGTGCCGGTGCGTCACGAGGACGAGCCCGACCGGTCCGGCGTCCGCGAGCGCGCGCAGGTGCGCGTCGTCGTCGGGGCCGGGGTCGACCACGACTGTGGTGCCCGCGCCCGGGGCGCGCAGCACGTAGGAGCGGGTCCCGTCGAGCGTCATCGGGCCGGGGTTGTCGGCGCGGAGCACGGCCGCGAAGGGCGTGACCGGTGTGAGGGCGTTCATGAGACGAGCTTGATCGGGCCCTGGTAGCGGGCGATCGTGCGGTCGGAGGTCACCAGTGTGGCTCCTGTCGTGATGGCCTGTGCGATGAGGAGGCGGTCGAACGGGTCGGAGTGGAGGTGCGGCAGGTCGCTCGCCGATGCGGCGTGGAGCCCGTCGACGTGGAGCTCGACGAACCCGAGCTGGAGTGACGTCGTTCGTGCCAGGTGCGGATTGAGGTCGAAGTCCGGGCGGCCGAGCGAGGACTTGATGCCGATCTCCCAGATGTTCACGGCGCTGAACCAGATCATCGGTTCGGGATCGGCGAGGATCTCGCTCGCCTCGTCGGGCAGACGATCCGGCGCACCGAGCGTCCACACGAGGATGCTCGTGTCGAGGAGGTATCTCACCGTGCCGACGTCTCCGGCCGGTCGGCGCGCTCGGAACCCTCGAACATCGCGGCGATCTCGTCCTGAGCCCAGGTGTCGAAGTCGTCCGGGATCCTGAACTGACCGCGCAACGGACCGAGGCGGCGACGAGGCTTCTCGACCGGCGTCATGGCGGTCAGACGCGCGACGGGCTTGCCGGCACGGGCGATGACGACGTCCTCTCCCTGCTCGACCTCGGTGAGCAGGCGCGAGAGGTGCGTCTTCGCCTCGTGGATGTTGACCGTCTTCACTCCGGGCACCCCTTGACTAGATCGGACTAAGTCAGGTTAGTCCAGCATGACGGTTCACGCCAGAGCCTGGGCCAGGAGCTCCACGGTCTGCACCCGGCCGGGCGTCGCGTCGAGGGGCTCGCGCTCGTACGAGCCGGCGACCGGGACGAGCATGACCTCGTCCACGTCGTACCGCTCGGCGAGGCGGCGGAGCTCGGGTGCGGCGGCGTCGGGCGTCCCGATGATCCAGCGCGTGCGCATGTCCGCGACCATCTGCTCGCCGAGCCCGTCCAGCGGCGTCGCGAGCGCCTCCTTCGGGTCCATCAGGTGTCGCAGCCGCGACGGCCTTCGGACTGGCGCTGGCGCTGCTGTACCGGTCGACCGGGTCACTGCTCCTTCCGATCGCGGCGCACGTCGTGGTCAACGTGGTGATGCTCTCGGTCCTGGCGTGACTGGATACCGTGCAACCATGCCTGCCATCCCCATGCCGAGCGTCCCGCAGGGCAGATCGCAGACCTGGCAGACGCTGGTCGGGTCGGGCCGGCCCGCCTACGTCCGGGTGTCGGCCAGTGGACCGGGTACGGGCGCGACCAGCCGCTCGGCTCCCGGCCGCTCTCGCTGTGGTCCGGCGCGCGCACGTACGACGCCACGCCTCTGGCAGGCTGGCTTGCCCGGCCGCCGGGCGACGTGGAATCCCGCAACTGGCCGGACATCGCATGGGACGAGCACGGCACCTTCCTCGCGGTGGCGGACATCGACCTGCCCTGCACCGTCCTCGGCTGCACGGTCGCCGTCGCCCAGCGGCTCGTTGAGGACCCGGACCTGGAGACGGTCAGCGTCCGGCCCGAGGACCCCATCGTGGCGTAGGCCCCGCCAGGAGGTCAGGCAGCGCTGCGGCCCTCGGTCACGGCGCGGGCGATCCAGGCGAGCGAGCCGACGTCCAGGCGCTTCTTGGCCCTGGCCGGTCGCAGGCAGCAGCGAGGTGATGACCGGGTCGGAGCCGGGGGCACGCCCGAGCCCGAGGTCGACGCGGCCGGGCGCGAGCGCCTCGAGCGCGGCGAACTGCTCGGCGACGACGAGCGGCGCGTGGTTGGGCAGCATGACGCCGCCCGAGCCGACGCGGACCCGCTCGGTCACCGCCGCGGCGGCCGCGATCATCACGGGCGGCGTCGACGCCGCGACGGCGGGCATGTTGTGGTGCTCGGCGAACCAGTACCGCCGGAAGCCGAGCTCGTCGGCGCGGCGCACGAGCGCGAGCGACGCGGCGATCGCCTGCGCGCTGGTCTGGCCCGTGCGCACGGGGACGAGGTCGAGGACGGAAAGGCTACGACGCCGCGAGCGCCTGCTCGACGTCCTCGATCAGGTCGAGCGGGTCCTCGAGGCCCACCGAGAGCCGCACGGTGGTCTCCGCGATACCGACCTTCGCCCGACCCTCGGGCCCGAGCTTGCGGTGCGTCGTCGTCGCGGGGTGGGTGACGAGCGACTTGGCGTCGCCGAGGTTGTTCGAGATGTCGACGATCCGCAGCGCGTCGAGGAACGTGAACGCGCGCTTCTTGGCGTCCTCGGGGCTCGTGCCCTCGGGCACGTCGAGGTCGAACGTCACGACCGTGCCGCCGCCCGACTGCTGCGCCCTCGCGAGCTCGTGCTGCGGGTGCGAGGCGAGGAACGGGTAGCGCACGCCGCGCACGCCGGGCAGCGACTCGAGCGCGGTCGCGACCTGCAGCGCGGAGGCGTTCTGCGCGCGGACGCGCACGTCGAGCGTCTCGAGGCCCTTGAGCAGCACCCACGCGTTGAACGGCGACAGCGACGGCCCGGTGTTGCGCACGAACGTCTGGACGGGGCCCTCGAGGAACTCGCGCGGCCCGAGGATCGCCCCGCCGAGCACGCGGCCCTGGCCGTCGATGTGCTTGGTCGCGGAGTAGACGACCACGTCGGCGCCGAGCTCGAGCGGCTTCTGGAGGACCGGCGTCGCGAACACGTTGTCGACGACGACGACGGCTCCGGCCGCGTGGGCGAGCTCGGCCACGCGGCGCACGTCGACGAGGTCCTGCATCGGGTTGGACGGCGTCTCGAAGAACACGACGTCCGCGGGCGTGGCGAGCGCCTCCTCCCACTGGGAGAGCACGTGGCCGTCGACGAGGTCGATCCGCACGCCCCACTTGCTGAGGATCTCGTCGTAGATGACGTTCGTGGACCCGAACAGCGCGCGGGCCGAGACGATGCGCGAGCCGGAGCGCACGAGCGCCGCGAGCGCCGTGAACACCGCCGACATGCCCGTGGCGGTCGCGTAGCAGGCCTCGGCGCCCTCGATGAGGCGCAGGCGCTCCTCGAAGGTGTGCACGGTGGGGTTGCCGTAGCGCGAGTAGACGAAGCGCGAGTGGTCGCCCGCGAACGCGGCCTCGGCGTCGGCGGCCGAGTCGTACACGTAGCCCTGGGTGAGGAACAGGCCCTCGCTCGTCTCCTGGAAGTCGGAGCGGCGGTGCCCGCCGCGCACCGCGAGCGTCGCGGGGCGCGCGGAGGCGGGCAGCGGGCCGCGGCCAGACCCGCCGAGCGGGACGTCGTCTGCTCCCGGCCCGGTCGGGATCTCCTGGCGGGTCACGACGCGTCCTGCACGGGGCTCTCGGGCGCCGTCGCGAGCGTCGTCCACGGCAGGCCACGGACCTTCCAGCCCTCCTGGTCGCGCACGCCGCCGAACCCGGGCGCGCCCTCGAAGCCCTCGAGCACGTTGTACGACGGCGCGATGCCGGCCGACGTCGCGAGCCGGGCCGCGCCGATCGACCGCTGGCCCGAGCGGCACAGGAACACCACCGGGCGCTGCGGGCCGACGCCCGCCTGCTCGAGCTCGGCGAGGAACGCGGGGTTGGGCCGGCCGTCGGCCGTGACCCACTGCGTGAGCACGACGCGCTTGCCGAGCCCGCTCACGTCGGGCACGCCGACCTGGCGCCACTCGCCCTCCGTGCGCACGTCGACGAGGACGGCGTCGGGGTCGGCGGCGAGCAGGTCCCACGCCTGCTGCGGGGTCAGGTCGCCGGCGTAGCCCTGCGCGGGTCGCGCCTGGACAGGTGCGCTCATGGCACTCCTCCCATCGGTCGTGGCGGTAGCACCCACGCCCGGTCCCGGGTCCGCGTCGGTGCCCGACGGCGGTGCCCGGTCCCGCGGGTTGCTGCGGCGTCGTCGTGCCACGTCACTCGGCCGCTCGGGATGGTCGACGTGATCGTACGACATGCCGTCCGGCGCGTGGGACGGGCGTCTCACGCGCGGTGTCGCACCGCACGCGACCGCATCGTGAGACGTTCGTCCCACCGGTTGACGGTCCCGCGACGGCCCGGCCATCCTGTCGGCAGGTCAAGAGCGCCAGCGCCAAGCCCCGGCTCGCTGGCCGGCAACCCTCCCCTCGCGGCGGGGTGCCCCGGGTGACGACCTGGCCCGCGCCGACCGGCGTCGGGCAAGCGCGGGGAGACGCCTCCCCGAGACCGAGGAGGACGCATGACCACGCTGACCGAGACCCTGCTCTGTCCGGAGCGCGCCGACGACGTCGCGAGCGTCGCGGACCTGCCCGCGGTGCTGCCCGTCGTCGGGCGCGACACGCTCGTCCCGCTCGTGGACGGCCGCGAGGTCCGGTACGCCAACCTCGACGTCGCGGCGTCGGCCCCCGCGCTGCAGGCCGTCGCCGACCGCGTGAACCAGGTCCTGCCCCTGTACGCGAGCGTGCACCGCGGCGCGGGCTACCTCTCGCAGGTCTCGACCGCGCTCTACGAGGCGGCCCGCCGCGCGATCGGCGCGTTCGTCGGCGCGCGCGAGGACGACGTCACGATCGTCACGCGCAACACGACCGACTCGCTCAACCTCCTCGCGGGCTGCGTCCCGGCCGACCCCGTCACCGGCGAGCCGGGCCGCGTGCTTGTGCTCGACGTCGAGCACCACGCCAACTTCCTGCCCTGGCAGCGCGACGCCGCCGCGACCGTGCTCACCGGGCGCGGCACCGTGGCCGAGACGCTCGCCGAGATCCGCGCCGAGCTGCGGTCCGCGGCCGTCGAGGGCCGGCCGTACGCGCTGCTCGCGCTGACGGGGGCGTCGAACGTCACGGGCGAGGCCCTGCCGGTCGCCGAGGTCGTCGCCGCGGCGCACGACGCCGGCGCGCGCGTCCTGCTCGACGGCGCGCAGCTCGTGCCGCACCGCCGGCTCTCGCTCGCCGAGACCGGCGTCGACTACGTCGCGTTCTCCGGGCACAAGACGTACGCGCCGTTCGGCGCGGGCGCGCTCGTCGGTCGCCGCGACTGGCTCGACGTCGGCACGCCGTACCTCGCGGGCGGCGGGGCGGTCCGGCGCGTGCGGGTCGGCGGGACCGAGTGGCACGACGGGCCCGCGCGGCACGAGGCCGGGTCGCCCAACGTCGTCGGCGCGGTGGCGCTCGCGGCCGCGTGCGAGGCGCTCGCCGCGCTCGACCCGGCCGAGGTGCGCGAGCACGAGGACGCGCTGCGGCGCCGGCTCGTGGCGGGCCTGGAGGCGCTGGACCGCGTCGAGGTCGTGCGGGTGTGGTCCGACGCCGCGGACCCCGTGGGCGTCGTGACGTTCACCGTGGCCGGGTACGACCCGGGCCTCGTGGCCGCCTACCTCTCCGCCGAGCACGGCATCGGCGTGCGCGACGGCCGCTTCTGCGCGCACCCGCTGCTCGGCCGGCTCGGGTTCGACGCCGGGGCCGTGCGCGCGTCGGTCGGCGTCGGGACCACGGGCGAGGAGGTCGAGCGCCTCGTCGCCGCCGTGGCCGCGCTCGTGGCCGAGGGCCCGCAGGCGCGGTACGACGTCGTCGACGGGCTGTGGGTCGTCGTCGACGACCCGCGTCCCGTGCCCGAGGGCTCCGGGCTCGAGGGGCTGCTGGCGACCGCCGCGCTCGGCGCCGACGAGGCGTTCGGCTGCCTCCCCGACTGACGAGGTAGCGCACTTCTCGCCGAGGTAGCGCACTTCTCGCCGAGGTAGCGCGATTCTCGCCGAGGTAGCGCGTTTCTCGCCGAGGTAGCGCGTTTTTCGCCGAGGTAGCGCGGCCGCAGCGCTACCTCGCGACGCGGAGCGCTACTTCGCGGGCCCGAGCGCTACTTCGCGACGCGGAGCGCTACTTCGCGACGTGGAGCGCTACCTCGTCACCAGAGGGGTGGGCGGCGGTCCGGCCAGCGGAGCCGGTCCTCGAGCTGCGCGGCGAGGGCGAGCAACGTGAGCTCGCCGCCGGGCCGGCCGATGATCTGGATGCCCATCGGCAGGCCGTCGTCCGTCCAGTGCGTCGGCACGGTGACCGCGGGCAGGCCCGACACGTTGAGCCAGGACGTGAACGGCGTGTACTGGCACTGCTGCTCGAAGTTGCGCTCCGGGTCCTCGGCGTCGAACCAGCCGAGCGGCCGCGGCGTCATCGCGAGCGCCGGCGTCACGACGGCGTCGAACGCCGAGACCTGCGCCACGAGCCGGCGCTCGAACCCCGACAGCGTGCGCAGCGCCTCGACGAGCTGCCGGGCCGGGACCTCGCGCCCGCGCCCGACCAGCCAGCGGGTCAGCGGCTCGAGCAGGTCGAGCCGTGACGGGTCGTCGATCGGCACCGCCGACGCCCCGGCCATCCACAGGGTGCGGAACGCGGGGCCGTACTCGGGTGCCGGGTCGAGGTCGATGTCGGTGATGTCGTGACCGAGCCCGGCGAGCGACCACACGCCCGCGTCGAGCGCGGAGATCGCCTCGGGGCTCACGCGGACGTCGTAGAAGTCGTCCCACGCCGAGTCGGTCGTCACGGCCAGGCGGAGGCGCTCGGGCCCGTCCGGCACCGTGCCCCACAGCGCGGTCGCGAGGTAGTCGCCGGACCGGGCCGACGGCGCGCGCAGCGTGTACCCGTGCGCCACCTCGCCCTTCGTGGTCCACGGGATCATGCCCTCGAGCAGCAGCGCGGCGTCCGCCGTCGTGCGCGCGAGCGGGCCCGCGACGACGAGCCCGCCGAGCGACTCGAGCCCCGACCCGCCCGGCACCAGCCCGCGCGACGGCTTGAGCCCGACGACGCCGCACGCCGCGGCCGGGATGCGCACCGACCCACCGCCGTCGGACCCCGGCGCGAACGGCAGCAGCCCCGCGGCGACCGCCACGGCCGCGCCGCCGCTCGACCCGCCCGCCCCGCGCGTCAGGTCCCACGGGTTGCGCGCGACGGGTCCGGTCAGCGGCTCGGTGTACGCGGGGAAGCCGAGCTCCGGCGTCGACGTCTTGCCGAGGCTCACCGCGCCCGCGGCGTCGAGCTGCAGGACGAGGTCGTCGCTCACGTCGGGCACGAACCGGTGCTCGCCCGCGAACGCCCGCGAGCCCATCCCCGTCGGCACGCCCGCCCGGTTCCACAGGTCCTTGTCGCCGCTCGGCAACCCCCACAGCTCGCCCGACGGCGGCCCCGCGGTGAGCTCCGCGGCCCGCTCGCGCGCGGCGTCGGCCGTGACGGTGGCGAAGGCGCCGACCTGCGGACCGAGCTTCTCGACCCGCCCCAGGAAGTGCTCGACCACCTCCGTGGGCGTGATCTCGCGCGAACGGAGGCGGTCGCGGAGCGTGACGGCGGTCTGCTCGTGCAGGGCGTCCATGGTCCGAGGCTACGGTGCGGGCGGGTGCGGCCGCGCCCGCCCCGTGTGGTTGCATGACGCCGTGATCCACGACCTCGTCCTCGCCACGCACGGCGTCCGCCTCGAGCCGCTCGCGCCCGAGCACGCACCGGCCCTGCTCGCCCTGGTCGACCCGGACCTGTGGTTCGGCATGACGTCGCCCGTCCCGACGTCGGTCGCCGACGTCGAGGCGTGGGTCGACGCCGCGCGGCGCGCCGACGGGACGCTCGCGTTCGCCGTCGTGGGCGAGGACGACGGCGAGGTCCGCGGCTCGACCCGGTTCTACGACCTCGTGCCCGCCCAGGGCCGCGTCGAGATCGGGACGACGTTCTACGGCCGCGCCTGGTGGGGCGGCGTCACGAACCCGGCCTGCAAGCTGCTCCTGTTCCGGCACGCGTTCGAGACGTGGGGCCTGCGCCGCGTCGCGCTGCGGGCCGACGCGCGCAACACGCGCTCGTGCGCGGCGATCCGCCGGCTCGGCGCGACGCCCGAGGGCGTGCTGCGCAGGCACCGCGTCGCGGCCGACGGGTCGGTGGGGGACACGGCGTACTTCTCGGTCGTCGACGACGAGTGGCCGGACGTGCGCGCCGGGCTCGAGCAGCGGCTCGCCGCGTTCGCCTGACCCCCGGGCCGACCCGCGAGGTCCCTCACCGCAGGAGCGGCGCGACCTCCTCGCCGAGGAACGCGGCCAACCCGTCAAGGTCCGGCTCGTCGAGCGTGGGCTGCACGACGAGCGCGTCGACGCCCAGGTCGGCGAACCGGCGCAGCCCGTCGGCCACCTGCTCCGCCGAGCCCCACGAGCAGTACTCGGCCAGCGCGGCGTCGTCGGGCACGTCGAGGTTCCAGCCCCGGCACTCGCGCCGGAGCCGCTCGACGGCGTCGGGCCCGGTCGCGGCCGCGAGGTTGGCGACGAGGCGGAAGGGGCGCTCGCTGCCGGGCCGCGACTCGGCCAACGGGGGCAGGCCCGCCGCCGCGCGGCCCTCGTCGAGGAGCCCGACGGCGCGACGCACCCCGGCCAGGCCCGTGTCGGCGACGAGCACCGCGCCGTCGGCCAGCTCGCCCACGAGCCGCAGCGTCTTCGGCCCCTGCGCGGCCGAGAGCACGGGCGGCACGACCTCGGGCGGCCAGTCGAGCGCGACGTCGTCGAGCGTGACGTACCGGCCCGACGTCGTCACGCGCTCGCCGGCCAGCAGCGCGCGCAGGGCCTCGAGATGCTCGCGCAGGAGCGTGAGCGGCGAGCCCACGCGCGCGCCGACCTGACCCATCCAGTCCTGGACGCCGTGCCCGACGCCGGGCAGGAACCGGCCGGGGAAGGCGCCCGCGAGCGTCGCGACCTCCATCGCGGTCAGGGTCGCGTTGCGCAGCGGCACGGGCAGGACGCCGATGCCGACCGCGACCCGCTCGGTCGCGCCGAGGACGGCCGCGGCGCTCGCGATGCCGGACTCGAGGAAGCAGTCCTCCCACAGCCACACCTCGTCGAGGCCGGCCGCCTCGGCGGCGCGGGCGAACGGCACGAGGCGCGACGGCGGGTTCTCGTAGGGCGTGAAGATGCAGCCGACGGAGGTCATGGCCCGATCCTGCCGCACCCCGGAGCGGCCGTCACAGAGGCGTGACGGTGCCCTCGAAGTGCTTGAGCCGCCGCCGCGCGTTCCACCCCACGTAGCCGAACCCGTCCTCGGTCGGCGTCACCGCGACGTCGACCGTCCCGGGGAGCAGCACGGGCTTGGCGAACTCGACCGTCCACCGGTAGGCGTCGCCGCGCGCGTGCCCGACGTCGGCCAGCGCGCGCGCCGCGGTGTACATGCCGTGCGCGATCGCGCGCGGGAATCCGAAGGCCTTCGCCGAGAGCGCCGAGAGGTGGATCGGGTTGCGGTCGCCCGACACGGCCCCGTACGCGCGGCCGGTCCCCGGGCCGAGCGCCCACCGGCCCGTCGGCAGGGGCGGGATCCAGGTGCCCGCCGGGGCCCGGTCGCCGTCCTCGGGGGACGTGGAGGGCGGCACCTCGAAGCCCTTGGCGAGGTACGTCGAGACGCCGCGCCACACCGGTCGCTCGGCGCCGCCGTCGGGCCAGACCTCGGCGACCAGGTCGACCTGGACGCCGCGCCGGTGCGGGCGCAGGTTCTCCGCCCACGCGCGCACCTCGAGCCGGTCGCCGACGCGCACCGGACCGCGGTGCTCGACCGCGTTGGTCAGGTGCACCATGCCGAGCAGCGGCAGCGGGAAGTCGCCGCGCACCATGACGGCCGTCGCGAGCGGGAACGCGAGCACGTGCAGGTACCCCGCGGGCATCGCGTCCGACGCCGGCTCGTGCAGCAGGCGCTGGTAGTCGCGCAGGTGCGTCGCGAGGTCGGCCGTCTCGACGCCCGTGACGCGGTACGCGACGTCGGGCAGCACGAGCGGGCCGTCGGCCGGCTCGCCCGAGCCGATGCCGGGCAGGCCCGGCAGGGCGCGGCCCGCCGCGATGCGGCCCGACGCCGCCGCGCCGCGCGCGTACAGCCCGCCGAGGCCCGGGAGCGAGGGCAGGGTCTCGACGCGCAGCGGCTCGCCCGTCGACGTCGTGGGCCCCGTCGCCGTCATCGGCCCAGCCAGCTCTGGCCGCACACGCGCAGCACCTCGCCGTTGACCCCCGCCGCGGCCGGCGACGCGAGGAACGCGACCGCCTCCGCCACGTCCACGGGCAGACCGCCCTGCTGGAGCGACGACGCCCGGCGCCCGAGCTCGCGCGTCAGGGCCGGGATCGAGCGCGTCATCTCCGTCTCGATGAACCCGGGGGCGACGGCGTTCGCCGTGCCGCCGAGGCGCGCGACGAGCGGGGCCGTGGCCCGCGTGTGCCCGATGACGCCCGCCTTGGAGAAGCCGTAGTTCGTCTGGCCGCGGTTGCCTGCGATGCCGGCGATCGACGCGAGCGACACGATGCGCAGCCCCTCGACGCCCGCCTCGACGAGCTGGGCGTTGATCCGCAGCTGCGCCGCGAGGTTGACCGCGACGACCGCGTCCCAGTGCTCGGGCCGCATGTTGGCGAGGAGCTTGTCGCGCAGGATGCCCGCGTTGTGCACGACGACGTCGAGCCGGCCGTGCCGGGACCGCGCGTGCTCGAGGATCCGGGTGCCCGCGTCCTCCGCCGTGACGTCGAGCTGGAGCGCGGTGCCGCCGACGGCGTTGGCCGTCCGGGCGAGGCCCTCGCCCGCCGCGGCCACGTCGACGCACACGACGGTCGCGCCCTCGCGCGCGAGGACCTTCGCGATCGAGACGCCGATGCCGCGCGCCGCGCCGGTGACGACCGCGACCTGGCCGGTGAGCGGCTGCCGCGGGTCCGCCGGGCCGGGGTCGCCGGCGTCGGGCGACGGGCCCACCGGGAGCAGCTGGCCGTCGACGAACGCGGACCGTGCCGAGAGGAAGAACCGCAGCGTCGCGAGGGCCGACGTCGAGTCGGCCGCCGCGCCGCCGGTGAGCACGACGCCGTTGCCCGTGGCCCCGGCGCGCAGCTCCTTGGCGAGCGAGCGCAGGAGGCCCTCGACGCCGTGACGCGTCGCGGCGAGCTCGGGTCCGTCGTCGTCGGTCGCGGCACGCGAGACGGTCACGACCCGCCCGTTCGGCGCGAGCCGGCGCAGCACCGACCCGAGGGCGAGCACGGCGTCGGAGACGTCGGTCGGCCGCTCGGCCGCGGTGAGCACGAGCACGACGGCGCCCCACCGGGCGTCGTCGGTGGGCTCGCGCCGCACGTCGAGGTCCCAGCCGAGGAGGGCCTGCGCGACCGCGTCGGCGTCGGGCTTGGACGCGGCGTCGGACAGCACGAGCACGGGCCCGACGGTGAGGGCGTCGCCCGGCCGGTAGCGGCGCAGCACCGCGGGCCGCGGCAGGCCGAGCTTGGACGCGAGCGTCTTGGTCAGGCCCGTGTTGACGAGCCGGGTGTAGCTGTCGGTCATGTCTCTCCCTCGGCTCAGACGGACTCGATGATCGCCGTGGCGCCGAGGCCGCCCGCGGCGCACACGGACACCAGGGCGCGGGCGGGCCTGCCCGTCTCGGCCGCGCGCTGCGCGACGAGCTTGGCCGCCGTGGCGACGATGCGCCCGCCCGTCGCGGCGAACGGGTGACCCGCCGCGAGCGACGAGCCGTTGACGTTGACCCGGGACCGGTCGACGCTGCCGAGCGCGCCCGGCAGGCCGAGCTCGTTCTTGCAGTAGTCGTCGTCCTCCCACGCGGCGAGCGTCGCGAGCAGGGTCGACGCGAACGCCTCGTGGATCTCGACGACGTCGAAGTCGCCGAGCGTGAGCCCGTTGCGCGCGAGCAGGCGCGGGACCGCGTGGACGGGCGCCATGAGCAGGCCCTCGTGGCCGTGCACGAAGTCGACGGCCGCCGTCTCGGCGTCGACGAACCGGGCGAGGACGGGCAGGTCGTGCTGCTCGGCCCAGTCGGTCGAGGCCAGCAGGACGGTCGAGGCGCCGTCGGTCAGTGGCGTCGAGTTGCCGGCGGTCATCGTCGCGGGCTCGCCGAGGCTCCGGCCGAACACGGGCTTGAGCGACGCGAGCTTCTCGAGCGACGTGTCGGGACGCAGGTTGTCGTCGCGCGTCAGGCCGCGGAACGGCGTGACGAGGTCGTCGAAGAAGCCGGACTCCCACGCGCGGGCCAGGTTCCGGTGGCTCGCGAGCGCGACCTCGTCCTGCGCCTCGCGGCTGATGCCCCAGCGCGCCGTCGTGATGGCCTGGTGCTCGCCCATCGACAGGCCCGTGCGGGGCTCGTCCGTCGCGGGCGTGAGCGGCTTGAGGTCGGCCGGACGCACCTTCGCGAACGCCTTGAGGCGGCCCTGCAGGGTCTTGGCGTGCGACGCCGCGAGCAGCGCCCGGCGCAGGCCCTCGCTCACGGCGACCGGCGCGTCGGAGATCGTGTCGGTGCCGCCGGCGACGCCGGACTCGATCTGGCCGAGCCGGATCTTGTTGGCGACGGTGATGGTGGCCTCGAGCCCCGTCGCGCACGCCTGCTGGAGGTCGAACGCGGGCGTCCGGGGCGACAGGGACGAGCCGAGCACCGCCTCGCGGACCATGTTGAACTCGCGCGAGTGCTTGAGGACCGCGCCGCCCACGACCTCGCCGAGGCGCTCGCCCTGCAGCCCGAAGCGGGCGACGAGGCCCTCGAGGGCCGCGGTGAACATCTCGGAGTTGGAGGCGTCGGCGTACTTCTTGCCGGCGCGCGCGAACGGGATGCGGTTGCCGCCGACGATGACGGCGTCGCGCACCTGCGGCGTCCGTGCGGAACCGGCCGCCCCGGAGGAGGCGCCGGGGGTGGTGCCGTTGGTGGTCTTGCGTGTAGCCACGGTGAGTCCTTCGCTCCGTCGGTCAGGTAGGACTCACAGTACCTGATACTCTCGGTCTCGTGAGGCTGATCACATGACGGATCGCACGACACGGGCGACGACGGCCGTGGACGGACGCTCGACACGCTGGGACGACCACCGAGCGGCCCGGCGGGCCGAGCTCGTGCGCGCGGCGCGCAAGGCCGTGCACCGCGTGGGGCCCGGGGTCTCGATGGACGAGATCGCGGCCGAGGCGGGCACGTCCAAGTCGATCGTGTACCGGTACTTCGAGGACAAGGCCGGCCTGCGGCTGGCCGTGGCGGCGAACGTCGTCGCCACGATGCACGACGCGCTGCGCGAGGCCGCGCGGTCGGCGCCGACGCCGCACGCCGCGCTGCGGGCGATGGTCCGCGTCTACCTCGAGATGATCGAGCACTCCCCGAACGTCTACTGGTTCGTCACGCGGACGGCGATCGGGGGCAACGGGCCCGCCACCGACGGGCCGGAGCAGGAGGCGCCGCTCGGCGCCTACCTCGACTCCGTCATCGAGCTCGTCGCCGAGCCGTTCGCGCGGGCGGTGCACGTGCCGCCGGCGACGGCGGCCGCGTGGGCGGCCGGAGCCGTCGGCTTCGTCCGCGGCGCGGGCGAGTGGTGGCTCGCGCACCCGGACGGCGGCCCGGAGGGCGGCCGGCTGACCCGCGAGGAGCTCACCGAGCAGGTGACGCTCTGGCTGTGGAACGGCCCGGTCGGCGTGCTCCACCACGACGAGCACCTCACGCACCCCACCCACGCACGCACGCAGGAGACCCGATGACCACGATGTCCGACCAGCGCTCCGACCGTCCTGCGGGCCGGCACGACGCGGAACCCGACCGCGTGCCGGCCGACGGGACGTCGGCGAGCAAGCCGGAGCCGCGCGTCGACGTCGACGGCCTCGCGGCCCACCTCCTGGGCCGCTGGCCCGACGAGCGCCGCCGCGCGCGCGAGCGCGCCGCGGACCCGCGCTTCTGGAAGGACGAGTCGCTGTCCATGGACGAGCACCGCGAGCGCGTGCTCGAGCAGCTGCGGCTCATGGTCGCCGACGAGGACAAGCAGGTCTGGCTCGCGTTCCCCGAGCGGCTCGGCGGCGGCGACGCGCACGGCGCGAACCTCGCGGGCTTCGAGGAGATGGTCGCGGCCGACCCGTCGCTGCAGATCAAGGCCGGCGTGCAGTGGGGCCTGTTCGCCTCGGCGATCCTCCACCTGGGCACGCCCGAGCAGCAGGACCGCCTGCTCCCGGGCGCGATGGACCTGTCGGTGCCGGGCGCGTTCGCCATGACCGAGACGGGCCACGGGTCCGACGTCGCGTCGATCGCCACGACGGCGACGTACGACCCCGAGACCGAGGAGTTCGTCATCCACACGCCGTTCCGCGCGGCGTGGAAGGACTACCTCGGCAACGCGGCCGTGCACGCGACCGCGGCGACCGTCTTCGCGCAGCTCGTCACCAAGGGCGTCAACCACGGCGTCCACTGCTTCTACGTGCCGATCCGCGACCCCGAGACCATGGAGTTCCTGCCCGGCGTCGGCGGCGAGGACGACGGCCTCAAGGGCGGCCTGCGCGGCGTCGACAACGGGCGGCTGCACTTCGACCACGTGCGCGTGCCGCGCACCGACCTGCTCGCGCGGTACGGCTCGGTCGCGCCCGACGGCACGTACTCGTCGCCGATCGAGAGCCCCGGCCGGCGCTTCTTCACGATGCTCGGCTCGCTCGTCCAGGGCCGCGTCTCCCTCGACGGCGCCGCGATCGCCGCGTCGAAGATCGGGCTCGCGATCGCCACGCGGTACGGCGCGGAGCGCCGGCAGTTCGCGAGCGCCTCGCCCGTCGAGGAGACGGTGCTGCTCGACTACGCGACGCACCGCCGTCGGCTCCTGCCGCGGATCGCGGAGGTCTACGCGGCGCACTTCTCGCACGACCGCCTGCTCGACCTGTTCGACGACGTCTTCTCTGGTGCCAAGGACATGCCCGAGCAGCGCGAGGACCTCGAGACGACGGCCGCCGCGCTCAAGGCGACGTCGACCCGGTTCGCGCTCGACACGCTGCAGGAGTGCCGCGAGGCGTGCGGCGGCGCGGGCTTCCTCACCGAGAACCGCATCACGAGCCTGCGCGCCGACCTGGACGTCTACGCCACGTTCGAGGGCGACAACACGGTGCTCCTCCAGCTCGTGGCCAAGCGCCTCGTGAGCGACTACGGCAAGCACCTCAAGGCCGCCACCAAGACGCCGGCCGGTGCCGCCCGGTTCGTCGTCGACCAGGCCACCGACGCGGCGCTGCACCGCACCGGGCTGCGCCGCTTCGGGCAGACGATCGCCGACGTCGGCGACCCGCGGCGCGCGGCGGGGCACCTGCGCGACCCCGAGACCCAGCGCGAACTGCTCGCCGACCGCGTCGCGGAGATGGTCGAGCAGGCCGCGCTCGCCCTGCGGCCCGCGCAGAAGGCCGACCCGGAGACGGCCGCCCGGATCTTCGACGAGAACCAGGTCGCCCTCGTCGAGGCCGCGAAGGCGCACGCCGACCTGCTGCGGTGGTCGGCGTTCACCGAGGCGCTCGAGACGATCGAGGACCCGGGCACGCGCCGCGTGCTCACCTGGCTGCGCGACGTCTTCGGCCTCACGGTCATCGAGCGCAACATGGCGTGGTACCTGCTCAACGGCCGCCTGTCCGCGCAGCGGGCCCGCACCGTCACGAGCTACGTCGACCGGCTGCTCCTGCGCCTGCGCCCCTTCGCCGTCGAGCTCGTCGACGCGTGGGGCTACGGCCAGGACCACCTGCGCGCGAAGATCGCGTCGGGCGCCGAGGCGCAACGGCAGGAGGAGGCTCGCGCCCATCTCGCCCGGCTGCGCGCCTCGGGCGACGCGCCGGTCTCGGAGAAGGCGCTGCACAAGATGGGGACGCGACTGCGGTCCTGACGCCGCCGCGCGTCGCGCGCTACGCCGCGACGGGCGAGGGGGTGGACCCGACCGGCGACGCCGGGACGTCCTCGCCCTGGCTCGTCGCGGCGGGCCGCTCGTCCGTCACCGGCTCGGGCTCGCGCACCGGCAGCCCGAGCGTCACGGTGCCGGGCTGCGCGACGGCGCGCGGCGGCGGCGTGAGCATCGCGACGAGGACCGCGCCCACGACCCCGACGGCCAGGGCGACGATCGCCGTCGTCCGCCACCCGAGGGCCAGCGCCGTGCCGAGCAGCGTGCCGTCGCCCAGCGCGACGACGGTGCCTGCGACGAGCACGCGCTTCATGTGCTGCCTCCCGGGGAACCGTGACGACCGTCGTGTGCGTACGGTTCCAGGAGACGACAGGTTGTCGCCCGGCGCATCTGGGCGCGCCGGAGCGTGACGTCATCGTGACCAGACGTCACCCGGGGAGGCGGCCGGCGCGGTCACGTGGCCCAGCAGGAGCGGCGACGCCGGCACGCGCAGCTGCTCGTGCAGCCGGCCGGCGAGCCGCAGCGCGAGCTCGAACCGGACGGGCTCGACGCAGTCGGCGGAGAGCCGGCCGCCCACGGCGGGGTGCGGCGTGAACGCGAAGACCTCGTCGGGCCGCAGCGTGGCCCCGCGTCGCGCGGCGTCGTCGACGACGTCCTGCAGGAGGATCTCGGCGCGGCCGTCGGGCGACTCGAGCTCCGCGTACATCTCCACGGCGGTCGACCAGCGCAGCCGGAGCGAGCCCTCGACCGTGTCGAGGAACCACCACCCCTCGAGCGACTCGAGGAAGACGTCGCCGAACGCGGTGGCGAAGCGCGGCGTCCTGCCGCGGACCCCCAGCCAGGACCACGCCGCCAGCCCGTACTCGAAGGCGTCGCGGTCGAACGTGCGCAGGAGGTCCACGAGCGAATCAAACCACTCTGTGGTAGTGCGCGGAAGGGTCGGGGCGGACCCGGCGGCGCACGCGGACGACGCCGCTGGTCACGGCCACGCCCACCAGCAGGAGGACGCCGCCCGCGGCCTCCGCGAGGTTGGGTCGCTCTCCGACCACGAGCCACGCGGCGAGCATCCCGACGACCGGCACGAGCATCGTGAACGGCACGACCGCCGAGGCGGGGTGCCGCGCGAGCAGCGTGTTCCACACGCCGTAGCCGAACAGGCTCGCGAGCCACGCGGTGTAGAGCGTCGAGACGATCGCCGCGGGCGTGAGGTGCGTCAGCGCGTGCCCGACGGCGGCGGGCCCGTCGAGCGCGACGGCGAGCGCGAGCATCGGCACCGGCACGACGAGCGCGGACCACACCGTCATCGACAGCCCGGCCACGGCGGGCGACCGGCGGCCCGTGGCCGGGCGGGTTGGGCGCGGGCCGCGCGTGGTCGCGCGGCGGGCGATCACGTTGCCCGTCGCCCACGACGCCGCGGCCGCGACCGTGAGCAGGAACGCGCCGGCCGGCGTCGCCTCGCTCCTGCCCAGCCCGACCACGACGAGGCCTGCCCCGCCGAGCAGCACGCCGAGGAGCTGCGCGCGGGTCGGGATCTCGCGCAGCGCCGCGACGGCGAACAGCACCGTGAACGCGACCTGCGCCTGCAGGACGAGCGACGCGAGCCCGGGCGGCATGCCGAACGCGAGGGCTGTGTACAGCAGGCCGAACTGGCCCAGGCTCATGAAGAGGCCCACGGCGAGGACGTCGCGCCACCGGGCGGCCGGCCGCGGCACGAGGAAGATCGCGGGCACGAGCACGACCGCGAACCGGATCGCGACGAACAGCGCCGGCGGCACGTCGGCGACGCCGACGTCGATCGCGAGGAAGTTCACGCCCCACACCACGGTGACGAGGACGGCGAGCAGGGCGTGGCGCAGCGGCATGCGCCCCATGCTCCGGCCCGGGCCGCGCCCGCGTCCATCGACTTCTCCTCACGCACCGTGCAGCGCGGCTGAAGCGTGCGGCGTCGGGCCGGGGACCGGGGCGCCGCGGCGCGCCGGTAGACTGGGCACCGCGCCGCCCCGCGCGCCCCTAGGCCCGGACCGACGCCGGATGCCGCCCGCCGCCCCGCGGCGCGGTGATCACCCGGTCCGAGCCCTCCGTGCGACCCGAGGGAACCCATGACCGCGTCTGCCGATCAGGCTGTGAGCACCCCCCGCCCCGTCCTCGACACGGTCGAGAACGCCGCCGCGACGCCCGACGAGACCCAGCCGTACGCCGAGCTCGGCCTCAAGCCGGACGAGTACCAGCGCATCCGCGACATCCTCGGGCGCCGCCCGACGGCCGCCGAGCTGGCCATGTACTCGGTCATGTGGTCGGAGCACTGCTCGTACAAGTCGTCGAAGGTGCACCTGCGCAAGTTCGGCGAGCGCGTCACCGACGAGATGAAGGAGCACCTGCTCGTCGGCATCGGCGAGAACGCCGGCGTCGTCGACATCGGCGACGGCTGGGCGGTCACGTTCAAGGTCGAGTCGCACAACCACCCGTCGTTCGTCGAGCCGTACCAGGGCGCCGCGACGGGCGTCGGCGGCATCGTCCGCGACATCATCTCGATGGGCGCGCGCCCCGTGGCGGTCATGGACCAGCTGCGGTTCGGCGACGTCAACCACCCCGACACCGCGCGCGTCGTGCACGGCGTCGTGTCCGGCGTCGGCGGCTACGGCAACTCGCTCGGCCTGCCCAACATCGGCGGCGAGCTCGTGTTCGACGCCTCGTACCAGGGCAACCCGCTCGTCAACGCCCTGTGCCTCGGCGTGCTGCGCCACGAGGACATCCACCTCGCCAACGCGTCGGGCGTCGGCAACAAGGTCGTGCTCTTCGGCGCCCGCACGGGCGGCGACGGCATCGGCGGCGCCTCGATCCTCGCGTCGGAGACGTTCGAGGACGGTGTCCCGGCCAAGCGCCCGTCGGTCCAGGTCGGCGACCCCTTCATGGAGAAGGTCCTCATCGAGTGCTGCCTCGAGCTGTACTCGGCGCAGGTGGTCGAGGGCATCCAGGACCTGGGCGCGGCCGGCATCTCGTGCGCGACGTCGGAGCTCGCGTCGAACGGCGACGGCGGCATGCACGTCGACCTCGACGACGTGCTCCTGCGCGACCCCACGCTCAACGCGGGCGAGATCCTCATGTCGGAGTCGCAGGAGCGGATGATGGCCGTCGTCCGGCCGGACAAGCTCGACGAGTTCCTCGCGATCACGCGCAAGTGGGACGTCGAGACGTCGGTCATCGGCGAGGTCAACGACTCCGGGCGCCTCACCATCGACCACCACGGCCAGCGCATCGTCGACGTCGACCCGCGCACGGTCGCGCACGAGGGCCCGGTCTACGAGCGCCCCTACGCGCGGCCCGCCTGGCAGGACGCGCTGCAGGCCGACACGACGGTCGCCGCGGGGCTCGCCCGTCCGTCGTCGGGCTCTCAGCTGCGGGAGACCGCGCTGCGGCTGCTCGCGTCGCCGAACCTCTGCTCCAAGGCGTGGGTGACCGACCAGTACGACCGCTTCGTCCAGGGCAACACCGCGCTCGCGCAGCCCGACGACGGCGGCGTGGTGCGTGTCGACGAGTCGACCGGGCTCGGCGTGGCGCTCGCGACCGACGCCAACGGCCGTTACGGCAAGCTCGACCCGCGCGCCGGCGCGGCGCTCGCCCTCGCCGAGGCGTACCGCAACGTCGCGACGACGGGCGCGAAGCCGCTCGCCGTCACCGACTGCCTCAACTTCGGCTCGCCCGAGCACCCCGACTCGATGTGGCAGCTCGTCGAGGCCATCGAGGGCCTCGCGGACGCGTGCCAGGAGCTCGGCGTCCCGGTCACGGGCGGCAACGTCTCGCTCTACAACGGCACGGGCGAGCCCGGGCAGATCGACTCGTCGATCCACCCGACGCCTGTCGTCGGCGTGCTCGGCGTGATCGACGACGTCCGCACCGCCGTGCCGTCCGGCTGGCGGCGCGAGGGGCTGTCCGTCCTGCTGCTCGGCGCGACCGCCGACGAGCTCGACGGCTCGGCGTGGGCCGACGTCGAGCACGGGCACCTCGGCGGCCTGCCCCCGCGCGTGGACCTCGCCGCCGAGAAGGCGCTCGCGTCCGTGCTCGTGGGCGCGCGCCGTGACGGGCTCGCCGTCGCCGCGCACGACCTGTCCGAGGGCGGCCTCGCCCAGGCCCTGCTCGAGGCGTCGCTGCGGTACGGCGTCGGCGCGCGCGTCGCGCTCGACCTCGTCACCGAGCGCGACGGCGTCACGCCGTTCGCCGCGCTGTTCAGCGAGTCGACGGCGCGCGCGCTCGTCGCCGTCGAGCCGTCGCGCGAGGCGGAGCTCGTGGCGCTCGCGCAGGCGGCCGGCGTGCCGGTCGCGCCGCTCGGCGAGACCGGCGGCGACGCGCTCGTCGTCTCCGGCGCGTTCGAGGGACTCTCGTTCGAGATCGGCCTCGACGAGGCCCGTGAGGCGTTCGAGGGCACGCTCCCGCGCATCTTCGGCTGACCCTGTCAGAAAGGTGGTGGGCCCTGGCCCACCAGCCTTCTGACAGGCCGGCCCGGCACCGCGGCGTGTCAGAAGCGTGGTGGGCTCTGGCCCACCAGCCTTCTGACAGGTTCAGCGGTAGCGTTCGGGTCGTGGCCGGGTGGGTCACCGCGGTCGTCGTCGCGCTCCTCGTGATCTTCCAGCCCGGCCGCGCGCACGTCACCGAGGAGCAGGAGCGCCGCCGGCTCGACATCGTCCGGACGCCGGCCGAGGGCGCCCCGTTCGGCGTCGACCTCGACGCCTGCATCGCCTACCTGCCCGGTGAGGAGGAGCGCCCGGACGGGAAGGATTGACCCCGAGAAAGGCGTTCTCACGGGGGAGAGAGGTTCCTAGACTGGAACCCTCTGGACCTACGGGGTGCTCCGATGACGTGGCAGCTGGCGCTCCTGACGACGACGGCCCTGATCGTGGCCGCGACCGCCGTCCGCTCGTGGCTGCGCTCCGACGAGCACCGTGAGGCCGTCGCCCGCCGCGACCTCCGCCGTCGGGCCGGCGAGGCCGACCCGCTCGTGACGCTCGCGATCCAGATGCGCCTCGGCGAGCTCGCGGCCGAGCTGCGCAAGGTCGACGAGGATCCGGACGTGTTCGCCCGCGCCCACCACTGGCGTGCCGTGCAGGGCGCCTACGACGCGCTGCTCCGCGAGGCCTGCCGGCTCTCCGCGCTGCCGGTCGAGGACGTGCCGCTGCGGCTCGGCGAGCACGCCGCGGCCGAGGAGCGTCTGCGCGAGGAGCTCGAGCTGAGCTCGCGCGGCTGGTCCTGGTGACGCGTCGAGGGAACGCGTCTCACGTCGAGTCACACAGCGACGCCCCTCCACCCGCGTGGGTGGAGGGGCGTGCTACGTCGGCGAGAAGAGCGCTACCTCGGCGAGATGAGCGCTACCTCGGCACTAGAGCGCGTCGATCGCCTGGTTGAACGTCGCCGACGGGCGCATGACGGCGGACGCCTTGGCCGGGTCGGGGCGGTAGTAGCCGCCGATGTCCGCCGGGTTGCCCTGGACCGACAGCAGCTCGTCGACGATGGTCGACTCGGCGGCGGCGAGCTGCTCGGCGAGCGGGGCGAACGTCGCGGCGAGCTCGGCGTCGTCGGACTGCGCGGCGAGCTCCTGCGCCCAGTAGAGCGCGAGGTAGAAGTGCGAGCCACGGTTGTCGATGCCGCCGACGCGACGCGTCGGGGACTTGTCCTCGTTGAGGAACGTGCCCGTCGCACGGTCGAGCGTGTCGGCGAGGACCTTCGCGCGCGGGTTGCCCGCCACGCCCGACAGGTGCTCGAACGACGCCGCCAGCGCGAAGAACTCGCCGAGCGAGTCCCAGCGCAGGTAGTTCTCGGCGAGCAGCTGCTGGACGTGCTTGGGGGCCGAGCCGCCGGCGCCCGTCTCGAACAGGCCGCCGCCGTTCATGAGCGGCACGATCGAGAGCATCTTGGCCGACGTCCCGAGCTCGAGGATCGGGAAGAGGTCCGTGTTGTAGTCGCGCAGCACGTTGCCGGTGACCGAGATGGTGTCGAGGCCCTTGCGGATGCGCTCGAGCGAGTAGGCGCACGCCTCGGCCGGGGCCATGACGAGCAGCTCGAGGCCCTCGGTGTCGTGCTCGCCGAGGTAGGTCTCGACCTTGGCGATGAGGTTGGCGTCGTGCGCCCGGTTCGCGTCGAGCCAGAACACAGCCGGCACGCCCGTGGCGCGGGCGCGGTTGACGGCGAGCTTGACCCAGTCGCGGATCGCGACGTCCTTGGTCTGGCACGCGCGCCAGATGTCACCGGCCGCGACGTCGTGGGACAGCAGCACTTCGCCCGCGGCGTTCACGACCTCGACCGTGCCGTCGGCCGGGATCTCGAACGTCTTGTCGTGCGAGCCGTACTCCTCGGCCTTCTTGGCCATGAGGCCGACGTTGGGCACCGAGCCCATCGTCGTCGGGTCGAACGCGCCGTTCGCGCGGCAGTCGTCGATGACGGTCTGGTAGACCCCCGCGTACGACGAGTCGGGGATGACGGCGAGCGTGTCGTGCTCCGCGCCGTCGGGCCCCCACATGTGGCCGCCGCTGCGGATCATCGCGGGCATCGACGCGTCGATGATGACGTCGGACGGCACGTGCAGGTTGGTGATGCCCTTGTCCGAGTCGACCATGGCGAGTGCCGGGCCGTCGGCCAGGCCCTGCTCGACGGCGGCCTTGATGGCCTCGCCGTCGGGCAGGCGGTCGACGGCGGCGAGCAGGCCGCCGAGCCCGTCGTTCGGCGAGATGCCCGCGGCCTTGAGCTGGTCGCCGTACTGCTCGAACAGCGCCGGGAAGAACGCCTGGACGATGTGGCCGAAGATGATCGGGTCGGAGACCTTCATCATCGTCGCCTTGAGGTGGGCCGAGAACAGGACGCCCTCCGACTTGGCGCGGGCGATCTGCTCGGCGAGGAACTCGCGCAGCGCGGCGACGGACATGAACGTCGCGTCGACGACCTCGCCCTCCTCGACCGCGATGCCGTCCTTGAGGACGGTCGTGCCCTCGGCGGTGCGCAGCCGGATGGTCAGGGTGTCGGCGGCCGGCATGACGACGGACTTCTCGTTGGAGAAGAAGTCGTCGTGGCCCATCGTGGCGACGTTCGTCCGCGACTCGGGCGACCAGGCGCCCATGCGGTGCGGGTGCGTCCTCGCGTAGTTCTTGACCGCGGCAGGGGCGCGGCGGTCCGAGTTGCCCTCGCGCAGGACGGGGTTGACCGCCGAGCCCTTGACCTTGTCGTACCGGGCGCGGATCTCGCGCTCCTCGTCGGTGCGCGGCTCCTCGGGGTAGTCCGGGATCGCGTAGCCCTGGGACTGCAGCTCGGCGATCGCGGCCTTGAGCTGCGGCACCGACGCCGAGATGTTCGGCAGCTTGATGATGTTCGCCTCGGGCGTGGTCGCGAGCTGCCCGAGCTCGGCCAGCGCGTCGCCGACCCGCTGCTCGTCGGTGAGGTGCTCCGGGAACTGCGCGAGGATGCGCCCGGCGAGGGAGATGTCACGCGTCTCGACGTTCACGCCGGCCTTCGCCGCGTACGCCTGGACGATCGGGAGGAACGAGTACGTCGCGAGCAGCGGCGCCTCGTCGGTGTGCGTGTAGATGATCGTTGACTCGTTGGTCATGATGCAGCGATGCTCCTGCGACGTCGAGATTGCTTGATGTCAAGATATCCGACGGGGGCGCCGCAGGAGAACCGGGACCGGCCCTCCCGCGGCGGTTCGCCGAGCGCGCCGCGGCCTGCGGTCTTACCGTCGTGCCGTGCCGACCCGACATCTCCGACTCGCCACGACCCGGTCCGACGACGTCGCGGACGCGCTCGCAGCGCTGCGCGCGGAGCTCGGCCTGCCGGCGATGTTCCCCGCCGACGTGCTCGCCGAGGCCGAGGAGTGCGCCGCGCGGGACGTCTGGCAGAACCGCCAGGACCGGCGCGACATCGACTTCGTGACCATCGACCCGCCGGGCTCGCTCGACCTCGACCAGGCGGTCCACGTCGCGTCGTCCGGCAACGGCTACATCGTCCGCTACGCCATCGCCGACGTCGCGGCCTTCGTCACCCCCGGCAGCATGCTCGACGCCGAGCTCCACCGCCGCGGCATGACGGTCTACGGCCCGGACACCAAGACGCCGCTGCACCCCAAGGTGCTCTCCGAGGGCGCCGCGAGCCTGCTGCCCGGCGAGGACCGCCCCGCCGTGCTGTGGACGATCGGGCTGGACCCCTCGGGCGAGATCGTGAGCACCGCCGTCGCGCGGGCGATCGTCCGTTCGCGCGCCCGGCTCACGTACGGCGAGGCGCAGACCGCGCTCGACGCCGGCACCGCGCCCGAGTCGCTCGCGCTGCTGGCCGACGTCGGGCGGCTGCGCCAGGAGCGCGAGCGCGACCGCGGCGGCGTCTCGCTCGACGTGCCCGAGCAGGAGGTCGCGCAGCGGCAGGACGGCTCGTTCACGCTCGAGTTCCGGCGCACCCTGCCGGTCGAGGGTTGGAACGCGCAGATCTCGCTCCTCACGGGCATCGTCGCCGCGCGCCTCATGCGCGAGGCCGGCGTGGGCGTCCTCCGGACGCTGCCCGAGGCCGACCCGCGCGACGTTGCCCGGCTCCGACGCACGGCCCGCGCGCTCGGCATCGACTGGCCCGACGACGTCACCTACGGGCAGCTGCTGCGCACGCTCGAGTCCCGCCGTCCGGCCCATGCCGCGTTCCTCAACGAGGCGACGACGCTCTTCCGCGGGGCGGACTACCTCGCCTTCGGCATGCCGGGCGCCGACGGCGCGGTCGTCTCCGCCCCGGTCGACGCGAGCCACGGCGCGATCGCCGCGGAGTACGCGCACGTGACCGCGCCGCTGCGCCGCCTCGTCGACCGCTACGCGGCCGAGATCTGCCTCGCGCACGCGGCGGGCCGCACGACGCCGCGCTGGGTGCTCGACGCGCTGCCCGGGCTGCCCGCGACCATGGCCGAGGCGGGCCGGCGTGCGGCCGCGTTCGAGCGGGCGTGCGTCGACGTCGTCGAGGCGGCTCTGCTCCACGGGCGCGAGGGCCGCACGTTCGACGCGGTCGTCGTCGACGTCGACGACCGCCGCGAGGACGGCTCGCAGCGCGGCCTCGTCGTGCTGCGCGACCCGGCGGTCCGCGCCCGGGTCGAGGGCACCGACCTGCCGCTCGGCGAGCGCGTCAAGGTCGTGCTCGCGGAGGCGGACGTGGCCGAGCGCCGCGTGCTGTTCCACCTGGCCTGAGGGCCCGGCGCCGCACGCCACGCCGGTTATCGTTCCGGCATGCCTGCACGACGACGGACCGATCCCGCCGCGGGGCGCGCCGCGGTCGCGGCGTGGCTGCGCGGCGAGGCGGGGCGCGCCGAGACGACGACGGCCGTGCGCTTCACGCTCGAGGAGCTCGCCGACGTCGCGCCCGGCAACGCGGTCGAGGTGCGCGTGCCGCCCGCCGGGGCGGTGCAGGCCGTGGCCGGCCCGCGGCACACGCGCGGCACGCCGCCCAACGTCGTCGAGGCCGACGTCGAGACGTGGCTCGCGCTCGTCACCGGGCGCATGTCGTGGGCCGACGCCGTCGCCGCGGGCCGCGTGCACGCGTCGGGCGAGCGGTCCGATCTGTCGGGCCTGCTGCCGCTCCAGGCGGCGCGCGAGCGGGACTGAGCCGCGCGGCGAGGGTGCCGCGAGGGTGTCGTCGGTCCCGGTGTCGGTCGGCTCCGCTAACCTCGGCGCACACACGGTCGGTACCACCCGCCATCCGTTCGTGACCTGCGGTTCAGCAGCGGTTCACGCGGCCCTGGTGGGGTGGGTGCAACCATCGCCATCCTGCCGAAGGAGCCAGCGTGAGCACCACGCACCCCTCGCCGCGCCGGAGAGGGTCGGCCACCGCCGCCCTGCTCGCGGCGCTCGCCCTGCCCGCCTCCGCCGCGCTCGCGGCGCCTGCCGTCGCGGTCCCGTCGGTCGACGCCCCGGTGGTCATCGACGAGGTCTACGGGGGCGGCGGCAACAGCGGCGCCGTCCTCGACCGGGACTACGTCGAGCTGCACAACCCGACGGACGCGCCGGTCTCGCTCGACGGCTGGTCGATCCAGTACGGCTCCGCGACGGGCACCGCGTGGGCCTCCCAGACCGACCTCACCGGCGTGATCCCGGCGGGCGGCTCGTTCCTCGTGGGGCAGGCCTACGGCAGCAACCGCGACCTGCCCGACCTGCCGACGCCGGACGTCGAGGGGTCGATCGCGATGTCGGGCACGGGCGGCAAGGTCGCGCTCGTCAGCTCGACGCAGCGCCTCACCTGCCTCGGCGCCGCGTGCGCCGACGCCACCGACGTCGTCGACCTGGTCGGCTGGGGCGCGACGACGAACACCTTCCTCGGCTCGGGTCCGGCGCCCGGCACGACCAACGCCACCGCGGTCGCGCGCGTCGAGCACGCCAACACGGTCGACAACGCGGCCGACTTCCGCGCCGGCGTGCCGGACCCGCAGAACAGCGGCTCGACGGGCGGCGGCGAGGACCCCGACCCGGAGCCCGAGCCCGGCGAGGTCGTGCCGATCGCGGAGATCCAGGGCACGGGGGCGGCGTCGCCGCTCGTCGGGCAGACGGTCACGACCCGCGGCGTCGTCACCGCCGCGTACCCGACCGGCGGCTTCGACGGCGTCTACGTCCAGACCGAGGGCACGGGCGGGGACCCGGCCGACGACCCGACGCCCGGTGCGTCCGACGCCGTCTTCGTCTACTCGTCGGCCGCGGCGCAGCAGCTGCGCATCGGCGACCACGTCGAGGTCACGGGCCAGGTGCACGAGCACTTCGGCCTGACGCAGGTCTCGGCGACGAGCTGGACCGTGCTCGACGAGCCGGCGCAGGAGGTCAAGCCCACCACGACCACCTGGCCCGCCACGGAGGCCGAGCGTGAGGCGCTCGAGGGCATGCTGCTCGCACCGCAGGGCGACTTCACGGTCACCGACAACTACTCGACCAACTACTACGGCACGATCGGCCTCGCGGCCGGCACGACGCCGCTCGTCCAGCCGACCTCGGTCGGCCGGCCGCTGTCGCCCGAGTACCACGCCCAGGTGGCCGACAACGCGGCCCGGGCCGTGCTGCTCGACGACGGCGCGACGACGAACTACTCGACGTCGGCCAACAGCTCCAAGCCGCTGCCGTGGCTCACCGGCGGCGACCCCGTCCGCGTGGGTGCCGCGGTGACCTTCACGACGCCGGTCATCCTCGACTACCGCTACGACGCGTGGGCGTTCCAGCCGCTGACGCACCTGACGCCCGACGTCGCCGACACCGTCCAGCAGGCGGTGTTCGAGGACACGCGTGAGGCGAGCCCGGCCGACGTCGGGGGGAACCTGCGGGTCGGCACGTTCAACGTGCTCAACTACTTCACGACGACCGGCGACCAGCTGTCGGGCTGCACGTACTACACCGACCGCGTGGGCGACCCCGTCACCGTGCGCGGCGGCTGCCTCGCCCGCGGCGCGGCCGAGGCGGAGGACCTCGAGCGCCAGGAGGCCAAGATCGTCGCCGCGATCTCGGGCCTCGGCGCGGACGTCGTCGCGCTCGAGGAGATCGAGAACTCGGTCCACTTCGGCAAGCCGCGCGACCAGGCGCTGTCCGACCTCGTCGACGCGCTCAACGAGCACGACGGCGCGGGCACGTGGGCGTACGTCCCGTCGCCGGCCGAGGTGCCCGCGGACGAGGACGTCATCCGGAACGCGTTCGTGTACCGCACGGCGGCGGCCGAGCCGGTGGGCGAGTCGCGGATCCTCGTCGGGTCGGACGCCTTCGTCAACGCGCGCGAGCCGCTCGCGCAGGTGTTCCAGCCCGCGGGCGGGGTCGACGCCGACACGGGCGACGACGTGCTCGTCGTGACCAACCACTTCAAGTCGAAGGGCTCGGCCGGCCCGTGGCCCGGCGACGCCGACCAGGGCGACGGCCAGGGCGCGTCGAACGAGTCGCGCGTGCGCCAGGCGACCGCCCTGCTCGCGTTCGCGGACGAGGTCGCGGCCGACGCCGGGACCGACAAGGTGCTGCTCGTCGGCGACTTCAACGCCTACGAGAAGGAGGACCCGATCGTCGTGCTCACCGACGCCGGGTACACCGACCTCGGCCCGGCCACGGGCAAGTACACGTACATGTTCGAGGGCAAGGTCGGCTCGCTCGACCACGTGCTCGCCTCGCCCGCCGCGGCCGAGGTCGTGACCGGCGCCGACATCTGGAACATCAACGCGTACGAGCCGATCGCCAACGAGTACAGCCGCCACAACTACAACGTCTCGCTGCTGTACGACACGACGCCCTTCCGGTCGTCCGACCACGACCCGTTCCTCGTGGGCCTCGACCTGGCGCCCTCGGCGCCCGCGTGGGACGCCGGCACGGTCTACGTCGCGGGCGACCGCGTCGTGCACGACGGCGCGGCCACGACGTGGACGGCGTCGGGCCTCTACGTGCGTGGTGACGTCGTCGTGCACGAGGGGCACCTGTGGGAGGCCCAGCGCCGCAGCCGCGGCGTCGAGCCCGGCACGAGCAACGCCTGGGCGGGCCTCGGCGCGGCCTGACCCTCGCGAGGGGAGCCCGGCGCGCGGCCGGGCTCCCCTCGCGCGCGGGTAGGCTCGTCGGGTGAGCAGCACGACCCCCGACCGCCCCGCCGACACGACGCCCGCGACGCCCGACGCGGTCCTGGACGCCGAGCGCGGCACGGCTCCGGACGCGGCGCCCGGCACGCCCGAGGCGCCGGCCGGGCCCGAGGAGCACCTGCTCGTCGACCCCGCGCGCGTGCGCCGTGCGCCGAAGTTCGGGGCGTTCTTCACCGTCGGCGTGGTCGTCGGCCTCGTGGCGGGCCTGTGGCTCGGCACGTGGCTCGTGGACGTCGCCGAGGGAAGCTTCCCGATGCTCAAGCCGGGGGTGTTCGTCGTGGTCGTGGTCGCCGCGACCACGACCGTCACGACGCTGCTCGCGGGGCTCGCCGCCGTCGTCGCCGACCGCCGGAGCCTGCGCGGCCGCTGACACGGCCCCTGTGGGATACTCGTGCCATGCCCCTGCGCCCTGACGGCCGCCTCAACCACGACCTCATGCCCGGCGAGAAGGGCCCCCAGGACGCGTGCGGCGTCTTCGGAGTCTGGGCGCCGGGCGAGGAGGTCGCGAAGCTGGCGTACTTCGGCCTGTACGCCCTGCAGCACCGTGGGCAGGAGTCCGCGGGCATCGCCACCAGCAACGGTGAGCAGATCCTCGTCTACAAGGACATGGGCCTCGTGTCCCAGGTGTTCGACGAGACCGCCCTCAACGCCCTGACCGGCCACATCGCCGTCGGGCACTGCCGCTACTCGACGACCGGCGGCGTGACGTGGGAGAACGCCCAGCCCACGCTCGGCGCCACGGCGGCCGGGACGGTCGCGCTCGGCCACAACGGCAACCTCACCAACTCCGCCGAGCTCGTCAACCTCGTCGCCGAGCGCTACGGCGCGCAGCGCCGCGGCGAGCTCGCGCGCGGCAACACGACCGACACGGCGCTCGTGACGGCCCTGCTCGCGGGCGACGCCGACCACACGCTCGAGCAGACGGCGCTCGAGGTCCTGCCGCGCCTGCGCGGTGCGTTCTCGCTCGTCTTCATGGACGAGCGCACGCTCTACGCCGCGCGCGACCCGCAGGGCGTCCGCCCGCTCGTGCTGGGCCGTCTGCAGCGCGGCTGGGTCGTCGCGTCCGAGACGCCGGCCCTCGACATCGTCGGCGCGTCCTACGTGCGCGACGTCGAGCCGGGCGAGCTCATCTGCATCGACGCCGACGGGCTGCGCTCGACGAGGTTCGCGGAGCCGGAGCGGGCCGGCTGCGTTTTCGAGTACGTCTACCTCGCGCGCCCCGACAACACGATCAACGGGCGCTCCGTGCACGCCGCCCGCGTCGAGATGGGCCGCGCGCTCGCCCGCGAGCACCCCGTCGAGGCCGACCTCGTCATCCCCACGCCCGAGTCGGGCACGCCCGCCGCGGTAGGGTACGCGGCCGAGTCCGGCATCCCGTTCGGCCAGGGCCTGACGAAGAACGCCTACGTCGGCCGCACCTTCATCCAGCCCTCCGACACGCTGCGCCAGCTCGGCATCCGCCTCAAGCTCAACCCGCTCAAGGAGGTCATCCGCGGCAAGCGCCTCGTCGTCGTGGACGACTCGATCGTGCGCGGCAACACCCAGCGCGCGCTCATCCGCATGCTGCGCGAGGCCGGGGCCGCGGAGGTGCACGTGCGCATCTCGTCGCCGCCCGTGAAGTGGCCGTGCTTCTACGGCATCGACTTCGCCTCGCGCGCCGAGCTCATCGCCAACGGCCTCGCGGTCGAGGAGATCGGGCAGTCGCTCGGAGCGGACTCGCTCGGCTACATCTCGCTCGAGGGCATGATCGCCGCGACCGAGCAGCCGTCGTCGCAGCTGTGCACGGCCTGCTTCACCGGCAAGTACCCGATCGAGCTGCCGTCCGCCGACCAGCTCGGCAAGCACCTGCTCGAGCAGGCCGAGCTGCCGCTCGGCGCCCCGGAGGACGGGCTGCGCCAGCTGTCCGTCGGCGCCGGCGCGTCCACCGCCCTCGACCACCCCTGAGCCCCCGACCGCAGGAGCCCCGTACGTGACTTCCGAACCGCTGACCTACGCCGCCGCCGGGGTCGACACCGAGGCCGGTGACAAGGCCGTCGAGCTCATGAAGGACGCGGTGCGGCGCACGCACGGCCCGGCCGTGCTCGGGGGAGTGGGCGGCTTCGCCGGCCTCTACGACCTGTCGGCGTTCCGGCAGTTCCGCCGGCCGCTGCTCGCGACGTCGACCGACGGCGTCGGCACCAAGGTGGCGATCGCCCAGGCGATGGACGTGCACGACACGATCGGCTTCGACCTCGTCGGCATGGTCGTCGACGACATCGTCGTGGTCGGTGCCGAGCCGCTGTTCATGACCGACTACATCGCGACCGGCAAGGTCGTGCCCGAGCGGATCGCCGACGTCGTGCGCGGCATCGCGCGCGCGTGCGAGGTGGCCGGCACGGCCCTCGTGGGCGGCGAGACCGCCGAGCACCCCGGCCTGCTCGCGCCGGACGAGTACGACGTCGCCGGCGCGGCGACCGGCCTCGTCGAGGCCGACGCGGTGCTCGGCCCGGAGCGCGTCCGCCCGGGCGACGTGCTGGTCGCCATGGCGTCGAGCGGTCTGCACTCCAACGGCTACTCGCTCGTGCGCGCGGTCGTGAAGCACGCGGGTTGGGAGCTCGACCGGCACGTCGACGAGTTCGGCCGCACGCTCGGCGAGGAGCTGCTGGAGCCGACCCGCGTGTACGCGAGCGACGTGCTCGCGCTGGCCCGTGACGAGGCCGCGCAGGTGCACGCCCTCACGCACGTGACCGGCGGCGGGCTCGCGGCGAACCTCGCGCGCGTGCTGCCCGCGGGGACAGTCGCGACGGTCGACCGCGCGTCGTGGGAGGTGCCGCCCGTGTTCCGCGTCGTGCGCGAGCTCGGCGGCGTGCCGCGCGGCGACCTCGAGAACACGCTCAACCTGGGCGTCGGCATGGTCGCCGTCGTCGCCGCCGACGGCGCGGACGCGGCGCTCGCCCGGCTCGAGGCGCTCGGCGTGCCGGCCTGGACGCTCGGCACGGTCGACGTGCTCGACGACGCGGCGGCGGGCGAGGACCTCGTCAGCGGCACCAAGGGCGTGCACGGCGGCGCCGTGCGGCTCGTGGGCGACTACCGCTAGGACCCGCGCACGCACGAGGGGCCGGACGGCTGACGCCGTCCGGCCCCTCGTGCGATCACGTGCCCAGGAGAAGCGCGGGGTGGGAGGTCAGCGCTCGTCGTCCCACGCGGTGTACTGGTTGTCGAACTCCGCATCGTCACCGGTGCCCCAGCGGTCCTCGGTGGCGACGTCGGTCCGGCTGCTGCGACCACGGAGCTCTTGCTCCAGTGCGTGGTAGTTCGTCTCGGGGCTGTAATACTTCAGCGCGCGAGCGACCTTGGTCTGCTTTGCCTTCTGACGGCCGCGGCCCATGGCTCCGACCCCCTCAACGTAGGAGCGGGGCGGCGACGTTCCCTGACGCGCGGCCCCGGAGAAAGTTTCGTCTGTTCAGACTCCAACGGTACATGGTCGCGAGCCATTCCCTCCACTCCGAGCGGTGTGGCGATCGCATCCGTGCGTCGCGGGCCTGGCCCGACGGCGGGGCGGGCCCTGGCGGGCGTGACCGGACTCACACGGCCCCCGTCGTGATCTGGACAGACTGGACGGACCAGCCCTACGGGGTGCCGCCGTCGAAAGCGGGTGAATCCCTTGCGATCAAGTCGCCTCAATCCTACTTTCTGCCCACAATAGATCGACGGGACCGAGTCGGATGCCGGGCGCCGCCCGCGTCGGTCCCGTGGCAGGGAGGTGCAGGGATGACGCTCCACGGGGAATCCGAGGATCTGCTCACGCCTGCAGAGGTCGCCAGCCTGTTCCGCGTCGACCCGAAGACGGTCACGCGGTGGGCCAAGGCCGGCAAGCTGTCCTCGATCCGTACGCTCGGCGGGCACCGCCGGTACAAGGAGTCCGAGGTCCGGGCGCTGCTCGGCGCGGCCTCCGAGGAGGCCGAGCCTCAGGACAAGTGAGGGCGGGCGCGTCCCGCGGCGACGACGCCGCTCACCGGCGCAGCGCGCGCGTCACGGCGACGGCCACGACCGTCGCGGTGAGCGCGACCACGCCCAGGAGGATCTTGGCGTTCCGGGACCGCCGCGCGTCGCCGGACGGCAGCCCGCCGCCCGTGACGAACGTGCCGGCGTCGGACGCCGCACGGCGCGTGCTCTGCGCGAGCTGAGCGGCCTGGTACGACGGCGAGAGCCGGGTCGTGAGCGCGTCGAGCGTCGCCGCCACCTCGGCGCGGCTGCGGACCACCTCGGCCTCGAGCTCGCGCCGCGACATCGGCGGCCGCGCGACGGCGGCGTCCTGGGGCTGGTTCTCCGTCACCGGTGCATCCCCTCCTTGACGGCCGCGACGTCGTCCTTGACGCGGTCGATCGTCTCCGGCTTGGTCGCCGCGCGCTGGAGCACCTTGAGCCCGACGAACGCCAGGGCGCCGGCGGCGAGCATGAGCACGACGCCGATCACGAGCGCCGAGAGCCACAGGGGCCAGGCCTCGGCGAGACCGAAGACGGCCGCCCACAGCAGGATCCCGACGGCGTAGAGCACGATGACGGCGGCCACGACGGCCAGCCCGATCCCGATCGCCGAGCGCTTCGCCCTCTCGGCGACCTCGGCCTTGGCGAGCGCGATCTCCGCGCGCACGAGGCGCGTCGCCTGCTCGGACAGCTGCTCGACCAGGCGGCCCATGCTGGGCGGCCGGTCGGCGGGCGGCGGAGTGCGCCCGTCGTCCCAGTCGGTCATCCCGTGCTCCGATCCCGAGGTGGTGCTTGTGCGGTCCACTCAACCCGTACCTGCTGGTCCAGGCAATTCAGAGGGGTCCGCGTGTCCGAGAACGACGAAACCCCCGGGCGCTGCCCGGGGGTTTCTGAGGTGGCTCCGACCGGCGTCGATCCGGTGACCTTTCGATTTTCAGTCGAACGCTCTACCAACTGAGCTACAGAGCCGTGACACGAACGCCCGGGGCGCCGTTGCCGACGAACCGGGCGCGTCATGCGCGACCCTGACGGGACTTGAACCCGCGACCTCCGCCGTGACAGGGCGGCGCGCTAACCAACTGCGCTACAGGGCCATGATCGGTGGACCTCCCGACCGGAGGGGCTCGTTCGAGCCGAGAAGAAGCGTACCCCATGGTCGGCGTGATCCTGAAATCGGCCGCTGACCTGCGCGAACGCCCCTCCCCGTGGGCGCCGGGGCGCCCGTGGAGTACCCCCAACGGGATTCGAACCCGTGCTACCGCCGTGAAAGGGCGGGGTCCTAGGCCGCTAGACGATGGGGGCCGGACGACCGCAAGCATACCGGGGGAGCCGGTCCGCTCCCGGACCGGGCAGGATGGTCCCCGTGGTGGTCGAGATGAGTCGCGACGAGTTCGAGGACGCCGTCCGCGACGGCCTGGACATGGTGCCGGCCGACCTGGCGGCGCTCATGGACAACGTGGTCGTGCTCGTCGAGGACGACGCGCCCGCCGAGGAGCCCGAGCTCCTCGGCCTCTACGAGGGCGTCCCGCTCACCGAGCGCGGGCAGTTCTGGGCCGCGGGCTCGCTGCCCGACCGCATCACGATCTTCCGCAACCCGACGCTCGCCATCTGCGACACGCGCGAGGACGTTGTCGAGGAGGTCGCGATCACCGTCGTGCACGAGATCGCGCACCACTTCGGCATCGACGACGACCGCCTCCACGAGCTCGGCTGGGCCTGACCGCGAGGTAGCGCTCCGGCTCGCGAGGTAGCGCGCGAGCTGGCGAGGTAGCGCTCGGGCTCGCGAGGTAGCGCGACCTCCGTCCGCGTTCGTCACCTTCCGGCGGCCGATCACGGACGAACAGAGACGGAGATGCCCGACGCCGGTACCGACGTCGGGCATCTGCGCTACTTCGGCGAGCGACGCGCTACCTCGGCGGGCTGTGCGCTACCTCGGCGGGCTGTGCGCTACTTCGCGGAGGGGCGCGCTACTTCGGCGGGCTGTGCGCTACCTCGTCAGGGGAGGGGCGTGTACTCCCAGTGCCATGCCTCGGGCTTCTTGCCACCCGGACGGGCCCAGTCGGGGTTGTCCCAGCCGAAGGCGGGGGCGTTGGCCCGCAGCCACTCGTACTGCGCGGTGCCGAAGCTCTGCACGCCGCCGCCGAGGTCGACCGCGACGCCCCAGCCGTGGTTGGAGTACCCGGGGACGGCCGCGAGGTAGCCGCGGCTCGCCTTCGTCGCGACCTGCGACGAGTACGACCGGTAGGAGTCGGTGATCTCGAGGTGCCGGCCGAACGCCGCCTGGAACGCGGTGTCGAGGCGCTCGAGCTGCGCGGCCGCGTCGCAACGCAGCGTCTGCCCGGGCGCGAACGACAGCTCGCACAGCGCGGCGGTCGGGATCCGGCCGTTGGAGTAGCCGGCGGTGTCCTTGGCGTGCACGGCGAGGGACGCGGCCGCGGTGGCCGCGGCCTTCTTCTGCTCCTCGAGGATCTCGGCCGGCGTCGGGGGAGCGGCCTCGATGTCGACGGCCGCCGAGGCAGCCTGGTCGAGCAGCGTGCGCAGCGAGGTCGTCGCCTCGCTGAGCTGCGCGGACGGGTCGGCGGACGCCGCCTCGGGGGCGGCCTGCGGCGTGGCGTCGAGCGGTGCGCGCTCGCCCGCGCGCGACGCGGTGCCGGAGGTGTCGCGGGTCTCGAGGAGCTGGTGCACCGCGGCGACCTGCTGCTCGATCTTGGCGAGCTGGTCGGCGGGGACGGCCACGGCGTCGGCCGTGAGCACGGACGCCCGCTGGAGCGTCGCCTGCGCGGCCGCGAGCGCCTCGGGGTCGACGCCGGACGCCGGCTCGGCGGTCCGCTGCGTCGGCTCGGGCGCCGGCGAGGCCTCGGGCGAGGGGGTCGCGGGGGCGGTGCCGACGCTCGGCTCGGCGGTCACGGCGCGCACCAGCGAGGGGGTGCCGGCGCCCGTCGCCGCGCTCACGCCGGTGGCGAGGCCGGTCGACAGCGCCATCACGCCGAGCGCGGCGGGGACGCCCAGGCGCGCGCCGCGTCCGGTAGCGCGTCGCGCCGGGATGCGGAATGCTCGGCCGGAGGGCCGGTGGATGTCACGGCGCCGGGGGAGCGGCGCGGCATCGTGGTTCTGGTTCACGCGGAGGTCCTTCGGGGTCGCCTCAGGTTCGGTGGAGGTGCCTCCTGCGTCGAAGGCTTGTTCCAGCGTCAACTACCCGAGCAGGTGCTCCCGACCATCCGCTTGACGATCGGTCACGAATCCCGTGCGAGGTCTGGGGACGGTTCGTGAAGACCGGGACATCCTTCGCGCATCTCCGGCCCGTTCGATAACGATCCGGTATCGGTCCGGATCCTGGACGCGACCGTCCCACGGGAGGCGGTGTAAAGGGTGCCCGGTGTGCCGCCGTCGAACACTGCTCGGGTGAGCAACGCACCCGTGACCGTGTCGATCCACCGCGTCGTGAGCCCCGAGCGCGTCCCGGAGGTGACGGCGTGGGTGCAGGCGGGCGTGCAGCTCGCCAACCGGTGGGACGGCTTCCTCGGCTCGGGGTGGATCCGCGTGGCCGAGGGCTCGAGCGACTGGATCATGCTCTACCGCTTCGCCGACGCCGAGCGGCTCGAGGCGTGGGAGAGCTCGCCCGAGCGCAAGGAGTGGCTCGCGGAGGGCGCGGGGCTCGTCGAGGAGCGCCGGGTCGAGAAGCGCACCGGCATCGAGGGCTGGTTCGACGCGCCGAGCCGGCAGGACGAGCCGGCCGGTCCGCCGCTGCTGCCCGCACCGCCGCGCTGGAAGCAGTCGGTGGCGATCTGGCTCGGCTTCTTCCCGGTCAACCTCGTGTTCACGGTCCTCGTCGGCTGGCTCGTGCCGGCGTTCGCGGAGCTGCACGTGGTGCTGCGGGTGCTGGTCTCGACGGCGGTGCTCACGCCGGTCATGTCGTTCTGGGTCCTGCCGTGGGTCACCGCCCGGCTGAGCGGGTGGCTGCACGCCCCGCCGCGCGCCCGCCGGACGTGACGGACGTCGCGCTCGCGGCGAGCGCCCTCACAGTGCCCGTCCAGGCGGGTCTCCCTACTGTGGAGGCATGCTCACCGACACCGACACCAGCGACATCGACGCGACGGTGGAGTCGACCGCCAGCCTGGCGGTGACCCTCGCGTGGGCCGCCGGCGCGGTCGTGGCGGCGTACGTGCTCGCGACGGTCGTGTCCGTCGTCGTGCGGATGCTGGGACGGCGCAACCCGCTCCTGCGCGACCTGTCGGTGCACGTGCGCCGGCCGATGCGCGCGGTCCTCGTGGTCGTGGCCCTGTGGCTCGCGGTGCGGTTCTCCGCGCACACCGGCGAGCCCTGGTACCCCGTGGTGAGCCACGCGCTCGTCATCATGACGATCGTCGCGCTCGCCTGGCTCGTGGGGGCGATGGTGTTCGTGGTCGAGGACCGCGTGCTCGACCGCTACAGCACCGACCGTGTCGACGACCGGCACGCCCGCCGCGTGCGCACCCAGGTCACGCTCTTGCGGCGCATCACCGTGGCCGTCCTCGTGGTGTGCGCGATCGCCGCGGTGCTCCTGACGTTCCCCGGCGCCCGCACAGCCGGCGCGAGCCTCCTCGCCTCGGCGGGGCTCGTCTCGATCGTCGCGGGCCTCGCCGCGCAGTCGACGCTCGCCAACACGTTCGCCGGCATGCAGATCGCGTTCACTGACGCCATCCGCGTCGACGACGTCGTCGTGCTCGACGGCGAGTTCGGCCGCATCGAGGAGATCACGCTCACCTACGTCGTCGTCCACGTCTGGGACGACCGGCGGCTCATCCTGCCGTGCACGTACTTCACGACCACGCCGTTCGAGAACTGGACCCGACGCGCGGCGGACCTGCTGGGGACCGTCGAGATCGACCTCGACTTCCGGGTCCCGTTCGAGCGGCTGCGGGCCGAGCTCGACCGGCTGCTCGAGGAGACGTCGCTCTGGGACCGGCGCACCGGCGTCCTCCAGGTGACCGACGCGACCGACGGGCACGTGCGCGTCCGTGCGCTCGTCAGCGCCCGCGACGCACCGACCCTGTGGGACCTGCGCTGCTACGTGCGCGAGGGACTCGTCGACTGGCTGCAGCGCGAGGCGCCCGACGCCCTGCCGCGCACGCGGCTGGAGGGTCCGGCCGCGGACGCTCTCGCCGAGATCGAAGGCGAGCCCGGGCCCGAGGCCGAGCCCGAGACGGAGGCCGGGCCCGAGACCGCGGCCGGCGAGCGCGGGACCACGACGGCGCCGCGCCGCGGGCGCGGCGCCGCGGCGGCGCCGGCGCTCGTGCCCGAGCGGGCCCCGGTACGCGACCGGAGCCTGCCCGCGCCCGTGCGCTCGAGCGTCCGGGCGGCGTCGCCCGCCGACCCCACGATCCTGCTCGGGACGGTCGAGCCCGCGCCCGCGGACGCCACCCGCGTGCTGTCGCCCGAGGAGGCCGAGCGGGTCCGCCGGCACGGGGCCGAGGCGTCGGCGCTCTTCAGCGGCAGCGCCGCGGCCGAGGCGCGGGCCGAGCGCTTCCACGGGCCGGGCCGGGAGGCGATCGAGGAGCGCGAGCAGACGGCCGAGCGCAACCTCGGGCACACGGGTGAGATCCCCGCTGGCGAGCTGCGGCGCCCCCGCGGCGTCGCACCCGACTCGGGCGAGGGCGGCCCCACGCGCGGCCCGGGCGAGGCCGACGGCGACGGCGACGGCTAGGCCGACGTCCCGCCCGGTGCGACGCGCCGTCCCGAGTCCGCGAGCCAGCCGCGCAGGTGCTCGGGCCGGTCGGTGATGATGCCGTCGACGCCGGCCTCCACCAGGTCGGCCCACGCGGTGGGCTCGTTCTCCGTCCACGCCATGACCCGGCGGCCGTCGTCGTGCAGGCGCTCGACGAGCGTGCGGTCCGCGCGCACCGCCGCCGACGACGGGTTGACCGTGAGGACGCCGAGCTCGGCCGCCAGGCCGACGGCCTCCGGACGGTCGTCGTCGACCAGCAGGCCGCGGGGCAGGTGCGGGGCGACCTCGCGGAGCGCCTCGAGCGTGCCGGGCGAGAAGCTCTGGGCGACCGTGCGGTCGCCCACGCCGGCCGCGTCGACGGCGCGTGCCGTGACCGCCACCTGGGCGGTCGTCCACTCGCCCTTGTACTCGACGAGGATCCCCAGCTCGGGCCGGGACACGGCGAAGCGGAGGATCTCCTCCAGGCGCGGGACCGGCTGGCCGGCGAACGCGGGCGAGAACCAGGACCCGGCGTCGAGCGCCCGCACCGCGGCGTACGTCAGCTGCCCGACCTCGCCCGAGCCGTCGGTGGTCGCGTCGACGGTGGAGTCGTGGATGACGACCGCGACGCCGTCGGCGGTGAGGTGGAGGTCGAACTCGATCGCGTCCGCGCCCGCGCGCCAGGCGGCCTCGAACGCGGCCAGCGTGTTCTCCGGTGCCGCGCCGCTCGCGCCGCGGTGACCGACGACGCTCGGTCTGCCTTCCGGGCCGAACGCCGGGGGCAGCGGCCGGACGGGAGCCGGGACCATCGCATCGCTCCTCTCGCGGGCTTCCGATGGTACGGACGAGGCACCGGGGGAGGAACCGTCGGTGTCGCGTTTCGCCCGCGGCCGGGCCGCTGTTCACCCGCTCGGGCCGGGTTCGGGCCTGGCGGGGCGAGGTGCGACCATGTGCGCCATGACCGTTCGCACCCACCACGTTCCCGGGCGCCGGGCGCGCGCCGGCGCGCTGCTCGCCACGGGCGTCCTCGTGCTCGCCGGCTGCACCGGGCAGGCGGACGACCCGTCCGCGGCCGCGACGCCGTCGGCCACGCCCTCGGTCGCGACGGGAAGCCCCGTGCCCGACGACGGTCCGCTCGACCGCGACCAGGCGTGCGCGGCGATGTACGTCGACGGGGGCACGCCGCTCGAGCGGCGCGTCGGCGACGCGCTCCTCGACGTGAGCGAGAGCTTCGACACCGCGGCCGCTGCCGAGATGCACGACCTGGCGCGCGACCTCGGGCGCCTGCAGGAGCGCGTGCCCGACGAGTTCGGCGCCGCGCTCGACCAGGTGCGCGTCCCGTTCGTGCAGATGCAGGAGCACCTCGACACCGGGGGCGACGGCAGCGTCGATCTCGACGTCGCGTCCGCGGTCGACGGGCTCAAGCAGTACCGTGAGCTCTGCTCCTGATCACTCCGTCGGGGGGATCGAGCCGAACGTCGGCTCGCCCGTCGAGCGGTAGCTCGCGAGCACGACGCCGGACCCGCTCGTCCGCGCGGAGACCAGCTCGAGGCTGCGCGGCACCTGCCCCTCGGGGAAGACGCGGATCCCGGAGCCGAGGACCACGGGGAAGATCGCGATCCGGTACTCGTCGACGACGTCGAGCGCCGCGAGCTGGTTGACCAGCGACGGGCTCCCGTGCACCTGCACCTCGTCGCCGGGCGCGGCTTTGAGCTCCTCGACGGCGGCGCGCAGGTCGGAGTGGAACGTCGTGCCGGCCCAGTCCGACGTCGTGCGCGTCCGGGACACGACGTGCTTGGGGTTGCGGTTGAGCCCGCCCGCGACGACCGGGTCCTCCTCGGCGTCGGCGTGCGGCCAGAACGACTCGAACAGGTCGAACGTGCGCCGGCCCAGGAGGTACGCGTCGCCACGGCGGAACGTCTCGTCGACGAACGCCGCGACGTCGTCGTCGAAGTGCGGGACGAGCCAGCCGCCCTTGTCGAAGCCGCCCGAGCGGTCCTCGTCGGGCGCGCCCGGCGCCTGGGCGACGCCGTCGAGCGTGATGAACGTGAAGGTCGTGAGTCGCATCGCTTCCTCCTCGCGTCTGTGGGGGGTGGGGGTCGGTAGGTCCGCCCGGTAGACGGCGACGCCGGCCGCGACTCATCGGTGGCCCCCCAGGGGATCGAACCCTGAACCCGCGGATTAAAAGTCCGCTGCTCTGCCAGTTGAGCTAGAGGGCCGCGGGCAGCACACTTCAGTCGGGAAAGCCTAAGAGACTGGGGAGGGGACAACCCCAGCCGACCGGTGCTGGCCGCCTGGGACAGCCTACGCGGCGCCGTGGACCGTCGGTGGCCGTCCGTCCATGTGGTTCGTCCGTCGGGTCCCGTCGCTCGTGGTGAAGGTGACGTCGGCTGTCGTGTTTCTCAACTGATGACGCGCTTCGAAAGGCAGGACGATGTTCCGCGTCCAGGTGCGGCTGCCCCCAGGCAGCACAACGGGCTGCTCCATCTCCAAGCTTCGGCGTGGCGCGTCAAGAACGCCGTCGTAATGGCGGCGTTGGACCGCAAGGCCGAACTGAAGCTCGACTACGACGTCGCGGATGGGGAAGTGGCCGGGATTCTGTACGGTGACTTCGTACTTCCAGAGTCCAGTGCCGTCGCCGTGAGGCTGGTTGGGGACGGACCGGGGGTGCCAGGCCACCGCGACCGCATCGAGCTCGGCTCGCTTCTTGTCTATCCGCTCCCGGACCGCGTGCCGGTACTCCCTGATCGCGAAGAAGACGCCGACGCCTGCGATGGCGGCGGCCGCAACGCTGATCCAGTCCGCGATGCTCATGAGCCACTTGCGTTACTTGGCACCTCAGGGGCTGCCGCGACGGCAGCGAACTCCTCGAGCGCAGCGTTCAGGTCCCCGACGATCTCGCTGGCGAGGATCTCCGCCGCTGGGAGGTGGTCGAGGTCCTCGAGGGACTGGTCGCGCTGCCACGTGATATCGAGGTTGAGCCCCACGCCGCGATCACGCAACTGAAAGGCGTGGGCCCAGATTTTGTCGATCAGGCGGCGGTCGTCAGACAACAGGAAGCTCTTTCTCTGAACCGAAGACTCAGGCGTCAGCCGCGTCGGCGACAACCAGAACCGGCGTGAGCGGGATGCGCGAGCGCCAGCGTTCCGCCAGTTTGGTGTAGTTCTCCAGCACGAGGCTCACAACGTCCTCACCGGAGACCAGCCGCAGGCCCGGGCGCTGACGCTCGATTGAGATCGCTTCTCTGCTGTACGAGCCGAGCGTCACGAACAGCAGGTACTCGCCCTGGCCTTGGGTGCCGATAAGTTGTTGCACCTCGGGAGCGCCGACAGTGGTGGTCAGGTGCTTGCACTGCACCTTGATTTGCGGTGGTTCGACGCCGAGCGGGTCGCGGTGCGCGATCACGTCCACACCACCGTCCTGGGAGTACTGAGTGACTCGTGCCTGATAGCCCAGCGCTCGCAGCAGGTCTGCGGTGAACTCTTCGAACTCGCCATGGGTCAACGCCTTGTGGAGTGTTTCGAGAACGAAGTCGCGCGTGTGCCGTTCGATTCGCGAGGCGCGTGGCTCGTCGATCGAGTCCTCGTCCGGTTCGGTCTGGGCGACAGCCTCAACGACCTTCGTGACGACGTCGACCGACTCCTCGGTTGTGTTGAGCGCGGCGAAGAACTCATCGGCGTGCTTCCGAATCCGAAAGATGGTCAGGAACGCGCCGAGCTCGTACAGCGCCGGCTGGGTGAACACCGTCCGCGAGAGGCCGACCTTTCGCCATTGGACCGGACGGCGATGGCGGTGCGTCGGGGCGTCCGCCGCGTACTGGTAGGCGCCGGTGATCACGCCGATGTTGATCGTGCTGTCTGGCTTGTACGGCGCGACGACGACGTCTCCTGGCTGCATCTCGTCCCTAAGTCGGGACAGGACCCCGGCCCAGCCGGCGATCGCGCGCGGCTTCGCGTCGGGACTGACCCGCGAGAGTTCGTCCTTCAGACCGTCTCGACCGCCTGGAATCTCTCGCAGGTCACGGACGGAATCCCACCCAATGCTTATGAAACCACCCTCAACGAGCTCGGTCGTCAGCGTGTCGTTGTGCACGCCCCAGATTGCGGTCATCCGGCTACGGCCTCCAGTTCGGTTGTTAGGTGCTCAAGGGCTCGCGGGACGTCTGGCAGCTTCGAGCTGGGCGTCGGGGACGCGGGCACACCGCTCTGCGGGCGGCGGGAGTGCGGCATAGCGACACGGTAATGCGGCTTGTTGCTCCCGGCGTGTGATCAGGGCGGGTGTGGGGGTGAAAACGGGCGGGTGTAGGGGCCGTATCACCTCCTTTGCTGCGCCTGGGTCGGCGGAAGGAGGGTTTCGCTTGGGCCGGTACCATCGAACGGTGCGGCGGAAAGCCCTTACCGGCGCGGACGAGCGTCTCCTCGACGGATCACGACCGGTCCGGAGCCTGCTGCGCCTGCTGCGGCGGCACCCGCGCCGGCTCGCGCTGGCGCTGTACGCGTTCGCCGTCAAGGAGGTCCCGCTCTGGTTCCTGCCGGTCATCACGGGCGCGGTCATCGACGTCGTCGCGTCGGGCGGCAGCGTGCGGTCGGTGCTCCTGTGGTTCGCGCTCGCCGTCGTGCTCCTGGCGCAGAACTACCCCCACCACATCCTGTACACGCGCAGCTTCATGACCGTGGTGCGGGACACCGGCGTGACGCTGCGCAACGCGCTCGTCGCGCGCCTCCAGTCGCTGTCGATCGGGTATCACACGCGCGCCAGCGCGGCGGTCGTGCAGAGCAAGGTCGTGCGCGACGTCGAGAACGTCGAGCTCATGCTCCAGCAGGTCACGCACCCGCTGCTGTCGGCGACCATGGTCCTCGTCGGCGCGATCACCATGACGGCGCTCAAGGTCCCCGAGTTCCTCCCGGTGTACGCGCTGTCCATCCCCGTCGCGCTGCTGATCCGGCGCACGATGGCCCGGCGCTCGCGGTCGCGCAACGAGGCGTTGCGGCGCGAGATGGAGGGCTTCGCGTCGACGGTCGGCGAGATGGCGTCGCTCATCCCGGTCACGCGGGCGCACGGGCTCGAGCAGACGGCCGCGACGCGCGTCGCCACCGGAGCCGACGGCGTGCGCCGCGCCGCGCTGCGGCTCGACATGCTCAACGGGCGGGTCGCGTCCGTCTCGTGGGTCGCGATGCAGCTGCTCGGCGTGTGCTGCCTGACCCTCGCCGCGGTGATGTCCCTCACGGGGTTCGTGCCCGTGACGCCCGGGGAGGTCGTGCTGCTCTCGACCTACTTCGGGCTCCTCACCCAGGGCCTGACCCAGGTGCTCAACCTCGTGCCGGTGACCGCGCGCGGCGTCGAGTCGCTGCGGTCGGTCGCCGAGGTGCTGACCGAGCCCGACCTGGAGCAGAACGAGGGCCGCGACGTCGTGCGGGACGTCCGCGGCCACCTCCGGCTGGAGCACGTCTCGCACCGCTACCCCGACGCGTCCCAGGACGCGCTGCGCGACGTCGACCTCGAGATCCGCGCGGGCGAGACGGTCGCGTTCGTCGGAGCCTCGGGCTCGGGGAAGTCGACGCTCCTCAACCTCGTCCTCGGGTTCGTGCGTCCCACCGGCGGGCGGATCCTGCTCGACGGCGCGGACATGGCCACGCTCGACCTGCGGTCGGTGCGGCGCTTCGTGTCGGTCGTCCCGCAGGAGTCGGTGCTGTTCGAGGGGACCGTCCGGGAGAACGTGGCGTACGGCCTCGGCGACGCGTCGGACGAGCGCGTCCTCGCGGCGCTGGGCGACGCCAACGCGCTCGAGTTCGTCCAGGCCATGCCCCAGGGCTGGGACACGGTCGTCGGCCAGCGCGGCGCGCGGCTGTCCGGCGGGCAGCGGCAGCGGCTCGCGATCGCCCGCGCGCTCGTGCGCGACCCCCGGATCCTCTTCCTCGACGAGGCGACGAGCGCGCTCGACCCCGAGGCCGAGGTGGCGGTGCGCGACGCGCTCGACCGGCTCATGCGCGGCCGGACGACGCTCGTCGTCGCGCACCGGCTGTCCACGGTCCGCGGCGCGGACCGCATCGTCGTGCTCGACCGCGGCCGCGTCGTCGAGGTGGGATCCCACGCCGAGCTCCTGCGCCGGGGCGGCCGTTACGCCGCGCTCCACGCCGCGCAGGAGGGCGGACTGTCCGCCTGACCACCGCCGACGGCCGCACCGGGCGGGTCGCCGCCCGGGAAGGTCACAGGACGGTCACGGAGGGCAACCTATAGGCCTCTCTGCACGCCTGTCGCGCGATGTCTCAGCGAGCGGGAGGTTTTCGCCCGATCGCGTCTCATCGTTGCCTTCCGCGCCAGGGCCTGTTTCGGTGGAAGGGTCCCGATGCACCGACGAGAGGAGCGCCCATGCTCACCGTGACCGACAGCGCCCGGCACGCCGTCGAGGACCTTGCCCAGCAGGCGGGCGTCCCCGCGGAGGGTGGCCTGCGCATCGCGCAGTCCGCCGGCCAGCCCGGAAACTTCGAGCTGGCACTCGTGCCCGCACCGCAGCCCGACGACCAGGTCGTCGACGACTCGGGCCAGACGCACGTGTTCGTGGACGCCCAGGCGGCGCCCGCGCTCGACACGCTGACGCTCGACACGGACCCGGCCGCCCAGGGCCCGGGGTTCGTGCTCACGCCGCAGGCGTGACACCGCGCCGGGTCACCGGCGTCCCCTGAACCACGCGACGGGCCGTCCCCCTCACCGGGGGGCGGCCCGTCGTCGTGCCCGACGGCGGTGCCGCCTCGCGCGCCGACGTGCGGCGTGCGCCGGGCCGGGGCACAGTGGCGGGGCCGCGCCCCGCGCGGCACGCCTGGAGGTGAGACGTGTCTCCGACGTCTGCGAGCCCGGCCGCCGGGGCGGCACACCGCGCGCACGGCAGCCCGGCCCTGCGCGGCCTGGCGCGGTTCGGCTACGCGGCCTCCGGCGTCCTGCACCTCCTCGCAGGCGGGCGGGATCGACGGGGCGCTGCGCACCATCCGTGACCAGGGGTTCGGCACGGTGCTGCTCGTCGTCGTGGGCGTGGGCATCGCCGCCTACGGCGCCTACTCGTTCGCCCGCGCCCGGTACGCCCGGCTCTTACGCGCGGCTCTGAGCCGCGGCCTCGGCGGCGTGCGCAGCCTCAGGCCGCGGGCTCGACGATCCAGCCGCCGCCCAGCACCAGGCAGCCGACGGTCACGAGCAGGAACACGGCGACCCACAGGATGCCCGGCGTCCCCGTGAGCCGGCCGAGCTGGTCGGCGTCCGACGTGCGCGCGCGCCCGCGGCGACGCTGCGACTGCAGCTCGAGCACCGGCCGCACGGACCCCAGGAGCAGGAACCAGGTCACGGTGTAGGCGACGGCGGACTGGGTCGGCTCGTCGAGCCACCACGAGACCCCCACGAGCGCTGCTCCGCTGACGAGCACCGACCACAGGCCGAACCAGTTGCGGATCTTGAGCAGCAGCAGCGCGAGCAGCGCCACGAGCAGCCACAGCAGTCCCACCGCGTAGCCCTGGCGCAGCAGCCACGCCGCGCCGAGGCCCACGAGGCCGGGACCGACGTAGCCCATGAACGCGGTGAGGATCATGCCGAACCCGCGCGGCCGGCCGGCCGACACCGTCAGGCCGGAGGTGTCGGAGTGCAGCCGGATGCCGTCGAGCCGCCGGCCCGTGAGCATGGCGGCGACGGCGTGGGCCCCCTCGTGCGCGATCGTCACGACGTGCCGCGCGACGCGCCACACCGGGGTGACGAGCACCACGGCGAGCGCCACGAGCCCCGCCGCGAGCGCCACGGCCTGCGACGGCGGGTCGACGGGCGTCGTCGCGGCGCCCCAGATCCGGGCCAGCACGTCGCCGGCGCGCGCGAGGAAGTCGTCCACGCCCGACATTCCACCACGTCGTGAGAGACTGGCACCGAAGGGCGGCGCGATCCCGCGTGCCCGAGCGTCGTGGAGATCCCCCCGGATTGCGTGCGGCGGACCCCGACCCGACGTCGTTCCCGACGTCCAGCCCCGAGAGGCCCTGAGTGACCACCTTCGCCGACTTCGGCCTGCCGTCCCCGATCGTCCGCGTGCTCGCGGACCAGGGGATCGCCACCCCGTTCCCCATCCAGTCCGCGTCGCTGCCCGACGCGCTCGCCGGCACCGACGTGCTCGGCCGCGGCCGCACCGGCTCCGGCAAGACGCTCGCGTTCTCGCTGCCGGTCGTGACCCGTCTCGCGACGAGCGGCGGGCGGCGTCGTCGCCCGGGCGCCCCGCGCGCGCTCGTCCTGTGCCCCACGCGCGAGCTCGCCAACCAGATCGACGCCACGATGAAGCCGCTCGCCGCGGCCCTGGGCCTGCGGACGACGACGATCTTCGGCGGCGTCGCGCAGTCCCGTCAGGTCACCGCCCTGCAGGGCGGCGTCGACGTCGTCATCGCGTGCCCGGGCCGGCTCGAGGACCTGCTCGGCCAGAAGCACCTGACGCTCGACGACGTCGAGATCACGGTGCTCGACGAGGCCGACCACATGGCCGACCTGGGCTTCCTGCCCGGCGTCAAGCGGATCATGGACCGCACGCCCCGCGCGGGCCAGCGCCTGCTGTTCTCGGCCACGCTCGACAACGGCGTGGACGTGCTCGTCCAGCGGTACCTCAAGAAGCCGGTCACCCACTCGGTGGACGACGCCGCGGCCCCGCCGCCGCAGATGACGCACCACATCCTCGCCGTCGCCGACGCCGAGGCGAAGAAGCGCATCGTGCACGACCTCGCGAGCGGCACGGGCCGGCGCGTCCTGTTCACGCGCACCAAGCACCAGGCCAAGAAGCTCGCCAAGCAGCTCACGACCGCGGGCGTGCCGGCGGTCGACCTGCACGGGAACCTGGGCCAGGGCGCGCGCGAGCGCAACCTCGCCGCGTTCTCCTCGGGCGACGTCAAGGTGCTCGTCGCCACGGACATCGCGGCGCGCGGCATCCACGTCGACGACGTCGAGCTCGTGGTGCACGTCGACCCGCCGGCCGAGCACAAGGCGTACCTGCACCGCTCGGGCCGCACCGCGCGCGCCGGCTCGGGCGGCGACGTCGTGACCGTGATGCTCCCCGAGCAGCGCGCCGACGTGCGCGACCTGACGCGCAAGGCGCGCATCTCGGCGCAGCCGCGTCCCGTCGCGCCGGGCGACCCGGCGGTCATGGCGCTCGTCGGCGAGGTCGCGGCCTACGTCGCCCCGACGCCGCCCGCCCCGCCCGCGCAGCCGAAGCGCACGGCGGCCGGACCGGCCGCCGGTGCGCCGTCGTCGGGCACCGCGCAGCGCCGTCGGCGCCGTCGCCGCGGCGGCGGCGGGGGCGGTGGCGCCCGCCCTGCCGCGGAACAGCGCACCTCCGCCAGGCGTTGACGGAGGCGTCACCCGGCGCAAGGAGAGACGAGATGACGTACGAGGTCACGAAGCCCGAGGAGCAGTGGCGCAGCGAGCTCTCGCCCGAGGAGTACGCGGTGCTGCGCCAGGCGGGCACCGAGCGACCCTGGACGGGCGAGCTGCTCGGCGAGCGGCGCACCGGCGTCTACCGCTGTCGGGCGTGCGGCAACGAGCTGTTCCGCTCGGAGACCAAGTTCGACGCGCACTGCGGCTGGCCGTCGTTCTACAGCCCGCTCGCGGGCGACCGCGTCGAGCTTCTCGAGGACCGCTCGCACGGCATGGTCCGCACCGAGGTGCGGTGCGCGCGCTGCGGTTCGCACCTGGGGCACGTCTTCGACGACGCACCCCAGACGCCCACGGGCGACCGCTACTGCATGAACTCGGTCAGCCTGACGTTCGAGCCCGTCGAGGGCTGACCCGCCGGCCGGTGCTCAGGAGCGCGCGTCGCGCCAGCGGACGAACGACTCCGAGTACCGGTGCATGAGGCTCGCGAGCTGCGTGATGTCCTCGCGCTCCCACTCCGCGAGGATCTCGTGCAGGTTCTCGACGCGGGCGGCGCGTGCCCGCTCGAAGCGGGCGGCGCCGTCCTCGGTCAGCGTGATGCGCTGTCCGCGGGTGTCCTCGGGGTCGACCTCGCGCCGCACCAGGCCGAGGGCCACGAGGCGGCTGAGCTGACGCGACACGGTGGCCCGGCCGATGCCGAAGTGGGCCGCGAGGTCGGACCCACGCGTGCCCGGGTGCATCGAGATGTGCGCCAGGAGCGGGTACGCCGAGGCCTCGAGCTCCGGATGGATCCGTTTGGCCAGCTGTGCGGCGGCCGACTGCGCGCGCCGGATGATGATGCGCAGCTCGTGCTCGAGAGCGGCGTACGGGTCGGTCGCGGCGTCGGGCGGCGACATGGCTGGGTCGTGCATGGGCCAATCATGGGGGCTCGGGGCACCTGATGGCGCGCCCATCAGGTCACGGTTTCACGTGCAAACGATTCGACAGCGGGTGAAAACGCTCGGGATACGCTTGCCGACCATGGACAGGACACCGTCGCCCGTCCCGGCGCCCGCCCCCGGCGGCCCCGGCTGGATGCGTCCGCTCGGCCCCACGGGCCTGACCGTGAGCGCCGTGTGCGCGGGCGGAGGGCCGCTCGGCTCGATGCCCCGCCTCTTCGGGTACGACGTCGCGGCCGGGCAGGCCGTCGAGACCGTGCTCGCCCTGCTCGACAGCGACATCCGGTTCCTCGACACCTCGAACGGCTACAGCGACGGCCAGAGCGAGCGACGCATCGGGGCGGCGCTCGCCGCCTACCGCGAGCGCCACGGCGCGCTGCCGCAGGATCTCGTGGTGGCCACGAAGGTCGACCCGCGCGACGGCGACTACTCGGCGGACCGGGTGCGGCGCTCGGTCGACGAGAGCCGCGAGCGCCTCGGGCTCGACCACCTTCCCCTCGTGCACCTGCACGACCCGGAGAACTTCCCGTTCGAGGAGATGGCGGCACCGGGCGGCGCCGTCGACGCGCTCGTCGCGCTGCGCGACGCGGGCGAGGTCGGCTCGATCGGCCTCGCGGGCGGTCCGGTGCCCGAGATGCGGCGCTACCTCGACCTGGGCGTGTTCGACGTGCTCCTGGTGCACAACCGCTGGACGCTCGTCGACCGCTCGGCGGGCTCGCTCGTGGCCGCCGCCGCCGAGCGGGGCATGGGCGTGCTCAACGCCGCCGTGTACGGGGGCGGGATCCTGGCCCAGCAGACGCCGTCGGACCGGCCGAGCGCACGCACGTACGGATACCGGCCGGCGCCGCCCGAGACGCTCGAGGCGGTCGACGCGCTGCGGGCGCTGTGCGCGCGGCACGGCACGGCGCTCGGCACCGCGGCCCTGCAGTTCTCGCTGCGCGACCCGCGGGTCGCCTCGACGATCGTGGGCGTCTCCCGGCCGGAGCGTGTGCGCCAGACGCTCGACGCCTGCCGCACGCCGCTGCCCGAGGACTTCTGGGCCGAGGCCGAGACGCTCGTGCCGCCGGCTCAGGCCTGGCTGGACCCCGTGGGCTGACCGGCGTCCTGCAGCTCGCGCAGCTGCTCGATGCCGGACCGCTCGCCGAGCGGCACCTCGCGCAGGAAGCACACGGCGACGAGCGCGACGAGCGCCATGGGCACCGCGAGCAGGAAGATCTGCGTGATGCCGTCGGCGTAGGCGGACTCGACGACGCCGCGCACGGCGTCGGACACCCGGGACAGGTCCGGCACGGCGCCGTCGGAGGCGCCGACGGCCGACGCCGGCACGCCCGCCTCGGCGAGACCCCGGGTGATGTCCGTCTTGACCGTGTGGGCGAGCACCGCCCCGAGCGCGGAGACGCCGATCGCGCCGCCGAGCGAGCGGAAGAACGCGACGGCCGCGGTCCCGGCGCCCATCTCGCGCACGTCGAGCGTGTTCTGCGTCCCCAGCACCAGGTTCTGCATGAGCGCGCCGACCGACAGGCCGAGGCCGAACAGGTACGCCGAGACGAGCACGAAGCTCGTGTCGGTGCCGATCGTCGACATGCCGAGCAGCGAGGCCACGAGGACCACCCCGCCGCCGACCATGATCGCCTTGTAGCGGCCCGTCGCCGAGATGATCCGGCCGAGCACGATGCCGGCGAGCATCGTGCCGACGACCATGGGGATGGTCAGCAGGCCCGACTCGGTCGGCGTCTTGCCGCGCGAGAGCTGCAGGTACTGGCTGAGGAACACGGCGGTGCCGAACATCGCCACGCCGACCGCCGCCGAGGCCACGACCGACAGCACGAACGTGCGGTTGCGGAACAGGCCGAGGGGGATGATCGGCTCGGCGGCGACGCGCTCGACGAGCACGGCCGCCACGAGCGCGACGACCGCCGCGCCGACCATCGCGGCCGTCTGCCACGACGCCCAGGCGAACCGGTCGCCGGCGAACGTGACCCACACGAGCAGCAGCGCCACCCCCAGCGAGATCAGGGTCGCGCCCACGTAGTCGATCCGCGGCGTGCGGCGCTCGCGGGCGGGCAGGTGCAGCGTCTTGTGGAGCACGACGAGCGCCGCGACGGCGAACGGGACGCCGATGAAGAAGTTCCAGCGCCAGCCGAACGCGTCGGTCACGACGCCGCCCAGCAGCGGTCCGCCGATCTGCGCCACGGCCATGACGCCGCCCATGAGCCCCATGTACCGGCCGCGCTCGCGCGGGCTGATGATGTCGGACATGAGCACGGTCGCGAGCGCCATGAGCCCGCCCGCGCCGACGCCCTGCAGCGCGCGGAAGCCGATGAGCACGCCCATGCTCTGCGCGAACCCGGCCGCGGCCGCCGACACGACCGTCACGACGAGCGCGACCTGGATGAGCGCCTTGCGGTCGAGGAGGTCGGCGAGCTTGCCCCAGACGGGCGTGGAGATCGTCGTCGTGAGCAGCATGGCGGTCACGACCCACGTGTAGGCGTGCTGCGAGCCCTCGAGGTCCGCGACGATGCGCGGCAGCGACGTCGAGACGATCGTCGTCGCGAGCAGCGAGACGAACACGCCGAGCAGGATGCCGGAGATCGCCTCGAGCACCTCGCGGCGGGTCATGGCGGGTGCGGTGCGGGTCATCGGGTCGGATCCCCTTCGGTCGTGCGGGTGAGGGCGTCCGCCACGCTGCGGATCCGGGCGGTGGCATCGGCGAGGTCCGCGGGGGACCAGTCGACGAAGAGGTCGCTGACGACGCGGGCGAGCCGCTCGTCCATCGCCGCGGCGAGCTCGGCGCCCGCCGGGGTGAGCTCGAGCGTGCGTGCCCGGTGGCGGCGGCGAGAGGGACGGGTGGCACGGGCGGGCTTCTTGGTTGCTTCAAGCAACTGTAAGACGCTTGCTTGCAGCAAGCAAATGTGTCCGGAGACGACGGCGCGGGGCCCCGACGCCGGGGCCCCGCGCGCTCCTCAGGCCCGGCGGTAGGCGTCCTCGCCCATGTCCTCGAGCTCCACGCCCTTGGTCTCGGGCACGCGGCGCAGGACGAACACGAACGACAGGCCCGCGAAGGCCGCGTACAGCAGGTAGGGGACCGACGCGCCGAACGCCGACAGCAGCGGCGGGAACGTCAGCGTGATCGCGAAGTTGGCGATCCACTGCGCGGCGGCGGCGACGCCGAGCGCGGCCGCGCGGATGCGGTTGGGGAACATCTCGCCGAGCAGCACCCACACCAGCGGGCCCCAGCTCGCGCCGAAGAAGACGACGAACGCGTTGGCCGCGACGAGCGCGACCACGCCCCACGCGCCGTCGAGCACGAGTGCCGAGGAGCCCTCGGCGTCGAGCACCGTGCGGGCCTGGGTGAAGGCGAGGGCCATGAGGCCGAGCGCGACCGTCATGCCCGCCGAGCCCACGAGCAGCAGCGGGCGGCGGCCGACTTTGTCGATGAGCGCGATCGCGACGAACGTCACGGCCACGTTGGTCACGGAGGTGATGGTCGAGACGAGGAACGCCTGCGACTCCTCGAACCCGACGGCCTGCCACAGCGTCGTCGAGTAGTAGAAGATCACGTTGATCCCGACGAACTGCTGGAACACCGACAGCAGGATGCCGACCCAGACGACCGGCTTGAGGCCGAACCGCGAGCCGCGCAGGGTGCCGCGCTCGGCGTCGCGGGCGTCCTGCGCGATGGACCGGTGGATCTGCGCGAGGCGGTCCTCGACGTCCTCGTCCGGGCCGAGCACCGACGCGAGGACCGCGCGTGCCTCCTCGTCGCGGCCGTGCGTGGCCAGGTAGCGGGGAGACTCGGGCATGCGCAGCGCGAGCACGCCGTAGACCGCGGCCGGCACGACGGCGACGAGGAACATCCAGCGCCACGCCTCCCAGCCGAGCCACAGCTCGTTAGCGGCCCCGCCCGCCGCCTCGGCGAGCAGCTGGTCGCTCAGCAGCGCGGCGAAGATGCCGACCGTGATCGCGAGCTGCTGCAGCGAGCCGAGCCGCCCGCGCATCGCCGCGGGCGCGATCTCCGCGATGTACGCCGGCGCGATGACCGACGCGATGCCGATGCCCACGCCGGCCATGAGGCGCCACAGCGCGAGGTCGAGCGCGCTCCACGCGACGGCCGAGAGCACCGACGACACGAAGAACAGCGCCGCCCCCAGGACCATGACGCGCGTCCGCCCCCAGCGGTCCGCGAGCCGGCCGCCGGACCACGCGCCGAGCGCGCACCCGAGGAGTGCGACGGCGACGACGAGCCCGGTCACGGTCGAGCTGAGCGCGAACTGGCCCTCCACGGCGTCGACGGCCCCGTTGATCACGGAGGAGTCGAAGCCGAAGAGGAATCCGCCGACGGCCGCGGCGACGGCGAGGGCGACGGCCTTGCGGTGCGCGCCCCGGGCGGTCGCCCGGGCAGGCACGGAGATGGACATGGTTCTCCCTGGGTCGGGGTGCTTCGGTGCGAGAGGTCCGCCTCGGCGGCCGGTGGTACCGGCGGGCCGAGGTGCCGGGGCGCGGCCGGGCGTGCCGCAGGGCGGCCGCGGGGCGCGGGGGATGTCGGTGCGTACGGACCGGTGTTGACTGTAACCCGTGACGGACGCACCCGAACCGCGGCGGCACCGCCGGCCGGCGATGCTCGACCCGCGCGACGCCGACCGGCTCGCCGGCTCGGTCGACCCCGAGCTGCGCGAGGAGGTCGCGCACACGACGGCGCGCGCCGTCGTGCACCGGGCGCGCGCCTCGGAGGACCCGGAGGTCGTCGCCCGGCTCGTGCGGCTCGTCGAGTCGGAGGGGCTCGACGTCGTCGCCGCGCTCTGGTCCGACGCCGCGCCCGCGACCCTGCCCGGCGCCCTGTGGCGGCTCTACGTGCTGCGCGAGTGGGTGCGCCGCGACCCGCAGACCGTGACCCTGCGCTACCGGCTCGGCGTCGACGCGGCGCCCGTGCAGGAGGCGGTCGCGGGGGTGCCGCGGCCGCCGTCGCCCGAGGACCTGCGCGCCCTCGCCGACCAGGTGCTCTCCGGCGTCTACGCGGGGGACCTCGCCGTCGCCCTCGAGCGCGCGGCCGCGTTCTGCCGGATCCTCGCGACCGGCGCCGCGTTCGACGCCGACGCGCGGGAGGTCGCCGACCCCGAGGGGGCGGTGCGCATGACGCGTGGCGCCGCCGACCTGCAGCGCACCGCCGCGGAGCTCGAGCACGCGGCGGGCATGTGGCGCGCGGGCACCCTCGACTGACCGCCGCCGCCCCTCCCGCCCGTGTCAGAAATGCAGTGGGCCAGAGCCCACCACGCTTCTGACACGGCCGGACGGGCACCTGTGCGAATCGTCACCGCGCACCCGGGCAGCGGCGGGCCGCCCACTCCCCGTACGATGGACGGGCGACGCCGGGCTGCGGTAGCCCCGGGCTCCACCTTCAGCCGCTACGAGCGGCCACGCGCCGAGAGGCGCTCCCGGTCCGGCGTCGCACTCATCCCTCCGCCCGGCGCGGGGCCGGTTGGTCGGTGCAGCCGTCGTGGCCCTACTCTTTGAGGGTTCAAGCGTCCTTCTCCTCAGGAGCGACACGTGCGCCTGCGCCTGATCCCGCGCGACACCACCTACTTCGATCTGTTGGCGGCCCTCGCGCAGCACAACGTCTCCGGTGCGAGCCTCCTCGCCGAGCTGCTCGGCGCACCCCGGGGCGAGCGGGCGGAGGTCGCGGCCCGGATGTCCGAGGCCGAGCACCTGGCCGACGACGCGACCCACTCGATCATGCGCCGGCTCAACCAGACGTTCGTCACCCCGTTCGACCGCGACGACATCTACGCCCTCGCGTCCGCGCTCGACGACTGCATGGACGACATGGAGGAAGCCGCCGACCTCATCGTCCTGTACAAGGTCGACGAGCTGCCGCTGCGGGTCTCCGAGCAGGTCCAGGTGCTGCAGCGGTGCGCCGAGCTCACGGCCGAGGCGATGCCCCGCCTGCACACGCTCAACGCGCTCGAGGACTACTGGGTCGAGATCAACCGCCTCGAGAACCAGGGCGACAAGGTCCACCGGAAGCTCATCGCCCAGCTCTTCGACGAGGTCACCGACCCGATCCTGCTCATGAAGCTCAAGGAGATCGTCGACGTCCTCGAGAACGCGACGGACGGGTTCGAGCACGTGGCGAACATCGTCGAGTCCATCGCCCTCAAGGAGTCCTGAGGGTGGAGGCGGCGCTCGTCGTCTTCGTCGTGGCCCTCGCGCTCGGATTCGACTACACGAACGGCTTCCACGACGCGGCCAACGCGATCGCGACGTCGGTCTCCACGCGCGCGCTCACGCCGCGCGTCGCGCTGGTCATGGCCGCGATCATGAACTTCGTCGGCGCCCTGCTCGGCACGGAGGTGGCCGAGACGATCGCGACCGCGATCGTCGACCTGCGCGAGACGTCGAGCCACACCGCGCTCATCGTGGTGCTGTGCGGGCTCGTCGGCGCGATCGTGTGGAACCTCATCACGTGGTGGTTCGGGCTGCCGTCGTCGTCGACGCACGCGCTCATCGGCGGGCTCGTCGGCGCGGGCCTCGCCGCGGGGCAGTCGATCTACGGCGCGGAGATCGTCGACCGCGTGGTGCTGCCGATGATCGTCTCGCCGCTCGTCGGCTTCCTGCTCGCGTTCGCGGTGATGATCGCGGTGCTGTGGATGTTCCGCCGGGCGGCGCCGTCGCGAGTCACGCGGCGCTTCCGCATCGCGCAGACCGCGTCCGCCGCCGCGATGGCGCTCGGCCACGGCCTGCAGGACGCGCAGAAGACCATGGGCGTCATCTTCCTCGCGCTGCTCACCGTCGGCTGGGCGGAGCGCGAGGACGGCATCCCGCTGTGGGTCAAGCTCTCGGCGGCGGCCGCCATCTCGCTCGGGACCTACTCGGGCGGCTGGCGCATCATGCGCACGCTCGGGCGGCGCATCATCGAGCTCGACCCGGCCCGCGGGTTCGTCGCGGAGTCGGTGTCCGCGATGGTGCTCTACGTCAACGCGTTCGTGCTGCACGCGCCCGTCTCGACGACCCACACCATCACCTCGGCGATCATGGGCGTGGGCGCCACGCGGCGGCTCTCGGCCGTGCGCTGGGGCGTGGCCGGCAACATCCTCACCGCGTGGGTGCTCACCATCCCGGCCGCCGCGACCGTCGCGGCGCTGACGACGTGGGCGCTGCACCCCGTCCTCGGCTGACCTCGTCGTGTCAGAAAGCTGGTGGGCCAGAGGCCACCAGCCTTCTGACACGGGTCAGGTGAGGTAGCGGGCGAGCACGTCGACGACGCGCTCCGGCTCCGCGCGCACGGCCATCGCGGGGAAGCGCAGCCGCACGGTCCGCTCGTCGGGGAGCAGCTCGGCGTCGCGCATGAGGTCGTCGTACCAGCGCCCCACCTCCATGTGCCCGACGCCGTCGATCTCGACGTGCAGGCGCCGGCCGCCCGGCAACGTCCACTCCGCGTCGAGGAAGCGCAGCCGGCCCCGCGCGTCGCGACGGCGCTCCTGGCGCCGTGGCTCGGGCAGCGACCGCGCCCGGCACAGGCGGGCGAAGTCGATCTCGCTCAGGGCGTCGGCTCCGCCCGCGATGTCGTGGAGGCTGAGCCGCATCAGCCGGTGGAACCGCACCTTGCCGACGCGCTCGAGCTGCTCCCACAGGCGCTCCGGCGTCGACAGGCGCTGCTGCACGACGGCGGCGAGCAGCCCGACGGCGGTCCGTGCGCTGCGCTGCCACGCGGCGGCGTCGACGGCGCACCGCTCGACCCGGTGCACGGGCAGGTCCCCGACGACGGTGACGTCCTCCGGAGCGAAACGCCGCGACTCGTGCACGACGACGCCGCGCGGCCGCCACGGCTTGGCGCCGCGGGGCACGACGACGTGCGTGCCCGGCCTCTCCCACCCCTGCAGGCCGTGCAGCCGCAGCCCGGTCCACGCGCCGATCGCGACGGGCGGCTCCGCGCCGAGCACCGCGGTCCACAGCGTCGCCGCGTCGTCGAGCGGGCCCGTGTGCAGGGCGACGAGGTCGCGCGAGACCTTGCGCCACCGGTGCGCCCGCACGTGCTCCTCGACGTGCCACGACGCGATCCCGAGCGAGCGCAGCTGCGCACGCGTCGCGATCCCCGCCTGCCGGGCCGCGAGCCGGCGCAGCCCGACGTCGTGCATCACCTGCCACGAGCCCTTGTTCCCCACGGCCTCGGAGGATGGTGCACGCCGGGGCTGCCTCGCCGGTGTCCGGGGGCCGCCCTGTGGACGGCTGCGCGTCGTCCACAGGTGGATCGCGCCGTCGTGCACGGATCACGCGCCCCCCGAACGGTGTCAGAAACGCAGTGGGCCAGGGCCCACCACGCTTCTGACACACGCGGGCGCCGAGCGGCACTGTCAGAAACGCAGTGGGCCAGGGCCCACCACCTTTCTGACAGGGGAGTCAGTAGACCGGGGGAGTGATCGTCTCCAGGGAGACGACGCGCGGGCCCTTGGCGGTCGCGGCGACGTGCGCGACGAGCATCTCGCCGGGCTCGAGGAACGGGTCCCGGCTCGGCAGCGCGTTCGCGACGGCGCGGCGCGAGTGCTGGCCCAGCACGTCGAGCACGGTCGGCAGCACGGGCCGGTGCGTGCACAGCACCGACGAGCGGTCGGACTCGAGCAGGTCGCGCACGGTCGCCGCCACGCGCGACGGCGAGCGCTCGTGCTTTGCCTCGCTGAGGTTGTCGCTGTACTCGGGTCGCAGGCCGGACGCGCGCACGTACGGCTCCATCGTGGTCGCGCACCGTTCCCACCGGCTGCTGAGCACCATCGTCACGCCGTACGCGGCGAGCACGGGCACAGTCGCGGCGGCCTGCGCGTGGCCGAGCGGGGTCAGCGGGCGGTCCTGCTCGGCGCCGTACCAGGTGGAGCGCGCGACGGCGCGGCCGTGCCGCACGATCGCCACGGCGTGCGTCGGCAGCCAGCCCTGCTCGTGGGCGTCGACGAGCGCGTCGAGCGGGCCTCGGTCGGTCGCCCGCGTGAGCCGCCGCGCGGCGTCGTCGGCGTCGAGCCACACCTGCTTGTCGATCTCGTCGCGCGCGACCGGGCGCACGGGTGCCCGCGCCCCGAGCGCCCGGCCGTCGACGTCCCCCTGCGCGCGGCGTGCCGCCCAGTAGTGGACGCGCTTCACGCGTCCCTCGGGCGTGAGGTACTGCAGGCCCGGCAGCGGCACGCCCAGGACGACGGGCTTGCCCGTCTCCTCGGCGACCTCGCGGACCGCGGCCGCGGGCAGCGCCTCGCCCTCGTCGAGCTTGCCCTTGGGCCACGACCAGTCGTCGTACTTGGGCCGGTGCACGAGCTGGACCTGGAGCCGGCCGTCGCGCACGCGCCACACCAGGCCGCCGGCGGTCTCGATCACGGGCGCGTGCTGCACCGACGTCGCCCCCAGGGGCCCGGAGTACGGCACCGTCGTCATCGGACCGCTCCGCCGCGCGACCCCCGGCCGTGCCGGCCCGCTCACCGGCCCCGCTCGGGACGACGGCGGTGGCGACGCACGAGGTACTCCTGCAGGTCGCGCAGCGGCTCGCCGTCGGGGCCGACGTTGTGGCGCACCCAGCTGCCGTCGGGCTGCAGGTGCCAGGTGGCCGTCTCGTCCGACATCGACAGCTCCATGAGCTCGAGCAGCTCGGCGATCTGGCCCTCGTCGGTGATGCGCACCAGCGCCTCGACGCGGCGGTCGAGGTTGCGGTGCATGAGGTCGGCCGAGCCGATGAAGACCTCCGGGCCGGACTCGGGGCCCTCGCCGATCGCCGGGCCCACCGAGTTGGCGAACGCGTAGATGCGCGAGTGCTCGAGGAACCGCCCGAGAATAGAGCGGACCCTGATGTTCTCGCTCAGGCCCGGCACGCCCGGCCGCAGCGCACAGATGCCGCGCACGACGAGGTCGACCTTCGCGCCGGCCTGCGACGCCCGGTACAGCGCGTCGATGGTGGCCTCGTCGACGATGGAGTTCACCTTGATCTTGACCCACGCCTCGTGCCCGGCGCGCGCGGCCTCGGCCTCGCGCTCGATCCGCTCGACGAGGCCGCTGCGCACGCTGCGGGGCGCGACGAGCAGGCGGTGGAACCGGGACTGCGGCGCGTACCCGGACAACTGGTTGAACAGGCGCGTGAGGTCCTGGCCGACGTCGGGGTCGCACGTGAGCAGGCCGTGGTCGGTGTACAGGCGGGCCGTCTTGGGGTGGTAGTTCCCGGTGCCGACATGGCAGTACCGGCGCAGGCCGTCCGCCTCCTGGCGCACGACGAGCGAGAGCTTGCAGTGCGTCTTGAGCCCGACGATGCCGTACACGACGTGCACGCCCGCCTCCTCGAGCTTGCGCGCCCAGGAGATGTTGGCCTGCTCGTCGAAGCGCGCCTTGATCTCGACCAGCGCCAGCACCTGCTTGCCGGCCTCGGCCGCGTCGATGAGCGCGTCGACGATCGGGGAGTCGCCCGACGTGCGGTACAGCGTCTGCTTGATGGCGAGCACGTGCGGGTCGGCCGCCGCCTGCTCGAGGAACGTCTGGACCGACGTCGAGAACGAGTCGTACGGGTGGTGCAGCAGCACGTCGCGCTCGCGGATCGCGGCGAAGACGTCGCGCGGCGTGGCGGACTCGACCTCGGCGAGCTGGCGGTGCGTCGTCGGGACGAACGACGGGAAGTGCAGCGACGGTCGGTCGATGTCGGCGATGACGTTGAGGCCCGTGAGGTCGAGCGGCGCGGGCAGCTCGTACACCTCGTCCTCGTCGACGCCGAGCTCGCGCACGAGCAGCGCACGGATGCGCGGCGAGATCCCGTCGGCGAGCTCGAGGCGCACCGGCGGGCCGAACCGGCGGCGCAGCAGCTCCTTCTCCATGGCCTGCAGGAGGTTCTCGGCGTCGTCCTCCTCGACCTCCACGTCCTCGTTGCGCGTGACGCGGAACGTGTGGTGCTCGCGCACCTCCATGCCGGGGAAGAGGTGGTCGAGGTGGTGCGCGATGACCTCCTCGAGCGGCACGAACGACTTCTGCGCGCCGCCCTTCTGGGTGGGCGTCGGCGCGCTCGGGCGCCCGCGCTCGTCGACCGCGATGAAGCGCGGCAGCAGCGGCGGGACCTTGACGCGCGCGAAGTGCTCCTTGCCCGTGTGCGGGTTGGCGACGACGACCGCGAGGTTGAGCGAGAGCCCCGAGATGTACGGGAAGGGGTGGGCCGGGTCGACGGCGAGCGGCGTGAGGACCGGGAAGATCTGCTTGCGGAAGAACTTGTGCAGCCGCGCCTGCTCGCGCTCCTCGAGCTCGTCCCAGTGCACGATCGTGATGCCCTCGGCGGCCAGCGCCGGCTGCACGTCGTTGCGGAAGACCTCTGCGTGCCGGGCGGCGAGCCGGTGTGCCTCGGTGCTGATGCCCTCGAGCACCTGGCGGGGGCTCAGGCCCGACGCCGCGGTGACCGCGATGCCCGTCGCGATGCGCCGCTTGAGGCCCGCGACGCGCACCATGAAGAACTCGTCGAGGTTCGAGGCGAAGATCGCCAGGAACCGCACGCGCTCGAGCAGCGGCAGCGACTCGTCCTCCGCGAGCTCGAGCACGCGCTGGTTGAACGCCAGCCAGCTCAGCTCTCGGTCGGCGAAGCGGTCCTCCGGCAGCGGTTCGGCGCCCTCGGGCACCGCGAGGCGCTCGTCGGGCTCCTCCGCGATGTGCTCGGCGATGGCCGCCGCCAGCTGCGGGTCGATGCGCCGGGCGGGCCTGCCGTCGTCGTCCGACGGCGCCTTGGCCGTGGTGCGCTCGCGCGCGGGGGCCGTCGTGGCGGAGGCAGCGGTGGCGACGAACCGCCCGCGGGAGTCGCGGGTCCGGGTCGGACGCGGGGACGACGCACTCATGGGTCCCATCGTGGCACCGTTCGGTGAACGGCGGGTGACCGAGTCAGATCCTGGCGTACTGCACGTCCACCGCGGCCCGCGTGAATCCCGCCCTCTCGTACGTGCGCACGGCACGCTCGTTGTCGCCGTCGACGTAGAGCACCGCCCGGGTGCAGCCGGCCGCGGCGAGGTGCGCCAGCCCGACGGCGGTGAGCGGCCCCGCGAGCCCGCGGCCCTGCGCGTCCGGGTCGATGCCCAGGGCGTACACCTCGCCGTCGCTCGAGCCTGCCGGCTGGCCCGGCTCGATCTTGGTCCAGTGGTAGCCGACGAGGCGACCGTCGGGGTCCGTCAGGAGGAAGAAGCCCGCCGGGTCGAACCACGGCTCGCGCGCGCGGCGGTGCAGGTCGTCGACCGTGAGCCGTCCCTGCTCCGGGTGCGACGCGAACGCGCGCGCGTTGAGCGCGACCCACGCCTCGTCGTCGTCCCCCGGGCGGAAGGTGCGGACCGCGTACCCCGCGGGCAGCTCGGCCGCGGCCGGCGCGGGGTCGAGCGGCCGCGCGAGGAACAGGAGCTCGCGCACGACGGAGTACCCCCGGGCCGCGGCGAACGCGCGCGCGGCGGGCAGGTCGCCGTGGGCCCAGACGCGCAGGGCCAGGCCGCGCTGGTCCGGGGCGCCGGAGCGGCTGGGCAGGCGCGCGTCGCGCTCGGCCGTGCGCAGCAGCAGGCTGCCCACCCCGTTGCGCCGCCGGTCCGGGAGGACGACCAGCTCGGCGCTCGCGACGTCGCCGCCGCGGTCGACCTGCAGGTAGCCGATCGTGGCCCCGTGCTTGTCGTGCGCGACCGCGTGCGTGACGGTCTCGGAGTCGACGTCGAGGGCGAGGAGCGACTGCTCGGACAGGGGGGCGACGCCGTCGGCCCGCTCGGCCGCCGCCGCGAGGGCGCGGACGGCGTCCTGGGCGGCGGGGTCGAGCGGGCCGATCTCGAGCGGGGGAGCGATGCGCATGCCCCCAGTGTGCTGGACGACGGCGTCAGTCGTCGGAGCCGGGCTTGGACGTCGCCAGGCCCGCGGCGATGAGCTCCATGACCGAGGAGTCGGCGAGCGTCGTCGCGTCGCCCACGGTGCGGTTCTCCGCGACGTCGCGCAGCAGGCGGCGCATGATCTTGCCGGACCGCGTCTTGGGCAGCTCGGGCACGACGAGCACCTTGCGCGGCTTGGCGATCGGGCCGATCTCCTTGGCCACGTGCGCCCGCAGCTCCTCCTGGACCGCGGCGGCGCCCTCGGCCGTGCCGGCGCGGCCGGCGTGCTCGCCGCGCAGGATGACGAACGCGACGACCGCCTGGCCGGTGGTCTCGTCGGCGGCGCCGACGACGGCGGCCTCGGCCACGATGTCGTGCGAGACGAGCGCCGACTCGATCTCCGTCGTCGACAGCCGGTGGCCCGAGACGTTCATGACGTCGTCGACCCGTCCGAGCAGCCAGATGTCGCCGTCCTCGTCCTTCTTGGCGCCGTCGCCCGCGAAGTAGAGGCCCTCGAATCGCGACCAGTAGGTGTCCTTGAAGCGCTGGAGGTCGCCCCAGATGCCGCGCAGCATCGACGGCCACGGCTCGGACAGGACCAGGTACCCGCCGTCGCCGTTCGGCACCGGGCGCGCCTCGTCGTCGACCACGTCCGCGACGATGCCCGGCAGCGGCACCTGCGCCGAGCCCGGCTTGGTCGCGGTGACGCCCGGCAGCGGGCTGATCATGATCGCGCCCGTCTCGGTCTGCCACCAGGTGTCGACGATCGGCGCCCTGTCGCCGCCGATGACGCGGCGGTACCACATCCACGCCTCGGGGTTGATGGGCTCGCCGACCGAGCCGAGCACCCGCAGGCTCGACAGGTCGAAGCGTGCCGGGATGTCCTCGCCCCACTTCATGCACGTGCGGATCGCGGTCGGGGCGGTGTAGAGGATCGAGACCTTGTACTTCTCGACGAGCTCCCACCAGCGGCCGCGGTGCGGCGTGTCGGGCGTGCCCTCGTAGAGGACCTGGGTCGCCCCGTTGAGCAGGGGCCCGTAGACGACGTAGGTGTGCCCGGTGACCCAGCCGATGTCGGCGGTGCACCAGTAGACGTCGGTCTCGGGCTTGAGGTCGAACACGTACTTGTGCGTGTACGCGGCCTGGGTGAGGTAGCCGCCCGTGGTGTGCAGGATGCCCTTGGGCTTCCCGGTGGTGCCCGAGGTGTAGAGGATGAACAGCGGGTGCTCGGCCTCGACCCAGGTGGGCTCGTGGAACGTGTCGGCAGCCTCGACGGCCTCGTGCCACCAGACGTCGCGGCCCTCGGTCCAGGCGATGTCCTGCCCGGTGCGGCGCACGACGAGCACGTTGCGCACGGTGGTCTCGGGCTCGCCGTCCTTGGGCGCGAGCGCCTCGTCCACGGCCGGCTTGAGCGCCGACGGCGCGCCGCGGCGGTAGCCGCCGTCGGCGGTGATGACGAGCGTCGCCTCGGCGTCGGCGATGCGGCTGCGCAGCGCGTCTGCGGAGAACCCGCCGAACACGACCGAGTGCGGCGCGCCGAGGCGGGCGCACGCGAGCATCGCGACGACCGACTCGACGAGCATGGGCATGTAGATCACGACGCGGTCGCCCGCGGAGACGCCGAGCGCGGCGATCGCGTTCGCGGCGCGCGCGACGTCGCGCTGCAGGTCCGCGTACGTCACGGTCCGGGTGTCGCCGCCCTCGCCCTCGAAGTGGATCGCGACGCGGTCGCCCAGCCCGGCCTCGACGTGCCGGTCGACGGCGTTGTAGGCGGCGTTGAGCGTGCCGTCGGCGAACCACCGCGCGACCGGCGCCCCGGACCAGTCGAGCGTCTCGGTGAACGGCTTCTTCCACGTGACCAGCTCGCGGGCCTGCCGCGCCCAGAACTCCAGGCGGTCGGCCCTCGCCTCCTCGTACAGCGACGCCTGCGCGTTGGCCTGGGCCGCGAACTCGGGGCTCGGCGGGAACGCTCGCGTCTCGTGGAGGAGGTTCTCGAGGCTGGGGCTGGCGCTGCCCGCGGTGGGCTGGGTGTCTGTCACAGGTGCCTCCGTGCGCGTCGTCGCGAGTCGTTCCGGGTGCGGCCGGCGCACGCCGTGCCCGCACCCACCTCCGGGAGTGTAGACCCGGCGGGTGACCCGGATCACGGTGCCCGACGACGGCCGTCGCGCGAGCGGTCGGGACCGGGCCGCGAGCGGTCGCCAGGGCGCCGCGAACGGCCCCGCCGGGCGTCCCGGGACGTGGGACGGCGGGGGTCGGGATGGCCGGGTGCGCACGAGTGCGGCGCCCGGGAGTCAGGTCGACCGGGCGCCGCTCTCGCCAGCCGGCCGGCGGGTAGCAGGCGCGTGACGTCCGATCACTGTGCGGGGTCGAGCCCTGCCCAGTGGGTCCTCAACCGTGGACTTCCTGTGCGTGGGTCCCGCTGCCCGGCTGTCGTATACCCATGGAACGCCGCCAGGAGAGTGAGCGCAAGAGGGGGTGAAGAAACGCCCGGGACCTGCGGTTCCGCGCCGCGCCGGGGTTGCGTCAGGCGCGGGCGCGGCGTCGCACGAGGCGCCACACCGCCCAGGCGACCGCCCCCGCGGTGAGGGCGCCCGCGGTGACGAGCACCGGCGTCGGCGGCCGCAGCGCCGAGCGCAGCGCGACCGGGCGCACGAACGTCAGCACGCCCCACCCGTGCTCGCTCGCGGCGCGTCGCAGCGTGCGGTCCGGGTTGACGGCGAAGCCGTGGCCGACGGCCGCGAGCATCGGCGCGTCCGTGATCGAGTCGGAGTACGCGTAGCAGCGCTCGAGGTCGTAGCCGCGCGCCTCGGCGAGCTCGCGCATCGCGGCGGCCTTGTTCTCGCCGTACGCGTAGAAGTCGATCTCGCCGGTGAACCGGCCGTCCGCGACGGCCATGCGTGTGGCGATGACGTGGTCCGCGCCGAGCACGGTCGCGATGGGCTCGACGAGCTCCGCCCCCGAGGCGGAGACGATGACGACGTCGTGGCCCAGCTCGTGGTGCTCGGCGATGAGGTTGACCGCCTCGGCGTAGACGTAGGGGTCGATGAGCTCGTGCACCGTCTCGGCCACGATCTGCTGCACCTTGCTCACGTCCCAGCCGGTCACGAGCTCCGACAAATGGCGGCGCATGCGCTCGGTCTGGTCCTCGTCCGCCGTCCCGACGAGGAACAGGAAGTGCGCGTACGCGCTGCGCAGCACGTCGCCGCGCGTGATGAGGCCGCCCGCGTAGAACGGCTTGGAGAACACCCCCGACGAGCTCGTCGCGATGATCGTCTTGTCCAGGTCGAAGAACGCGGCGACCCGCCCGCGGTCCGCCGACGACGGCGTCCCGGGAGTCTGCAGCGGCTCGGCGGTCACACGGCGAGCCTAGCGGGGCCGACGTCGTCCCAGGTCAGCCCCCGGCGCCTCGCGTGTCCCATGCACACCTCTTGTGCACACATTCTGTGCAGAGGTACTGTGCACGCATGAGCGACCGTCCGACGACCCACCTCGAGCTCACCGCCGACGCCGTCAAGGTGCTCGCCCACCCGCTGCGCTCGCGCCTGCTCACCGCCCTGCGGCGCGGCGGGCCGGCGTCGGCGACGGCGCTCGCGGCCGAGCTGTCGACGAACACCGGGGCCACGAGCTACCACCTGCGCCGGCTCGAGTCCGTCGGGCTCGTCGAGGACACGGGCGAGGGGCGTGGCAAGGAGCGCATCTGGCGTGCCAGCACCGAGAGCCACGGCTGGCGCAACTCGGACTGGGCCGACGACGAGGACGCCCGCACGGCGCTCGGCTGGCTCGTGCGCGACTACCACCGGCAGTTCGACGCCGCGTACGCGCACTGGCTCGACGTCCAGGACTCCTGGCCCGCCGAGTGGCAGGACGTCTCGGGCATGTCCGACGCCTGGGTCCACGTCACTCCCGCCCAGGCGCAGGCGATGCTCGGCGAGATCGAGGCCGTCATCGAGCGGTACGTACGGGCCGGCGCCGGCGACCCGGCCGCCCGGCGGCTGCACCTGTACCGGTTCTCGTTCCCGCTCGAGGCCGACGACGTGCCGGCGGCGCCCGACGCCGACGACGGCACCGAGGACGACGACGCGGGCGGTGTACCGTGACCCCGCTCAGCCCGCGGGCGGCGCGGCGCGTCTTCCTGCTGCTGACCGCGACCCGCTGGTTCCCCGTCGGGCTCGTCGTCGCCGTCACGACGCTGCTGCCCCTCGAGCGCGGCCTGAGCGTGACGCAGACGCTCACGCTCGCCTCGATCACCGGGCTCGTCGTGTTCGCCCTCGAGCTGCCGACCGGCGGCTTCGCGGACGCGATCGGCCGCCGTCCGGTCCTCGTGGCCGCTGCGTCGATGCAGGTGCTCGCCGCGACGCTGTTCGCGACCGCGCAGAGCTTCTGGGCGTTCGCGCTCGCCGCCGCGGCGACCGGCACGTTCCGCGCGCTCGACTCGGGCCCGATGGAGGCATGGTTCGTCGACACCGTGCACGCCACGAGCCCGGGCGCGGACGTGGACCGCACGCTGTCGCACCACGGCGCGGTGCTCGGGGTGTCGATCGCGCTGGGCGCGCTCGTCTCGGGCGGGCTCGTCTGGTGGCACCCGGTCACCGCGTGGTCGGCGCTCACGCTGCCCTACGTCGCGTACGCGGTGCTCGCGGTCGCGCACCTGGTCATGGTCGGCGTGCTTCTCAAGGAGCCTTCCCCCGTGCCCGACGGCGGTGCGCTGCCCGACGGCGGTGGGCGGCCGGGCGGGGCGGTGCGGCGCGCGCTCGCCTCGGCGCGGCGCACGCCCGCGGTCGTGGCCGACGGGGTGCGCCTCGCCGGGACCAACCGCGTGCTCCTCGGGCTGCTGCTCGTCGAGGTCTTCTGGTCGACGGGCATGGTCGTGTTCGAGTCGATGACGCCGATCCGCCTCGCCGAGCTGCTCGGCAGCGAGCAGCGGGCGGGCGCCCTCATGGGCGCCGTGGCGTCGGTGGGGTGGGGCGTCTTCGCGCTCGGTGCCGCGCTGGCGGGCCTCGCGGCGCGGCGGGTGGGCGTCGTGCGTGCGGCGATGGCGGCCCGCGTCCTCAACGGCCTCGGCGCGGTGTGGATGGGGCTCGTCGCGGGCCCGGCCGCGCTCGTGGTCGCCTACCTCGTGACGTACGCGCTGCACGGCGCCGGCGGCCCCACCTACCAGCCGCTGCTGCACCGCGAGGCCGTCGCGCGGAACCGGTCGACGGTGCTGTCGATGGCCTCGATGACGTCGTTCGCGGCCTTCGCCGTCGCCGCCCCGGTGCTGGGGCGGACGGCCGAGCTCGTCTCGACGCCGGTGGCCATGGTGATCGGCGGGGCGGTCAGCGTGCTCGGCGTGCTGTGCTTCGTCCCGGCGCTGCGGCGAGAGAAGGAGCTGGACCGCGCCCGGCAGGTCGCCGTGAGCGTGTAGCCCGCAACGAGGCCGCCCCCAGCGGCCGGCCGTCCACAGCGCCGGCCGGGAGCACGGCACGGCCGGGCCCGACGTCGGCAGCCTGGGCGCCATGGAGATCGGCACCAGCCTCGGCACCGGCCGGGTGATCGCGGCCGTCGGGGCGTGCGGCGGCGCGGGCACGAGCACGTTCGCGGCGGCGCTCACCCGGGCGCTGCGGCGCGCGGGCGAGCCGGCGACGCTCGTCGACCTCGCCGTGCCGGGCGCCGGCCTCGACGTGCTGCTCGGCGTCGAGCACGAGCCGGGTGCCCGCTGGCCCGAGCTCGCGGACGCGCGCGGCGAGGTCGACGGTTCGGGCCTGCTCGCGGCGCTGCCGCGCTGGGGTGCCGTGCCGGTGCTCTCGGGCTCCCGGCTGCGCCCGGAGCGGCCCGACGACGCCGTCGTGCTCGACGTGTGCTCGGCGCTCCTGCGGGCGGGCGAGTCGGCCGTGCTCGACCTGCCGGTGCCCGGGGCCTGGTCGTCCGCCGCGGCGTCGCTCGTGGGCGCGGCCGACGTCGTCCTCCTCGTCGTGCCGCTCACCGCGCCGGGCGCGGCCGGGGCAGTCGCGGCCGCCGGTGCCCTGCGTGCCGCCGGGGCGCAGGACGTCCGCCTCGTCGCGCGGCGGCCGTCGCCCGGGCGCGTGGACGTCGCGGCGCTCGAGCGGGCGCTCGACCTGCACGCGGTCACGACCGTGCCGTGGGACCGGCGGCTCGCCGGAGCGGTCGAGCGCGGAGAGGGCCCGGCCGTCGGGCACCGGACGCCGCTCGGCCGCTGCGCTGCCGAGGCGGTGAGCGCGCTGTGACGGCCCGGACACCCCTGCTCGGCCGGACGACGCCGGATCCGGCGACGCTCGACCCGGCGCTCCTCGACGACGTGCGCGCCCGGCTCCGGGACGCCGACCACGTCGACGAGCCCGCGGTGCGCGCGGCGCTGCGCGCGACCGGTCGCGTGCTCGGCTCCCGCGCGCTCGCCGACCTCACGCGGGCGACGCGCGCCGCGCTCGCCGGCGCTGGCCCGCTCCAGCCGCTGCTCGAGTCGCCCGGCGTGACCGACGTCCTCGTCAACGGCCCGCGGGACGTGTGGGTCGACCGCGGTGCGGGGCTCGAGCGCGTCGACCTCGACCTGGGCAGCCCCGCGGACGTGCGGGCGCTCGCGGTGCGCATGGCGGCGGTCGCGGGCCAGCGGCTCGACGACGCGTCGCCCTCGGTCGACGCGAGGCTGCCGGACGGCACCCGCCTGCACGCCGTCGTCGAGCCGGTCGCCGAGGCCGGGGCGGTGCTCGCGCTGCGGGTGCTGCGACAGGCGGCCTTCACCGTCGAGGGGCTCGTGCGCGCGGGCTCCGTGCCCGCCGCGTGGGCCGGGCTGCTGCGTGCGCTCGTCGTCGGGCGGGCCAACGTGCTCGTCACCGGCGGGACCGGCACGGGCAAGACGACGCTGCTCGCCGCCCTGCTCGCCCTCGTCCCGCCCGACGAGCGCATCCTCACCGTGGAGGAGGCCCGCGAGCTCGCACCCGACCACCCGCACGTCGTGCCGCTCACCGCACGGCGCCCCAACGTCGAGGGCGTCGGCGAGGTCACGCTCGCCGACCTCGTGCGCGGCGCCCTGCGCATGCGGCCCGACCGCATCGTGCTCGGCGAGTGCCGCGGCGCCGAGGTGCGCGAGCTGCTGCTCGCGATGAACACCGGGCACGACGGCGGGCTCGCGACCGTGCACGCCAACGCGGTCGAGCACGTGCCGGCGCGGCTCGAGGCGCTCGCCGCGCTCGCGGGCATGCCGCGCGACGCCGTCGCGGCGCAGGCGGCCGCGGCGCTCGACGTCGTGCTGCACCTGCGCCGCGAGCGGGGCAGGCGGTTCCTCGCGGAGGTCGGGGTGGTGCGCCGCGCGCCGGGCGGTGAGCTCGAAGTCGTGCCGGCCGCAGCATGGGACGGCTGCTCGGAGCCCGAGCCGCACGCCGGCTGGGCCGCGCTCGAGGGGCGGTGGGGTCCGTGGTGAGCCCGGCGGGGACGTGGGCCGGGGTCTGGGTGGCGCTCGCGGTGTGGCTGGCCGTCGCGCCGGCGGGTCGCGACGTCGCGGCCCTCACCGGAGGCGGCGGGTCGTCGCCGCATGGTCTTCGGGCCTGGCGCGCACGACGGCGGACCCGGCGCGGTGGCGACGACCCCGAGCACGTGCGGGTCGCCGTCGCGCAGGTGGCCGCGCTGCTGCGTGCCGGCGCTCCGCCCGGCGCGGCGTGGTCACGGGCGCTCGGCGTCCCGGTCGACGCGACCGGGGTGCCCGACACCGCCGCCCTCGCGCCCGCCGTCGGGGGCGAGGGCCCTGCGGCGGCGCTCGTGGCGGCCTCCCGGCTCGCGCGCGACGTCGGCGCCCCGCTCGGCGGCGTGCTGGAGGCGGTCTCCGCGACGCTCGTCGCGGACGCCGAGGCGCGCGCCGAGCGCGAGGCGGCCCTCGCGGGACCGCAGGCCACGGCCCGCGTGCTGCTGTGGCTGCCCGCCGCGGGCGTGCTTCTCGGGTGGGCGCTCGGCGCCGACCCGCTGGCCACCGCGACCGACGGCGGCGTGGGGACCGCCGCCGTCGGTCTCGGTCTCGTCCTGCTCGCCGTCGGGCGGACCTGGACCGCGCGGCTCGTCGCCGCCGCACGCGCCGCCGGGGAGGAGGCGTCGTGAGCGTCGGAGTCGTCGTCGCCCTGCTGGCGCTCGTCGCGGCGTCGCCCTGGTGGTGGGCGGACCACGCCGCCCGGCGCCGCACGGCGACGGTCGCCGTCGCGCCACCGCCGGGCCCCGGCCCGTCGCACGCCGCGGTCGCCGTCCCGGTGCTGCTCGAGCTGGTCGCGGCGGCCGTCCGGTCCGGCGCGGGGGTGCCGCGGGCGCTGCGCGCGACCGGCGACGCCGTCGGCGGCCCCGACGGCGCCGCGCTCGCACGGGCGGCCGACGCGCTCCGGCTCGGCGCGGACTGGGACACCGCCTGGCGCGAGGCCCCGGCACGGCTCGACGTCGTGCGGCGGGCGCTGCGCGGGGCATGGGCCGACGGCGCCGCGCCGACCGAGGCGCTGCGCGCCGCCGGGGCCGAGCACGCGCACGAGCGGCGGTCCGCCGCCCGGACTGCCGCGGGCCGCCTCGCGGTCCGGCTCGTGCTGCCGCTCGGCGCCTGCTTCCTGCCCGCCTTCGTGCTCGTGGGCCTCGTGCCCGTGCTGCTCGCGCTCGGCGTCGACCTGCTGTCGACCTGAGCACCGACGTCCGGCCGACCGGCCGGCACACCCGTCCGGCCGACCGGCCGGACCGACACCCTCAGGAGGAACGCATGACCACCGTCCCGAACACCGAGCCGGCCGTCGACGCGGCGACCGACCCGGAGGCCGGCCTGGCCACGGCCGAGTACGCGATCGCGACCGTCGCGGCGGTCGGCTTCGCCGGCCTGCTCATCGCGGTGCTGCGCAGCGACACCGTGCGCGGGCTGCTCGAAGGCATCATCAGCTCGGCGCTGTCGGTCTGATGACGCGGCACCGTCGGACGGCACCGCACGGCCGGGAGCGGGGCTCGGTCACGGCCGAGCTCGCGGTCGGGCTGCCGGTCGTCGCGCTGCTGCTCGTCGCGGTGCTCACGCTCGCGGCCGCGTCCACGGCGCAGATGCGCGCCCTGGACGCGGCCCGGGCGGCCGCCCGGGCGCTCGCGGTCGGGGAGTCGGCGGCCGAGGCGAACGCCCTGGCGGTGCGTCTCGCCGGCGACGACACGGCCGTCAGCTACGCGCGCGACGGCGACTGGGTCGAGGTCACCGTGACGCGGCCCGTTGCGGGCGGCTGGCTCGCCGGCGCGCCGTTGCGCGCGAGCGGCGAGGCCGTGGCACGGGTCGAGCCGTGAGCACGGGACGCGGCCCCGACCGCGAGCGCGGCGCGGGCACGGCCCTCGTGCTGGCGCTCGCCGCGGTGGTCGTGGTGCTCGTGCTCGCCGTCGCGGCGCTCGGCGCGGCGCAGCGTGCCCGCGGCGCTGCGCAGGCCGCGGCCGACCTCGGCGCGCTCGCCGCGGCGTCGGCCCTGCGGTACGGGGAGGACGCCTGCACCACGGCGAGCGCCGCCGTCGGGCGCAACGGCGCCGAGCTGGCCACGTGCGCGGTCGAGCCGGGCGGCGTGGTCCGCGTGAGCGCGACGCAGCCCGCCGTCGGCCCGCCGGGGTGGGCGGTCGCGCCGCTCGGCGAGGCGACCGCCGCCGCCCGCGCCGGGCCCGCGAGCGTCAGGACGGGTTGACGCCGAACAGCGCAGCGCGTTCGCTGATGACCTTGGCGCGCGCGAGGCGGGGCTTGTCCGAACCGTCGCGGATCACCGACCCGGCCGCGGCGAAGTCCGCGAGGAAGTCGAGCGCCCAGGCGACGTCGGCCGGCGTCGGGCTGAAGGACTCGTTGATGACCGCGGGCTGCTCGAGGTCCAGGCACAGCTTGCCCGTCATGCCGAGCGCGACCGCGTCGCCCGACTGCTCGCGCAGCAGCGGGTGGCTCGAGCCGACGGTCGGGCCGTCGATCGGTCCCGGCAGGCCGCCGATGCGGCTCGCGGTCACGAGGCGCGAGCGCGGGTAGGCCATGGCGAGCGCCTCGTTGGCGGTGCCCGTGTCACGGCGGTAGTCGCCCGAGCCGAACGCGAGCCGGAAGGCGCCGGGCGCGCGGGCGATGCTCACGGCGTCCTCGATGCCGAGCGCCGACTCGACGAGCGGGATGACGGGCAGGTGGCCCCCGAGGCGCTGGACCGTGTCGACGACCTGGTCGGGGCTCTCGGTCTTGGCCAGCATGACGCCGCACAGGCCGTGCGCGTCGCGCAGGGTGCGGACGTCGTCGGCCCACGCCTGCGAGCCGCGCTCGTTGATGCGCACCCAGGCGCGGCCGCCGCGGGAGAACCACTCGAGCACCTTGGCCCGCGCCTCGTCCTTGCGGCTGTCGTCGACGGCGTCCTCGCAGTCGAGGATGACCTGGTCGGCGCGCGACAGCTGGGCGTCGTCGAAGACGTCGTCGCGCAGCGCGTTGATCAGCAGCCAGGAACGGGCGTTGCGGGCGTCGACGCGCGTCTGCTCCCGGGTACGGCGGCGCTCGTCGAGGGGGGTGTCGGTAGTCACCCGTCGATCGTATGGGCCTGCGGCGCGTGGCTCAGCACCGCATCCAACAACCGCACCGCGGCGTCCTTGTCGAGCGGGGAGTTGTAGTTGCCGCACTTGGGCGACTGGACGCACGCCGGGCACCCGTCGGAGCACGGGCACGCCGCGATCGCGTCGCGCGTCGCGCTCAACCACGTCGCGCCGAGCTCGAACCCGCGCTCGGCGAAGCCGGCCCCGCCCGGGTAGGCGTCGTAGACGAACACGGTCGCCTGCCCGGTGTCGGCGTGCAGCTCGGTCGACACCCCGCCCAGGTCCCAGCGGTCGCACGTCGCGAGGAGCGGCAGCAGCCCGATCGACGCGTGCTCGGCCGCGTGCAGCGCCCCGGGCGCCTCCTCGGGCGACACGCCCGCCGCGCGCAGCACGAAGTCCGGCACCGACCACCACACCGCCGTCGTGCTCAGGGTGCGCGAGGGCAGGTCGAGCGCCTCGGTGCCGAGGACCTGCATGTCGGGGATGCGGCGCCGCTGGAAGCTGACGACCTGGCTCGTCACCTCGACCGGCCCGAGACCCCACGTGACGGGGCCCCACTCGCGCTCGACGACCGGGCGCGACCCCTCGGGCGCGTGCTCGTCGATCGCGATCTCCATGACCTCGCGCGACCAGGTGCCGTGGTCCACGTCGCGGCGCACCACGAGCGCGACGCGGTCCGTCAGGTCGAGGTGGTCGACGACGTAGGTCACGCCCTGGTGCGTGTACACCGCGCCGTCGTGCACCTGCCCGTCCGCCGAGCCCGCGTCGACCGTGCCGAGCAGCCGGCCGGTCGTCGCCTCGACCACGCGGACCGGCTGCCCGCCCGAGCCGCGCAGGTCCGCCATGCCTGACGCCGGCTGCGCGTGCGTCCAGTACCAGCCCGACGGCCTGCGGCGCAGCAGCCCGCGCGCCACGAGGACGTCGAGCACCTCGCGGACCCGTTCGGGATCGCCGAACGCGGGCAGGTCCTCCGCGCGCAGCGGCACCTCCTGGGCGGCGGCGCACAGCTGCGGCGCGAGCACGTAGGGGTTCGCGGGGTCGAACACCGTCGCCTCGAGCGGGGCGTCGAAGACGGCCTCCGGGTGGGTGACGAGGTACGTGTCGAGCGGATCCTCGCGCGCGACGAACGCCACGAGCCCGTCCGCACCCGCCCGGCCGGCGCGCCCCGCCTGCTGCCACAGCGACATGCGCGTGCCCGGCCAGCCGGCGATGAGCACCGCGTCCAGCCCCGAGATGTCGACGCCGAGCTCGAGCGCGTTCGTCGTCGCCAGGCCGAGCAGCGCGCCGGTGCGCAGCGCGTGCTCGAGCTCGCGGCGCTCCTCGGGCAGGTACCCGCCCCGGTACGCGGCGACGCGGCGGGACAGCTCGGTCGACACCGGCCGCAGGTGGTCGCGCGCCTGCTGCGCCACCGACTCGGCCCCGCGCCGGGACCGGGTGAACGCGAGCGTGCGCGCACCTGCGGCGGCGAGATCGGCCAGCAGGTCGGCCGCCTCCGCCGTCGCCGAGCGGCGCGGGTGCTCGGCCGCCGCGCGCTCCGTCACGACCGGCTCCGTCTCGCGCTCGGTGTGGTCGGCGTCGAGCGGGTCCGGCAGGGCCCACGGGTCGTCGGCGTGGTCGGGGCCGTCGGGCGAGGCCTTCGTGCGCTCGAACCCGTACGTGCCGATCTCGGGCGGCAGCCACAGCGCGACCGTCCGCCGCCCTGCGGGCGAGGTGTCCCGCGTGACCGCGGTGACGTCGTCGGGCCGCACCCCGAGCAGGCGTGCGGCGCTCGCGGCTGGCTGCGCCGTCGTCGCGCTCGCCACCACGAAGACGATGTCAGAACCCTGGTGGGCCTGAGCCCACTGGGTTTCTGACACGCGGTAGTGCGCCGCGAGGCGGGTCAGGCGGCGCAGGACGAGCGACACGTGGGCGCCGAAGACGCCGCGGTACGCGTGGCCCTCGTCGACGACGACGTAGCGCAGCCCGCGCAGGAACCGCGCCCACCGGCGGTGGTTCGGCAGCAGCGAGAAGTGCAGGAAGTCGGGGTTGGTGAGGACGACGTCCGCGTGCTCCTGGACCCAGCGCCGCTCCTCGGTCGGGGTGTCGCCGTCGCACGTCGACACGCGCACCCGGCCCCGGGCGGACGGTGCCGCGCCCCCCGACCCCGGGACGGCGTCGAGCAGCCGCTCGAGCGCCGCGAGCTGGTCGGCCGCGAGCGCCTTGGTGGGGGAGAGGTAGAGCACCGACCCCCGCGTGGTCGTGGACTCGATGCGTCCCGGGTCGAGCGTCCCGGCGGCGACGTCGCCGCGCACCGCGGTGAGCGCGGGCAGCCAGAACGCGAGCGACTTGCCCGACCCCGTCGACGTCGCGAGCGCCACGTGCCGCCCGTGCCACGCGGCGTCGGCCGCCTCCACCTGGTGCACCCACGGCCGCTCGACGCCGAGCGCCCGGTACGCGGCGACGACCGACGGGTCCGCCCACGCGGGCCAGTCCGCCGTCTCCCCGGTGCGGGCGGGGAACGTGCGGACGTGCGTGAGCCGGTCCGCGCGCGCACCGCGGGCGGTCAGGACCTCGAGCAGCGGGTGCCGGGTCACTGCCGTCGGGGCGTCGAGGTGGTCGGCGGGCACGCTCGACAGTCTCGCACCGGCGCGAGGTAGCGAAGCGTCGCCGAGATAGCGACCCGTCGTCGTCCGGACCCGGGAATCCGGCGACCGGTCGCTACCTCGGCGACGGATCGCTACCTCGGCGCAGGTCAGCCCACCAGCACCGCGCCCATCGCCCGGGAGAGGTACCACGGGTCGACGACGGCGGTGAGCTCGCGCGCGGAGTGCATCGACAGGATCGCGGCGCCCACGTCGACCACCCGGATGCCGAGGCGTGTGGCGGTGATCGGGCCGATCGTCGAGCCGCAGGGGATCGCGTTGTTCGACACGAACTCCTGGCTCGGCACGCCCGCCGCCGCGCAGGCGGCGTGCCAGCGGGCGGCACCGTGCGCGTCGCTCGCGTAGCGCTGGTTCGCGTTGAGCTTGAGGATCGGCCCGCCGCCCGCGACCGGCCGGTTGACGGGGTCGTGCCGCTCGCCGTAGTTCGGGTGCACCGCGTGCCCGACGTCGGACGACACGCACAGCGACGACGCGAAGGCGCGGCGGCGGTCCTCGTCGCCCGCGCCGAGCGCCGCGGAGACCCGGCCGAGCACGTCCTCGAGGAACGGGCCGGCCGCGCCCGACCGCGACTCCGAGCCGAGCTCCTCGTGGTCGAACGCCGCGAGGACCGCGACGCCCGTGAGGTCCTCGGGCGCCGCGCCGAGCAGCGCGACGAGCGCGGCGTGCGTCGAGAGCAGGTTGTCGAGGCGGCCCGAGGCCCACAGCGTCCCGCCCGCGCCGAACGCCCGCGGCGGCTGCGTGTCCGCGACCATGACGTCGTGGCCCACGACGTCCGCGGCCCGCACCGGCGCCTCGGCGCTCGCGGCCAGCGCCTCGAGCACGTCCGCCGACGACTCGGCGAGCCCGACCACCGGCTGCGTGTGGCGCTGCTTGTCGAGCGTGAGGCCGTCGTTGACCTGCCGGTCGAGGTGGATCGCGAGCTGCGGGATGCGCGCGAACGGCCCGGTCCGCACGAGGTGCTCGGCGCCGTCCCGGGTGACCACCCGTCCGGCGAGCTCGAGCTCGCGGTCGAGCCACGAGTTGAGCAGCGGCCCGCCGTAAACCTCGACGCCGGCCTGGACCCAGCCGCCGTTCGTCGTCGTCGGGCGGGGCTTGAGCTTGAAGCCGGGGGAGTCGGTGTGCGTGCCGAGGACGGTGAACGGCGTGGTCGGCCCGGCCGACGGCGGCACCACGACGGCGATCGCCGCGCCGTCGCGCACGACGACGTAGCGTCCGCCCGGGGCGACGTCCCACGCGGCGGTCTCGTCGAGGCGGGTGAAGCCCGCCGCCTCGGCGCGGCGGGCCACCTCGGCAGCCGCGTGGTACGACGACGGCGAGGCGGTCACGAAGGCGCCGAGGTCCTCGGCGTGGGCGAGGGCGGCGTCGGGCACGGGTGCGGGAGCGACGTTCTCGGGCATGCGCGCATCCTCCCACGAGGGTTCTCCGACGTGCCGTCGAGCGCCGAGGAGAACGGTCAGTCGCCGCCGATGAAGTACTGCCAGGTGCCGTCCTCGTGGATCCCGAGCCGCCAGCCGTGGTAGCTGCCCTGGGTCAGCCGCATCTCCTCGGCGAGCTCCTCCGAGATGATCCCGGCGTCGACGATCTCCTGCCACGCCTCGTCGGACCCGACCCACTCCTCGCTGTGCACGCGCGGCCACGCGTACGTGTACGGGCCCTGGTCGTCCGCCGGGGTCGCGACCCAGCGCGTCCCGGTGATGAGTCGGACGAGGATCGCGTACCTGTCCTCGTACTGCTCGGCGTCGGGCAGGGCCCAGAACTCCTCCGGCCCCGTGCTGCCGAACGTCAGCGACGTGCCGTCCTCGGCGCTCATCGCCGCGAGCGCCTCGTCGTCGCACGCGAGTGCCGCCGCGAGGATCTGCTGCGCCGTCTCCGCGGCGGGGGCGGGCAGCACGGACAGGTCAGGCGTCTCGACGTCGAGGCCGGCGGCGGAGCAGTCGTCCGCCGCGGGCACGTCGGACGGCGAGGCGTCCGGCGCCGGTTCGCTCGCCTCGGTGGACGGCTCGGTGCTCGGCTCGGTGGACGGCGTGTCCGACGGCGTCGGTTCGACGCTCGGCGTCTCGGACGGCGTGGGCGTCTGCGCGGGCTGCGGCAGGACGAGCGGCTCGTCGGGCAGCAGCGTCGCGCCGCCGGCGCCGAGTCCTCCGGCCACCACGAGCGTCGTGGCGCCGATGCCCGCCTTCTTCGCGGCCCGACGCCGCCGCACGCGGGTCCGTACCGCGCCGATCCTGTCCTCGATGGCGGTCGCCGCGGCGGCCTGGCCGGCCATGCCGCCGAGGACGCGGTGCAGCGTCTCGCCCAGCTGCCCGTCGGCCCAGTCGTCGCGCGCGTGGTTCGTGCTCATCGTGCCGCCCTCCCGTCCGTCGTCGTCTGGTGCGGAACCTGCAGGACGCCTCGCAGGGTGGCGGTGGCGTCGGCGAGGTAGCGCTTGACCGTCCCCTGCGCGAGGCCGAGCGCCTCGGCGATCTGCGGCACCGTGAGGTCCTCGAAGTACCGCAGCACCACGCACGCCCGCTCCCGGGGGGCGAGCCGGGCGAGCGCCGCCGCGACGTCCGCCCGCGCCGTCACGCCCGACTCCGGGCCGCGTGTCCGTTCGTCGGCCGCGACGAGGTGCTTCACGCCCGACCAGCGCCGCCGACGGCGGTACTCGTCGAGGTAGAGCGTGAGGATCGCACGTCGCACGTACGCCTCGGTGGTGCCGCCGCCGTCCAACGGGTGCACGCCGCTCGTGCCCTCGCGTCGCCGCAGCCGCGAGAAGACCTTGACCAGGGCGTCCTGGACCAGGTCCTCGGCGTACCGCTGGTCGCCGCAGAGCACGTAGGCGTACCCGACGAGCGCCCGGCCGCGGTGCTCGGCCAGTGTGGCGAGCTCCTGCTCCCAGGGGGCCATGGGTCCTCCTCCGTGTGCCTTCACCCACCATGACGCACGGGAGGCCTCGACGGTTGGGGTCAGGTCAGCAGATCACCCAGGCGCTCGAGCGCGGCCTGCCCGACGACGTCGCCCGCCACGAGCGGGACCTCGTCGACCGGGACCCCGGGCAGCGCGGAGCGCAGCGTCCTCAGGTGCGCGTCCTCGGCGGCGCGGCGCGCGGCGAGCAGCGCGCCCGCGTCGCCGGGGGAGCGCTTGTTGACGACGAGGCCGCCGACGGGCACGCGCAGCGCCTGCAGCTGCTGCACGAGCTCGACCGACTCGAGCACGGGGAGCCGCTCGGCCGCGAGCACGACGACGAACGCGGTCCGCTCGGCGTCGGTCAGCACGTCGCGCAGGTGCGCGAAGCGGCGACGCCGGCGCTCGAGCACGCGGCGGATCTCGTCGTCGCGCCGCGCCTCGGACTCGGCCCGGCCGCCCAGCACGCGCACGGCCGCGTCGAACCGCTCGGACCGCTCGCGGCGGCGCAGCAGCCCGTCGGTCCAGGCGCCCATGGTCTCGGGCAGGCTGAGCAGGCGTGCGGTGTGGCCCGACGGCGCGGTGTCGAAGACGACGAGGTCGTACTCGGCCAGGCCCTTCTCGACGAGGTCCGCGACGCGCTCGAGCGTCGCGGCCTCGTGCGTGCCGGGCGCGTCGCGCGCGAGGTCGAGGTGGCGGTCCACCTGGCCGCGCAGGTGCTCGGGCACGAGCCGTTGCAGCGTGCCGCGCACCGCGTCGAGGTGCGCGGCGGTCGTCCGCTCGGGGTCGATCTCGACGCCGTCGAGCACGCCGGGGCCGGCAGGCCCGCCGTCGAACGGGCCCGCGAGGCGCACGACGTCGTCGCCCACCTCGCGCTCCCACAGGTGGCCCAGGTTGTGGGCCGGGTCGGTCGAGACGACGAGGACGCGCCCGCCCGCGCGGGCGCGGGCGAGCGCGACGGCCGACGCGACCGACGTCTTGCCGACCCCGCCCTTGCCGCCGAGGAAGAGCACGCGGCGGCGCGCGGCGAGGCCTAGCAGCACGAGACGGTCTCCAGGGGCGATCGGTCCATGCCGAGCCGGGTGTGCCACTCGTGGACGCGCTCGGTGAGCAGCGGCAGCAGCTCGACGGTGTAGTACGACGTCGGGTTGGGCACCCCGAGCGCCTCGGCCATGACGACCACCATGAAGAGGTCGTCCTCGTCGCGCCGGGCGCGGGAGAGCGTGCGCCGGTACGGCGCCTCGTAGAGCTCCCGCAGCCCGGCGGACAGGCTGCGCAGCGACCTGCGCAGGGACATCAGCGCTCCGAGGCCGAGGTGAGCACGGGCTCGTCCGTCTCCTCGTCGAAGGTGCCCTTGCGAGCGGCGTTCATCGCCACGACCGCCTCGAACGCGACCCACAGGGACGCCACGAGGATGATCACGTCGAGCACGAGCAGCAGCCAGTTGCGGCTGTCGTAGAAGCCGCCGAGCTGCACGATCAGCGCGTAGACCGACATGACCATGACGAAGACGAGGGGCACGAGCACCGGCAGCACCGGGCGCTTCTTGCGCAGCAGGATCACGGCCACGACGGCGAGCGTGAGCGAGGCGAGCAGCTGGTTGGTCGTGCCGAACAGCGGCCAGATGAGCAGGCCGCCCGCGCCGTCGCCGCCCGAGCTGAACACGAGCGCCATCGCGACGACGAGCACGATGAGCGTGCCGACCGCCTTGTTGATCCGCACGCCCGCGAGCTCGCCGGCCTCCTGGACGACGAAGCGCTGCAGGCGCACGCCGGTGTCCATGGTCGTCGCGGCGAACAGCACGGCCATGGTCGCGAGGATCGTCGCCGAGAGCGACACCGGGATGCCGAGGCCCGCGTTGAGGATCGCACCGCCGCCGTCGACGAACGCGCCCACGCCGTTGACCGCGAACGACGCGTAGACGGCCTCCCAGTCGGCGAGGGTCCGGAAGCCGGCCGTGGTGGCGATGATCGCGCCGAGCGCGAGCAGGCCCTCGCCGACCGCGCCGAAGTAGCCGACGAACCGTGCGTCGGTCTCCTTGTCGAGCTGCTTGGACGACGTGCCCGAGCTCACCATGCCGTGGAAGCCGGAGATGGCGCCGCACGCGATCGTGACGAACAGCAGCGGCACGAGGCTCGGGGTGTCGGCGGGCACGCTGTCGTTGAACGCGGGCGCGACGATCGCGGGGCTGCCGAGCAGGACCGCGCCGTAGAGGATGCCGAGACCGATGAAGAGCTGGACGCCGTTGATGTAGTCGCGCGGCTGGAGCAGGACCCACACGGGCAGCAGCGACGCGATCCCGGCGTAGACGAAGAGCGCCACGATCCAGAAGGTCGCCGGCGACATGCCGAGGATCGGGTCGGGCAGCACGACGGGCACGCGGTCGCCGACGAGGATGAGCGAGTACAGCGCCACGACGCCGATGACGGTCGTGAGCAGGAGGTTCATCTTCCAGCGGTAGATCATCTGACCGATGACGGCCGCCACGGCGATGGCGCCCCACACGGGGATCACCGACGTCGGGGTCGCGATGAGCAGGTTCTTGATCACGACGGCGAACGCCGCGATGACCATGAGCAGCAGCAGGAAGATCACGACCAGGAACAGGCTGCGGCCGCGAGCGCCGATGTACCGGCCGGACAGCATGCCCATCGACTGGCCGCGGTTGCGGGCCGACGCCCACAGGGCGCCCATGTCGTGCATGCCCGCGAAGAACACGGTGCCGAGCGTGACCCACAGGAACGCGGGCACCCAGCCCCAGATGACGGCGATCGCCGGGCCGACGATCGGCGCGGCGCCGGCCACCGACGTGAAGTGGTGACCCCAGAGCACGAACTTGTTGGTCGGGACGTAGTCCACGCCGTCGGACAGCTCGTGCGACGGGGTGGTGTAGGTGGGCGAGAGCTTGTAGACGCGCGAGGCGAGGAACTTCGAGTACAGGAAGTACCCGGCGAGCACCATGGCCACGCCGAGAAGCATGAGCACGAGGGAGTTCACAGCGGGCTCCGATCTGTCGTCGTCGACGTCGGTTGGTCGGCTATGCGGAGAAAGTGTAGAGGTCGTGCGGACGGGCGCGACAGGCCCGGCGATGACGGTGGTTGTTCGTGACGACCATCACATGTGGGTAGACTCGCGCGCATCCCGTCGTCAACGGCGCCGGCGGGACCCTTCGGTCTCTCCAGCATCAGGGACACCGGCAGCTCGTCGAGGAGGACGGATGCTCACACTCGGATCCACCAGCATCACGATCGTCGCGGTCATCGGGGTCGTGGCGCTGGCCGCCCTGCTCGTCGCGGCGACCCTGCGCAGGCAGGTGCTCGCCGCCCCGGAGGGCACACCCGGGATGCAGGACATCGCCCGGGGCGTCCAGGAAGGCGCGGCGGCCTACCTCAACCGCCAGTTCCGGACCCTGGCGCTGTTCGCGGTCGTGGTGTTCGCCCTGCTGTTCCTCCTGCCGGGCGACGGCGGGGTCCGGATCGGCCGGTCGATCGCGTTCCTCGTGGGCGCCGGGTTCTCGGCGGCGATCGGGTACCTCGGCATGTGGCTCGCGGTGCGGGCCAACGTGCGCGTCGCCGCCGCGGCGATGGACGGCCGGACGGGTCGCCAGGAGGGCGCGCGGATCGCGTTCCGCACCGGCGGCGTCGTGGGCATGTGCGTGGTGGGGCTCGGCCTGCTCGGCGCGTCGCTCGTGGTGCTCGTCTACCGGGCCGACGCGCCCGCGGTGCTCGAGGGCTTCGGCTTCGGCGCGGCGCTGCTCGCGATGTTCATGCGTGTCGGCGGCGGCATCTTCACCAAGGCCGCCGACGTCGGCGCCGACCTCGTCGGCAAGGTCGAGCAGGGCATCCCCGAGGACGACCCGCGCAACGCCGCGACGATCGCCGACAACGTCGGCGACAACGTCGGCGACTGCGCCGGCATGGCGGCCGACCTCTTCGAGTCCTACGCGGTGACGCTCGTCGCCGCGCTCATCCTCGGCAAGGCCGCCATGGGCGAGCAGGGCCTCGTGTTCCCGCTCATCGTCACCGCGATCGGCGCGTTCGTCGCCCTGCTGGGCGTCATCGTGACCCGGGTGCGCGGCAACGAGAACGGCCTGGCCGCGATCAACCGCGGCTTCTACATCTCCGCGGTGGTCGGCGCCGTGCTCGCCGCGATCGCCGCGTTCGTCTACCTGCCCGGCTCGTTCGACCAGCTCGCCGGCACCGCCGACCTCGGCGACGTGACCGCCGACCCGCGCGTCGTCGCCTCGCTCGCCGTGCTCATCGGCGTCGTGCTCGCCGGCGTCATCCTGTGGATCACCGGCTACTTCACCGGCACGACGTCGAAGCCGACGCTCCACGTCGCGGCCACGTCCCGCACGGGCGCGGCGACCGTGGTGCTGTCCGGCATCGGCGTCGGCTTCGAGTCCGCGGTCTACACCGCGGGCATCATCGCCGCCTCCATCCTCGGCGTCTTCCTCCTGGCCGGCGGGTCGATCTGGCTCGCGCTCTTCCTCGTGGCGCTCGCGGGCTGCGGCCTGCTGACCACGGTCGGCGTCATCGTCGCGATGGACACGTTCGGCCCGGTGAGCGACAACGCGCAGGGCATCGCCGAGATGTCGGGCGACGTCGACGGCGAGGGCGCGCAGATCCTCACCGACCTCGACGCGGTCGGGAACACGACCAAGGCCATCACCAAGGGCATCGCGATCGCGACGGCGGTTCTCGCGGCGACCGCGCTCTTCGGCTCGTACGCGGACGCGGTCGAGACGGCGCTGCGCGACGTGAGCGCCGTCGGCGGCGGGCTCGTCACCTCGATGCTCAGCTACGAGATCATCTCGCCGGTGACGCTCGTCGGCGTGATCCTCGGCGGCGCGACCGTCTTCCTGTTCTCGGGCCTGGCGATCGACGCCGTGACCCGCGCGGCCGGCGCGATCGTCTTCGAGGTGCGCCGCCAGTTCCGCGAGCACCCCGGCATCATGACCTACGAGGAGCGCCCGGAGTACGGCAAGGTCGTCGACATCTGCACGCGGGACTCCCTGCGGGAGCTCGCGACGCCGGGCCTCCTCGCCGCGTTCGCGCCCATCGCGGTCGGCTTCGGCCTGGGCGTCGGCCCGCTCGCGGGCTTCCTCGCGGGCACGATCGGCGCGGGCGTCCTCATGGCGATCTTCCTCGCGAACTCGGGCGGCGCCTGGGACAACGCGAAGAAGATCGTCGAGGACGGCGCCTACGGCGGCAAGGGGTCCGAGGCGCACGCCGCGACGGTCATCGGCGACACGGTCGGCGACCCGTTCAAGGACACCGCCGGCCCGGCCATCAACCCGCTCATCAAGGTCATGAACCTCGTGTCGCTGCTCATCGCGCCGGCCGTGGTCATGCTGAGCGTGCCCGAGGACGCCAACCACGGCGTCCGGATCGGGATCGCCGTGGTCGCCGCGCTCATCGCGTTCGGCGCGGTGGTCCTCTCGCGCGTGCGTGCCGCGCGTGTCGACCGCGAGTCCGAGGCCACCGAGGCCGAGCGGGTCGCCACCCGCTGACCCGGCGCACGCCGCCCGAGGTCGCCCGTCCCTCCGCCGTCCGTCGGGGGAGGGACGGCGACCTCGGCGTGGGCCTACTGGCCGGTGCGGCCGTCGATGCACTCGCGCAGCAGGTCGGCGTGCCCGGCGTGCCGCGCGTACTCCTCGACGAGGTGCTCGAGCACGTCCCGGACGGGGACGTCCTCGTCGCGGTGGCGCACCGTGCGGCCCATGTCGGCGTCCGTGAGCGTCGCGAGCCACGCGTCCGCGGCAGCGGTCTCGGCGTGCCACGTCGCCCACGCCTCCGCCACGACGTCGGGGACGGCGATTGCGCCGGTGAAGTCGGCGTCGCGGTCCTCCGGCGTCTGGTAGAGGCGGGGCAGGTGCGCCTGGCCCTGCAGCACGCGGCGGAACCAGTGGTGCTCCACGTTCGTCAGGTGCCGGACGAGACCCAGCAGGGAGAGGGTCGACGGCGGCACCGACCGCCGTGCGAGATGCTCCGCGTCGAGCCCGTCGCACTTCATCTCGATCGTGGCGCGGTAGCTCCGGAGGTAGGACCAGTGCGTCTCCAGCTCGCCCACGGGCCTGGACCACTGCTCGCGCGGGTCGTCCTCGGGGTCGACCCACATGTCGGGGAACCTGCGGTGCGTCGTGTCGTTCATCCGGCCATCGAACCGCCCGCCCGCGCGCGTGCACAACGGCATTGGCGCCGACGTCGGTGGGCCTCGCTACGGTGCGCGCCGTGACCGACGACGCCGTCGCCCCGGACCCGCTGCCGCGCCTGCGGCGGATCTGCCTCGCCCTGCCGGAGGTGACCGAGCGGCCGAGCCACGGCGAGCCCACGTGGTTCGTGGGCAAGGCGTTCGTCATGTACTCCGACCACCACCACGGCGGCCCGCTCGCGTTCTGGTGCGCCGCCGCGCCGGGCGTGCAGGAGGAGCAGGTCGAGCGCGAGCCCGAGCGGTTCTTCCGGCCGCCCTACGTGGGGACGCGCGGCTGGCTCGGCGTGCGCCTCGACGTCGACCTCGACTGGGCGGAGATCGAGGGGATCGTCGTCGACGCCTACCGCCAGGTCGCGCCGCGGCGGCTGGTCGCGCGCCTCGACGCCGACTGAGCCGGGCGAATCGGTTCACACGTTTTTCATCGGGGGTCTCGTCAAGGAAACACTCTGCCGCCATGCTGGGGGTCCCGGAGCTCGGTGCTCGCGCCCGGCCTCGGAGGTACGAGGACGAACCGAAGGGAAGCCATGAGACTCCAGCGCACCATCGCCGGGCTGAGCGGGGCGGCGATCGTCGTCGCGTCGTTCGCCGGCGTCACGACGGCCGCGGCGGCGCCCGACGCCGGCGGCCGCGGGCCCGAGACCGACACCGCGTCGCAGGGCGCGCCGTCGTTCGCAGAGCTCGTCCGGGCCGCCAGGACCGGGCCCGCGGCGAAGGCGAGCGACGGCGCGATCGACATGCCGACGTCGTACCCCTACCAGCCCGAGCTCACCGTGTACCCGCCCGAAGAGAACGACGCGACCCGCCTCAACGAGACGATCGCCTACTCGGACCTCGCCCCGCGGCTCACCGAGCTCATGGCGGCCAGCGACCGCGTGTCGACGCAGGTCGTGGGGCAGTCGACGCTCGGGCGCGACCTGTACCTCGTGACCCTCACGGCCCCCGAGGGCCGGGGCGAGACCGCCCGCCAGACGAAGTGGCGCGACGAGATCCGGACCGACCCGGTCAAGGCGGCTCGGAACGCGGAGCTCGCGGCCGGGTACAAGACGCCGATCTGGATCAGCTCCAACATCCACGGCAACGAGTGGGAGGGCACCGACGCGGCGATGCAGGTCATCGAGGACCTCGCGACGTCGCAGGACGCCGAGACGCTCGCGCTGCTCGAGAACCACCGGCTGTACTTCTCGCTCACGCTCAACCCGGACGGTCGCACGGCCGCGACCCGCGCGACGACGCTCGGGCTCGACGCCAACCGCGACATGGTCACGGGCACCACCCCGGAGGCGCGGTCGTTCGTCGCGACGACGCAGGCGCTCCAGCCGCTCTACGCCGCCGACTTCCACGGGTACACCAACGTCCTCCAGGTCGAGCCCTGCGGCCCGCCGCACGGCGAGAACTACGAGTACGACCTGTTCATCCCGCACGGCTACGCGCTCGCGCTGCAGGTCGAGGCCGACGTCGTCGACGCCGAGATCCCCGGCAACCGGTACTTCAACCCGGCCACGGGCGGCACCACGACGACCAACACCGGCTACATCAAGATCCCCTACCGCGACACGCCGTCCGGCTGGGACGACTACCCGCCGATCTTCACCGCGCAGTACGCGGCATACCACGGCGCGGTCACGGCCACGGTCGAGCTGCCGATGGGGCGCACGGGCGCGACGACGACGCCGCAGAACGCGCGCATCAACACCGAGGTCGCCCGGGTGACGATCGAGTCGATGCTCCGGTACGTCGCCGCGAACTCGGACGCCATGCTCGCCGACCAGATCGAGGCGTTCGGCCGCGGCCTCGCGGGCGCGCCGAAGGACGCGCTCACCACGGCCGACGTCTCGGCCGTCCCGGGCCCGGACGAGTGGAAGGAGCACTGGGACTTCGTCGACGACCAGGACCCGGTCGAGTTGCCGCGCGCCTACGTGATCCCGGTCGGCGACGCGCAGCGCTCGGGCTCGGACGCCGAGGCGCTCGTCGACGCGCTGCTGTTCCACGGCGTCCAGGTCGGCACGCTCGCGCGCACGACGACGGTCGGCGGCGTGACGTACCCGGCCGGCTCGTTCGTCGTCGACATGCACCAGCCGCGCCGCGGCCTGGCCAACGTGCTGCTCGACCTCGGCACCGACATCTCGGCCAAGGTGCCCTCGATGTACGACGTGTCGGCCTGGAGCCTCGCGTACCTGTGGGGCGCCACGGTCGACAAGGTCGGCTCGACGACCGACCCGGCGATCGGCACGGTCGTCCCGCTGCACCGCGTCCCGCAGGACGGCGTCCTGCCGAAGCGGGCCGACCACGTGACGTTCGACGTCGCCGGGGTCGAGGACTACCGCGCGCTCAACGCCCTGCTCGACGCCGGCGCACCGGTGTGGCTGCTCGACGACGGACGCGCCGTCGTCGGGCCCGAGGGCCTGGCCGCCGCGGCCGACGTCGTCGTGGAGCACGACATCCCGTTCGAGGCCGCCACGGCCGAGGACGTCGCGGCGCTCGACGACGCGACCGAGCTCGAGGACGTCACGGTCGCGTACGTGGGGACGCAGGACGACCTGCTGTCGCTCACGGAGCTGGGCTTCGACGACCTCGTGCGGGTCACCGCGGCGGGCGTCCAGGCCGGCGCCGCGACGGGCACGACCGGCCTCGAGGAGGCGGACGTGCTGTGGGTCGGCTCGTCGTTCTCGCTCCCGGCCGGCTCCGCGGGCCGCGCGTACGTCCAGGAGTGGGTCGACGCCGGCGGCTCGATCGTCGGACGCACGAACCAGGCGTTCACCGTGGCCTCGACCTACGGGCTGGTCTCGGGCACCGTCGTCGCGGGCAACTCGTCCGGCAACGGCATCGTCGACGTCGACACCCCGGAGGGCTCGATCTTCACGGCGTACGAGCAGGAGACGTCGTTCGTCTACCCCGCGTACTGGTTCACGAACCTGGGCGAGGGCACGACGGCGGAGCAACTGTACGACGCCGACGAGCCGTTCCTCGCGGGCCACTGGCGCGCGACGGGCGCCGGGACGAACGGTCCGGCCTCGGCGGCCGGCAACGCCGCGGTCGTCTCGGGCGAGGCGGAGTCCGGGGCGCGCGCGGTCGTGTTCGGGACCTCGCCGTTCTACCGCACGCACACCAAGGGAGCGATGAGCCAGGCCGCCCAGGCCATCTTCTGGGCAGCCACGGGCTCCTGACCCGCCGTGCGGACTTCTGGCCCGTTCCTCCTCCGAGGGACGGGCCAGAAGTCCGTCCGCACGGGTGCGCCGGGCGCGACACGGTGCGAAACCGGCCGCGGCCCGCCAGGATGTGCGTGACACGGTCGTCGAAGGAAGGACGTTCGATGCCAGACCTCACGCAGATCGCCCGTGAGCACCTCGAGACGGCTCGCGCGTCGGAGCACGGGCGCAGCGCGGAGCGGATCCTGCACGACAAGCACCTGCGGCAGTCGATCATCGCGCTGCGGTCCGGCGCCGAGCTGGGCGAGCACAACTCGCCGCCGGCCGGGAGCATCCACGTCCTCGAGGGCGCGGTCCGGGTCACCGGGCTCGACGACGCCGAGGTGAGGGCGGGCGAGCTCGAGGTCCTCACCCACCGTCGGCACGCCGTCACCGCGCTCGAGGACTCGGTCTTCCTGCTGACGACCGTGACGGGGCTCGACGACGAGCAGGCGCACGGCGACCCCGTCTGAGACCGCCGGCGAGGGGTGTCAGAGGCCGGTGCGGCCGTCGATGCACTCCCGCAGCAGGTCGGCGTGGCCCATGTGCCGCGCGTACTCCTCGATCATGTGGACGACGACGTCGCGCACCTCGACCGTGCCGCCCTGGTAGGGCACCTCGCGGTCCATGTCCTCGCCGACCATCCACTCGTCGGCGACCTCGACCGCCCGGTGCCAGGCGGCCCACGCCTCGGCCACGCACTGGTCGTCGGCGAGCGCGCCGTCGAAGTCGATGTCGGGCATGCCGCGCAGCTCGAACGGGCCGCGCTCGGTGCCGCCCTGCAGCACGCGACGGAACCAGTGGTGCTCGCCGTTGGCCAGGTGACGCACGAGCCCGAGCAGCGACAGGCTCGACGGCGGCACCGAGCGGCGCGCGAGCTGCGCGGCGCCGAGGCCCTCGCACTTCATGACGAGCGTCATGCGGTACCGGCACAGGTACTCCCAGAGCGTCTCCTTCTCACCGACCGGGTCGAACCCGGTCGCTCGCGGGTCGTGCTGAGGGTCCACCCAGGTGCCGGGTGCGCTTGGAGTCACGCGCAAAATCTGTCGGCTGCCGGTGGTCCGGGTCAAGCGAGCGCGGGCAACGATCTGGACACCGGTCCAGGCCCGGGCGGTAGCCTTCGCCGACATGAGGGGCACGAGGTCGCGCGGACGCACCGGCGGCGGCGCGAGGCGCGGCGGCGACGACCCGTTCGCACGTCGTGTCGCCGAGGCCGCCGCGGCCCGCGAGGGCACGACGGCGGGAGGCCGCTCGCGCCGTCGCGTGCGGCGCCCGGGGGCCTCGGCCGGTCCGGACGACGGCCCGACGGCGGATTACGCTCCCGGCCTGCCGGCCTGGCCCGCGCTCGGGTCCGCCGACGAGGTGCCCACCGCGGTGCCGAGCCTCGACGACGTCCTGGGAGGGGCGTCGCCCGGCGCCGCGCCGGCCCCCGCCCCGTGGGCCCCGCCGGAGCCGGCGCCCGCGCCGGAGCCTGCGCCAGGCCGGGGGCCGGAGGTGCAGGTCGCGCCCGCCGAGCGGCCCGGCCGTGCCGCCGCCGGTCGCGCGGCGGGGCGTGCAGCGGGGCGCGCGGCCGGACGCGCCGCGGGGCGTGCCGCCGGACGCGCCGCCGGGCGGCTCCGGCGTCGCGTGCCCGCGGGGATCCTCGCGCGCCGGTCGACGGTCGCGGCGACGGGCGTCGTCGCGCTCGGGCTCGGCGTGGTGTGCGGCCTGGGCGTCGACGCGGTGCGCGGCCCGTCCGCGACCGAGGCCGAGGAGCCGCCGCCCGCCACGCCGCAGGCGTGCGCCGTCGCCCAGGTCGCGTGGTCGCGCGCCGCGTCCGCCCAGGCGTCGATGTCGCAGGAGGAACCGGCGACGCTGCGCGACGGGTTCCTCGACGCGCAGGCGGTCGTGAACGGGGTCGAGCCGCCGCCCGCCGTCGCCGACGACTGGACCACCTACGTGCGCTACGTCGACACGGTGGCGACCGCCGTCGGGGACGCGACCGAGGACCAGGCCGTCGCCGAGGCGGTCGCCGGTGCGCTGTCCCGGATCGACACGGCGGAGGTCATGGCGGCGGCCGAGCGCATCACCGCGTACCTGCAGGCCGGGTGCCGCACGGAGCCGTGATCCGTCTCACGGGTGCCGCCCCCGATTTCTCGCGGACGCGCGGCCTGGGTCACCATGGGTGGATGCATCCCGTCCGCCGGCGTCATCCGCGCACGGCCGCGGTCACCGCGGCGGCCGTGCTGTCCGCGCTCCTCCTCGGGGGCTGCGGCGCCTCCGAGGGCGACGAGCCGGAGCCCGGCGCCGAGCCGGCGCCCGGCATCTCGGTGCCCGCCGACCTGCTCATCGACGGCCGGACCGCGTCGGGCGAGGCGTCCGCCGACGTCTCGGCCGCCCCGGACGCGTCGCCCGAGCCGTCGGCGTCCGCGGCGTCGGGGGAGCCCTCCGCCGAGCCGCCGGCGGCCGAGGACGCCGCGGCCGCGTGCGCCGACCTGCAGACCGCGTGGGCGGGGACGAACCGCGCGCTCGTGGGCCTGAGCCCCGAGCACCCGCGCTCGCTCGTGGCGAGCTTCCGGGAGGCGCACCGCTCGATCACGTCGGTCGAGCCCACGCCGGACATCGAGGAGGCGTGGACCGCGATGACCGACTACCTCGGCTCCGCGGTCGACGCGTTCCAGGACGTCGACGCCGACGACGCCGCGGCCGTGAGCGCCGCGCTGACCGAGGCGATCACCTCGGCCGACACCGCGCGCGCGACCGCAGCGAGCGAGGAGATCACGGCGTACGTCGCGGACTCGTGCGCCGCACGCTGACGAGCCCGGCGCCGCCGGCCGAGCCCGAGGGCACCGGCCTCGTCGCCGCGCTGCGCACCGACCTCGACGCGTCGGGCTTCACGGTCGACGGCGTCGGCGACCTCCTCGGGGAGGTCGCCTCGGCGGCGCTGCACCGCGAGCAGGCGGTCCCCGCGCGCCGTGCCCTCGAGGCCGCGCCCGCCGACGACCCGCGCGCCCCGCTGACCCGGCTCTTCCTGCTGGGCGACGACGTCCCGCGCGCCGCGCTGGACCGAGCGCTGCCTGGCGTGGGGGCGGAGGGCGCCGAGCGCCTGGGTCTGGTGCGCGCGGCGGGGCGGGCCGCCGACGACGCCGTGCGCGCCGTCGTCGACCTGCGGCCGTACGCGGCCGTGGACGCCCGCGGACCGGTGTCGTGGTGGCTGGCGAGCGACCACGGCGAGCTGGTCACGGGCGGGCGGCTCCCCGCGGACCACGTGCTCGGGGCGGGCGGGGCGTCGACGACCCTCGCCCAGGTGACGATGCGCGACCCCGTCGGCCGCGTGCTCGACCTGGGGACCGGGTGCGGCATCCAGGCGCTGCACGCCGCCCGGCACGCCCGGTCCGTGGTCGGCACCGACGTCTCGCGGCGTGCGCTCGCGTTCGCGCGGTTCAACGCGACCCTCAACGCCACGCCCGACGCCGCGCCGGACCGGCCCGACGCGGACCTCGAGCTGCGTCACGGGTCGATGCTCGAGCCGGTCGCGGGGGAGCGGTTCGACCTCGTCGTGTCCAACCCGCCGTTCGTCATCACGCCGCACTCGGGCGCGCCGGGCCGCGCCGTGGCCGAGGCCCTGGGCGACTACGAGTACCGCGACGGGGGCCGCGCGGGCGACGACCTCGTGCGCGACCTCGTCACGGGCGTCGGCGCGGTGCTCGAGCCCGGCGGCGTCGCGCAGCTGCTCGGCAACTGGGAGCACCGCCGCGGCGAGCCGTGGACCGAGCGCGTGGGTGCGTGGCTCGACGCCGCGGGCCTCGACGGCTGGGTCGTCCAGCGCGAGGTGCTCGACCCCGCCGAGTACGCCGAGACGTGGATCCGCGACGGCGGCACGACGTCCGAGCGGGAGCCCGACGCCTGGGCCGCCGCGTACGCGGCGTGGCTCGACGACTTCGCGGCGCGCGACGTCGAGGCCGTGGGCTTCGGCATCGTCACGCTGCGCCGGCCCGCGCAGGCCGGGGCACGGCCGACGCTGCGCCGGCTCGAGGAGCACACGGGCTCGGTGCGCCAGCCGCTCGGCGCCCACCTCGCGGCGTCGTTGGCCGCGCACGACTGGCTCGAGGCGCGCGACGACGCGGCGCTCGCGGCGGCGCACCTCGTGGTCGCCGAGGACGTGACCGAGGAGCGCTACCTGACGCCCGGTGCGGCGGACCCGAACGTCGTGATCGTCCGCCAGGGCGACGGGCTCGGCCGCGGCGTGCAGGCCTCGACGGGCCTCGCGGCGCTCGTCGGCGCGTGCGACGGCGAGCTCGCCGTCGGGCAGATCGTCGGCGCGATCGCGGCGCTCTTCGGCGTCGCCGCCGACGACCTCGCCGTCGAGCTGCTGCCCGCCGTGCGCGGGCTCGTGCGGGACGGCTTCCTCCGCCCGGCGCCCTGACCTCCGGGTCAGGGCGAGAGGTACTGGTCGGCCCACGCGCTGATGATGCGCGCGGCGCGCTGCGCCTGGCCCGGCCGGGTCAGCAGGTGGTCGGACCCCTCGAGCGACACGAAGCTGCGCGGGTGGCGCGCGGCGCGGAAGATCTCGCTCGCGTTGTCGATGCCGACGACGTCGTCGGTCGGCGAGTGCATGACGAGCAGCGGCTTGCACAGCTCGCCGATGCGGTGCGCGAGGTCGGCCTGGCGCACGTCCTCGACCATGCCGCGCTTGAGGTTGAGCCGCTTGCCGCCCACCTGCCACACCGCGTGACCCTCGGCGAGGACGCGGTCCACGAGGTCGTCGTAGTGGTGCTCGGCGTGGCTCGGGTCGAACGGCGCGGAGATCGACACGACGGCGCGCACGTCGGCCTCGGTCGCCGCGGCGATCGCCGCCGCACCGCCCCACGAGTGCCCCACGAGCAGGTCCGCGGGCGTGCCGCGCTCGGCCATGAACCGCGCCGCGAGCACGGTGTCGGCCACCTTGACGGTGAACGACCCGTCGCCCCAGTCGCCCTCGGAGTCGCCGAGCCCGAGGTTGTCGAAGCGCAGCATGCCGATGCCCTCGGCCGCGAGCTGCTTGCAGACACGCGCCGCGGCGGGCGAGTCCTTGCCGAGCGTGAACCCGTGCGCGAACACGCCCCACCCGCGCACCTCGCCCTCCGGGAGGTCGATGATCCCCGCCAGCCGGGGGCCCGTGCTGCTCGGGAACGTGACCCGTTCACCCATCGTGCCTGCTCCTCGCTCCTCGACGACGTCAACCGGAGTGTTGCCCACGATCGCGCGCCCGGCCCGACGACGCCGGGACAGGCAACGCGGGACCGGCCGGGCGTGGGCGGTCGGGCGACAGTGTGCGCACGTCGCGGGTTTCGTGCGTGTGACGTCCCACGGCGAGCCGGACGGGCGGCCGGTACCTTTCGCTGGCATGGACCTCGAGCTGCGACACCTGCGCGTGGTCGCGACCGTCGCGGAGTGCGGCAGCGTGACCAAGGCGGCGGCCGCCCTCGGCCTGGCCCAGCCGGCACTGACGGCCCAGCTGAACCGCATCGACCGGTCGCTCGGCGGACCGGTGTTCGTCCGCGACCGGACCGGCTCGCGGCCGACCGCCCTCGGCGAGCTCGTCCTGCGCCACGCCCGCGTGCTGCTCCCGGCGATGGACGCCCTGGTCGACGACGCGCGGCGGCTCGTCAACGCCCGCGCCCGCGCCGGGTCCGCGCTGCGCGTCGGCACCGCCAACACCGCCGTCGGCGGGCTCTTCGTCAACCGGCTCCACGCGGCGCTGCCCGGCACGACCCTCACGACGTCGATGTCCTGGTCCGTGGGCGACCTCGCCGCCGACCTCGCGGCCGGCGCGCTCGACGTCGCGCTCGTGGGCGTGTGCGCCGACGCCGCGCCGCCGCCCACGGGCGGGGTCGTGTGGACGCGGGTCGCGACCGACCCGGTGTTCGTGCTGCTCGCCGAGGAGCACCCGCACGCGACGCACGACGCCGTCCCGCTCGCGGAGCTCGCCGACGCGCACTGGCTCACGGGGCCGGGCGACGACTGCTTCGACCGGTGCTTCGTGGCCGCGTGCGCGCGGGCCGGCTTCACGCCGCGCGGCATCGGCACGACGGAGCGCGCGTCCGCCGTCGAGCAGGTGCGCGGCGGGCACGCGGTCGGGCTCGTGCAGCCGCTCCTGCTCGACCTGCCCGGCGTGTGGGCGGTCCCCATCGCGGGCGAGCCGCTGCGCTGGAGCCACTACGTCGGCTGGCGCGACGGCGCGCTGCCGGTCGCCGACGCGGCCGTCGCGGAGGACGCCGCGGCCGCGGCGCACGCCGAGGCCGTGCGGCGTTCGCCCTGCTACCACGCGTACCGGGAGCGCTCGGGGCGTGCCGGCGCACCGCCCATAGCGCGGTGATATGACCCGTTCGGCATCTGGGGCGAGCCGAAAGACGCGTCATAGTCGAGTCAACGCCGGTGCAGGGGGCGGTCGGCGGGACGGGGATCGGCGCAGCGGTGCGCGGGCTCGTACGGCGTCCGCAGGAAGCTCCCTGCGCCGAGCCGCACCAGGGAGATCCTCTGGTGATCGCCGAAAGGACGCTGGAGATGAGACGCACCCCGTACAGAGCGCTCGCCGTGGCCACCGCCTCGCTGTCGCTCGTCGCAGGTTCACTGACCACGGCCGCCATGGCGGCCCCCGGCCCGGGCGACGACGACGTCCCCGGCGCCGAGCAGTACGCCCCGAGCCTCCTGCGCGCGATGGAGCGCGACCTCGGGATGCCCGCCGAGCGCGCGGTCGAGCGCCTCGAGTTCCAGGCGAGCGCCGCGGAGCGGTCCGCCCGTGCCGCCAAGACGCTCGACTCGTTCGCCGGTGCGTGGGTGCACCCGGCGTCGGACGTCCTGTACGTCGCCGTCGCGAACCGGGGCGAGCGCGCGCGGGCCGAGCGGCTCGGGGCGCGGGCCGTCGTCGTCGACCGGACGGCCGACGAGCTCGTCGACCTCCAGGAGGCGCTCGACGCGTCGCTCGCCGACGCGGGCGTCGACGTGACGTCGTCGTACGTCGACCCCACGACCAACGCGCTCGTGGTCGGCGTCGTCGCCGGCGACGAGGCCGCGGCGACCGCGGCGGCGGCCGACGCCGGCGTCCCGGCCGACGCCGTGACCGTCGTCGCCGAGGAGCAGCCGCGCACGTTCATCGACGTCGTCGGCGGCAACGCGTACTACATCAACGGCTCGTCGCGCTGCTCCGTGGGCTTCACCGTGGGCGACGGCTTCGTCACGGCGGGCCACTGCGGCGCCGTCGGCGCGACGACGACGAACCCGAGCGGCACGTTCGCCGGGTCGAGCTTCCCGGGCGACGACTACGCGTACGTGCGGACGGCGTCGGGGAACACGCTCGTCGGCGCGGTCAACGACTACGCCGGCTCGACGGTCGGCGTCGCGGGCTCGACGGCCGCGCCGGTCGGTGCGACGGTCTGCCGGTCCGGCTCCACGACCGGGTGGCACTGCGGGACCATCCAGGCGTACGACGCGACCGTGACGTATCAGCAGGGCAGCGTGCACGGGCTCATCCGCACGACCGTGTGCGCCGAGCCCGGCGACTCGGGCGGCTCGCTGCTCGCCGGCAACCAGGCGCAGGGCGTGACGTCGGGCGGCTCGGGCGACTGCCGACGCGGCGGGACCACCTACTTCCAGCCCGTCAACGAGATCCTCAACCGCTACGGCCTCACGCTGCGGACCAGCGGCGGGGGTGGCGGGACGCCCGAGCCGACGTCGTGCTCCGACTACGAGCGCACGGGCAGCAGCACGCTGAGCCACGGCGGGTCGGCGGCGACCGGCGCGTTCTCCGCGGCGTCGGGCACGCACGTCGGCTGCCTCGACGGGCCCTCGGGCGCCGACTTCGACCTCTACCTGCAGCGGTACAGCAGCGGCTCGTGGCGCACGGTCGCGCAGGGCATCACGACGTCGTCCGACGAGCTCGTGACGTACACCGGGACGTCGGGCACGTACCGCTGGCTCGTGCGGTCGTACTCCGGCTCCGGGTCGTTCACCCTCGGGTGGGACGTGCCCTGACGTGAGGGGCTGAGCGGCTCTCGGCCCCCTCCCGGCACGGGGAGGGGGCCGAGGGCCGTCGTCGCACGAGCACGGTCTGCACGCGGCGCCCGAGTGCCGACCTCAGGCGGCAGGGAGCCGGCGCACGAGCGAGAGCGCCGGCAGGTCCACGCCCCGCGCGTGGTTGGTCAGCACGACGACGGCGTCCCCGGCCTCGGGCCGCAGGCACACCATCGAGCGGAAGCCGCCGGTGCCGCCGTTGTGCCAGACGAGGGTGTCCTCGCCCCGACCGGGCGTGCGCTGCCACGCCAGACCGATCCTGCGCGCGTGCTCCGCCGTCGCGAGGCGCACGGCGTCGCCGAGCGGGCCGTCCGGCGGGTCGAGGTGCGCGCGTGCCCAGGCGAGCGTGTCGGCGGCGGTCGAGAGGAGCGCTCCCGCGCCGGGAAGGCCGTCGAGCGGCCACGGCGCTGCCGGTGTCCGACGCCGGTGGTGGCCGCGCGCGGTGCGCGCCGCCTGGTCCTCGGTCAGCTCGTGCCGCGTCCGGGTGTCGGCGAGGCCGAGCGGGTCCGTGACGCGCGTGCGGACCAGCTCGCCGAACGTCGTGCCGGCGTGCCGCGCGAGCGCGACGCCGAGCAGCGCGTACCCGCTGTTCGAGTAGGAGGGCCTGCCGCTGCCCGGCGTCCGGCGCAGTCGTCCGGCTCGGACGGCGGCGAGCGTCGACGCCTCCGTGACGTCGCGGTAGGGGTCCTTCCCCCGGAGCATCTCGAGCGACCCGCGGACGATCGGCACGTGGGTGCGCGGCAGCCCCGACGTGTGCGTCGCGAGGTGGCCCAGGGTCACGAGCCTGCCGTCGCGGCCGAGCCCGGCGACCTCGGGCACGAGGTCGCCGACCGGCGTGTCCAGGCTCAGCTCGCCCTCGACGACCGCGCGGGCCAGCACGAGCGCCGTGAACGTCTTGGTGACCGACCCGATCTCGAACAGCGTGCGCGCGTCCGGGGTGCCGCCGTCGGGCAGACGGGCGCGGCCCGCGCCGCGGACCGTCGTCGTCCCGTCGGGCGCGACGTGGCCCACGACCACTCCGACGCGCCGTCGGGCCGCCTGCTCGGCGGTCCGGGTGAGCAGCTCGTCGATCCGTCCGTCTCCCACCGCATCCCTCCGTCGCCGCCGGCGCGGCCATTCTTGCGGAGATTCGTCCGACCTGGCCAGCACGTGCACAGAGGCACCACACGAGGTCGGTACGGTGTTCGCCATGGTCGCCGACACACGTCCGCTCCCGGCGTCGGGCCCCTCGGGCCCGGTGCCGGTCGGTCGCGCCTCCGTCGACGTGGTCCGTGCGCGGACCGGTGCGCGGGTCGTGGCCGCCCTGGTCGCCCTGCTCGCCGCCGTCGGTGTGGGGCTGACGCACCGGGTGTTCGTCGCGACGGCGGCAGGGCAGCGGGTGGACGAGCTCGCGTTCGAGGGTGCCGCCCACGGCCAGGGCCGGCTCTGGGTCGTGGCCGAGCCGGTGCTCGACGTCGTGTCGGTCGCGTTCGTCGTCGTGGCGATCGGTGTGGCGATGCTCGTGGCCGTCGCGCGACGGCGCTGGGTGCTCGCCGTCCAGGTGGCCGCGCTCGTCGTCGGCGCCAACGTGACGACGCAGCTCCTCAAGCACCAGCTGCTCGAGCGTCCCGACCTCCTGCCCGGCTGGAACGGCCCGAACACGCTGCCGAGCGGGCACACGACCGTCGCGGCCTCCGTCTCCGTGGCCCTCCTGCTCGCGACGCCGCGTGCCTGGCGGCCGGCCGTGACCGTCGTCGGCGTCCTGTACACCGCGGCGACGGGCGTCTCGACGCTCGTCGGGCAGTGGCACCGGCCGTCCGACGTCATGGCCGCGCTCCTCGTGGTGCTCCTGTGGGGCGCCGTCGTGTGCGCGTTCACTCCGGCCGTCGCGCTCGACACCCCGCGCACGCCCGGCGGGTCGCTCGCGACGCCCGGGTCGTCGGTGCTCGCCGGGCTCCTGCTCCTCGGCGCCGCGGTCGGCGGGGGCATCGCGGCGACGACCATGGCCGGCCTCGTCGGCGCCTGGTCGGTGCCGTTCGCGCCCGACGTCACCGCCTACGCCGTCGGGGTGCTCGCCGTCGCGTCCGTGACCGCCGCGACGTTCGCCGTGCTGCTCGTCCTGCGGCAGGCGACCGCCCGCCCCGCCCCCGCGAAGTAGCGCGTTTCGCGCCGAAGTAGCGCTCGCCGTCGCGAAGTAGCGCGTCTCGCGCCGAGGTAGCGCTCGAGGTCGCGAAGTAGCGTCCGACGTCGCGAAGTAGCGCGACCCGCGCGCGCCCCTCGCAGCGAAACACGCTACGTCGCGGGGAAACGCGCTACTTCGCCGAGGGGCACCGCTACGTCGGCGTCAGGTCGAGGCGCGGACGACGAGCTGAGCGGGCAGCGTGACGGACCGGTGCGGTGCGCCGCCGATCTCCTCGAGCAGGAGCGAGACCATCTCGGCGCTGATGCGGTCGAACGGCTGGTGCATCGTCGTCAGGGGAGGGTCGAGCGTCTCGGCGAGCCCGGAGTCGTCGAACCCGGCCACCGCGACGTCGTCGGGCACCGCGCGGCCGGCCTTGCGGAGCGTGACGAGCGCACCGGACGCCATGAGGTCGCTCGCGGCGAAGACGGCGTCGAGGTCGGGTGCGCGCTCGAGCAGCTCGGCCATCGCCGCGGAGCCCGACGCCGCGCTGTAGTCGCCGTGGGCCACGAGGCGCTCGTCGAACGCGTCGCCGAGCTCCTGGCGGTACCCCTCCAGCCGGTAGCGCCCGCCGGGCGTGTCGAGCGGGCCGGTGATCATGCCGATCCGCCGCCGCCCGCAGGCCTTGAGGTGCTGGACCATGGCCCGCGCCCCGCCGATCTCGTCGACCGACACCGACGCCACCCGGTCGGCGTACCCGAGGGGGATGCCGCACGCGACCGTGGGCACGCCCTCGGCGAGCAGCGACCCGATGAGCGGCTCGTTCTCGTGCGTCGAGATGAGCAGAACCCCGTCGACGTGCCCGGCCGTGACGTACGACGTCGCGTTCGCCCGCTCCTTGTCGTTGCCGGCGACGAGCAGGACGAGCGTCATGCCCCGCGCGTCGAGTGCCTCGGCCGCGCCGCGCAGGAGGATCGCGAAGTTGGGGTCCGCGAACAGGCGCTGCTGCGGCTCGGTGAGCAGGAACGCGAGCGAGTTCGCCCGCCCGGTGACGAGGCTGCGTGCGTGCCGGTTCACGCGGTAGCCCGTCTCGCGGATCGCACGCTCGACCGCGCGGCGTGCGTCGGGGGACACCCAGTGCCCGCCGTTCATCACGCGCGACACCGTGCCGCGCGAGACGCCCGCCGCGGCGGCGACGTCGCGGATGGTCGGGCGGCGCCGGTCGGCGGCGGAGGTGGTGGCCACGGAGACGACTGTAACGCCGCCCCGCGAGATCTGACGGCCCGTCGTGTGCACGGTCACAGGTGGGTAACGGCTGCGGGACCGGGTTGCGGCGCGCCATCCGCCGATGCCTAGACTGTGCACGTTCACAGCCGGAGCCGCACGACGACGCGCGGCCCGATCCGACGGAGGGTCATGGGAGCCGAGACCACCGGGCCGGCCATGGTGCCGACGAGCTGGCCGACCGGCCGCACGATCGGCTACGGGGGCGACTACAACCCCGAGCAGTGGCCTCGCGAGGTCTGGGACGAGGACGTCGCCCTCATGCGCGAGGCCGGCGTGAACTTCGTCAGCGTCGGGATCTTCTCCTGGGCGCTGCTCGAGCCGCGGCCCGGCGACTACGACTTCGCCTGGCTCGACGAGCTCCTCGACCTGCTGCACGCGAACGGCATCATGGTCGACCTCGCGACGCCCACCGCCTCGCCGCCGGCCTGGTTCTTCCACGAGCACCCCGAGGCCCGCGTCGTCACGCGCGACGGCACCGTCCTCGGCTTCGGCTCGCGCGGAATGGCCTCGCCGAGCTCGCCCGCGTATCGCGAGGCGTCCGTCCGGATCGCCTCCGCGCTCGCCGAGCGCTATGCCGAGCACCCCGCCGTCGTGCTCTGGCACGTGCACAACGAGTACGGCGCACCCGTCGGCGAGGACTACTCCGACGCCGCCGTCGCCGCGTTCCGCACATGGCTCCAGGACCGCTACGGCACGCTGGACGCACTCAACGCCGCGTGGGGCACCGCGTTCTGGGGCCAGGTGTACTCGGACTGGGAGCACGTCGGCGCGCCCGCCGCGACGCCGTCGGTCGCCAACCCGTCGCAGCGCCTCGACTTCGCGCGCTTCACCGACCACCAGCTGCGCGCGTGCTACCTCGCCGAGCGCGACGCCATCCGGGCCCGCGCCCGCCAGCCGATCACCACGAACTTCATGGCCAACGAGTGCCCGACGACGGACCTGTGGGCCTGGGCGTGCGAGGTCGACGTCGTCTCGAACGACCACTACCTCACCGCGGCCGACCCGCGCGGCCACGTCGGTCTGGCGCTCGCGGCGGACCTCACGCGCTCGGTGGCGGGCGGCCGGCCGTGGATCCTCATGGAGCACTCGACGTCGGCCGTCAACTGGCAGCCGCGCAACGTGGCCAAGCGGCCGGGCGAGATGGCCCGCAACTCGCTCGTGCACGTCGCGCGCGGCGCCGAGGTCGTCGGGTTCTTCCAGTGGCGCGCCTCGCGGCACGGTGCCGAGAAGTTCCACTCCGCGATGCTGCCGCATGCCGGCACCGGCTCGCGCGTGTGGCGCGAGGTCGTCGCCCTCGGGCGCAACGTCGGGCGCCTCGCCGAGGTGCAGGGCTCGACGGTGCACGCCGACGTCGCGATCCTCTGGGACACCGAGTCGTTCTGGGCGCAGGACCTCGAGTGGCGGCCGTCGGTCGACGTGCGCCACAAGGAGCGGGTGCGCGCCTACTACGAGCGTCTGTGGCGCGACGGCGTCACGACCGACTTCGCGCACCCGACGGCCGACCTGTCGCGCTACCGGCTCGTGGTCGCCCCGGCGTCGTACCTGCTCACCGCGGACGCGGCCGACAACCTGCGGCGCTACGTCGCGGGCGGCGGGACGCTCGTCGTGTCGTTCTTCTCGGCGGTCGTCGACGAGAACGACGCCGTGCACCCCGGCGGCTTCGGCGCGCCGCTGCGCGACGTGCTCGGTCTCGCGGTCCACGAGTTCCTGCCGCTGCGGGCGGGCGACACCACGCACGTTCGCTGGCACGACGGCGGCACCGAGCTGCCCGCCGACACCTGGCAGGAGGACCTCGCGCTCGAGGGCGCCGAGGTCGTCGCTACCCACCTGGACGGCCCGGCCGCGGGCGGGCCCGCGATCACGCGGCACGCGTTCGGCGACGGCACCGCCTGGTACGTCTCGACGCGGCTCGACGTCGCCGCGCTCGCCCCGGTGCTCCACGCCGCGTACGCCGACGCGGGCGTCGAGGCCGCCGACCTGCCGGAGGACGTCGAGCTGGTGGTGCGGCACGGGCAGGACGCCGACTACGTCGTGGCGGTCAACCACACGGACGCCGACGCCAAGGTCCGCGTTCCCGACGGGGTCGAGCTCCTCCGCGGCGAGCCCGTCTCCGGCGGTCTCGACCTGCCGGCGGGCGGTGTCGCCGTCGTGCGCACCGCCGCCTCCCGGCCGACCGGGGGTGATCACCACCCCTGACGCCCGACGTCGGAGCCGCAGGTTCCGCGTACTCCCCACTCCACCCCCCGTCGCAGCGCCGCGACGTCCCCGGACACGCGCGCGGCGGCACCCGTCCGGAAGGAAAGCCCATGCGCAGAGCAGCCATCCCGGTCGCGGCCCTCGCGACCCTCGCCCTGGTCACCGCGTGCGGTGGCGGCGAGGGCCAGAGCCCCGAGGCCACGCCCGACGACACCACCCAGGCCACCGAGCCCGCCGCGAGCGGCTCCATCACCGTCTGGGTCGACGAGAACCGCGAGCCCGCCGTGGCCGCGGCGGCCGAGACGTTCACGGCGGAGACCGGCGTCGAGGTCGAGCTCGTCCAGAAGAACTTCGAGGACATCCGCGCCGACTTCCTCGCCCAGGTCCCCACGGGCGAGGGCCCGGACATCACGGTCGGCGCGCACGACTGGCTCGGCTCGTTCATCGTCAACGGCGTCGTCGACTCGGTCGACCTGGGGGACAAGGCCGGCGAGTTCGAGGACGTCGCGATCGAGGCCCTCACCTACGACGGGCAGCTGTACGGCCTGCCGTACGCGCTCGAGACGGTCGCGCTCATCCGCAACACCGCCCTCGCGCCCGACCCGGTGCCGGCGACGTTCGACGAGATGATCGAGGTCGGCCGCGCGGCCGGCACGCCGCTGCCGTTCGTCATCAACACCAACGGCACCACGGGCGACGCCTACACCTACTACGCGTTCCAGACGTCGTTCGGCGCCCCGGTGTTCGTCCAGCAGCCAGACGGCTCGTACACCAACGAGCTGGGCATGGGCGGCGAGGAGGGCTACGCCTTCGCCGAGTGGCTCGGCGCCAACGGCATGGCCGGCGAGGGCCTGTTCAGCACCGACTGGACGTACGACATCGCCAACCAGGAGTTCGCGGACGGCAACGCGCCCTTCACCGTGGCGGGGCCGTGGGCGATCAGCACCTACACCGACGCGGGCGTGGACGTCGCGGTCGAGCCGATCCCGTCGGCCGGCGGCGAGACCGCGGCCCCGTTCGTCGGCGTGCAGGCGTTCTACCTGTCGGCGCAGAGCGACAACGCCCTGGTCGCGACCGACTTCCTCACCAACTACGTCGCGACGCCCGAGGCCATGCGTGCCCTGCACGAGGCCGACCCGCGCATCCCGGCGATGAGCGAGGTCGCGCAGGAGGTCGCCGAGGACCCGATCATCGCGGGCTTCCTCGCCGCGTCGCAGAACGGCACCCCGATGCCGTCGATCCCCGAGATGGGCGACGTCTGGCAGCACTGGAACGCGGCGCAGGCGTCCATCATCTCCGGCTCGGCCGAACCTCGGGCCGCCTGGGACAAGATGCTCGCCGACCTCGAGTCCGCGCTCGGCGGCTGATCCATGGCGACGCACAGCGTCACGCCGGCGGCGCCCCCCTCCGCGGGGGCGCCGCCCGGCGGCGGCCGCCGGACGGGCGAGCCGCACGCGCGCGCCTGGTCGGGCACCGGCCTCGGGTTCGTGGTCAAGCTCGTCCTCATGGCGCTCGTCAACGCCGTCGGCGTCGCCGTGGCGTGGGCGGCGTGGGACGTCGGCTCCTGGGGCGTGCTCGCCGGGACGGTGCTGCTCACCGTCGTCGCGAACTGGGTGTACTTCAGCCGGCGCCGTCTGGCGGGCAAGTACGTGCTGCCCGGCCTGGCGTTCCTGCTGGTCTTCCAGCTCTTCACCATGGCCTACACGGTCTACGTGGCCACGACGAACTACGGCACCGGCCACAACTCGACCCGCGAGCAGGCGGTCGACGCGCTGCTCATCCAGAGCGAGCGCGCGGTCGACGACGCCCCGACGTACCCGCTCACGATCGTCGAGCGCGACGGCGAGGTCGGGTTCGCCGTGGTCGAGGGCGGCCGGGTCCTGGTCGGCACGGCGGACGAGCCGCTCACGCCGGTGCCCGACGCCGCGACCGACGGCGAGCGGGTCACTTCGCTGCCCGGGTGGGAGGTCGTCGGGCGTGCCCGGCTGCTGGGCGACCCGCAGCTCCAGGAGGACGTGCTCGCGCTGCGGGTCCCGGTCTCCGAGGACGCGGACGACGGCTCGATCCGCACGCGCGAGGGCACGCGCGCGACGGTCTACCGCTCCTCGCTCGAGTGGGACCCCGACGCGGGCACCATGACCGACGTCGAGAGCGGCGTCGTGTACGCCCCGAGCGAGGACGGCCGGTTCGTCGCGCCCGACGGCACGGCGCTGCCGGTCGGCTGGATCGTCGGCGTCGGGTTCGAGAACTTCGTTCGCGCCTTCACCGACACCAACTACGCGGGGCCGTTCTGGCGCATCACGGGCTGGACGTTCGCGTTCGCGTTCCTCACCGTCGCCACGAGCTTCCTGCTCGGGCTGGCGATGGCGCTCGTCTTCAACGACGTGCGGGTGCGCGGCCGGTCCGTGCTGCGCACGCTGTTCATCCTGCCGTACGCGTTCCCGGCGTTCCTGTCCGCGCTGCTGTGGCGGGGCATGCTCAACCCGAACCCCGACTACGGGATCGTCAACAACCTGTTCTTCTTCGGCGCCCGCATCGAGTGGCTCACCGACCCGTGGCTCGCCAAGGCGGCGATCCTGGGCGTCAACCTGTGGCTGAGTTTCCCGTACTGGTTCCTCGTGTGCACCGGGGCGCTGCAGTCGCTGCCCGGCGACCTGACCGAGGCCGCCCGGATCGACGGCGCCGGCCGGTGGCGCGCGTTCCGCTCGATCACGCTGCCGCTGTTGCTCGTGTCCACGACTCCGCTGCTCATCGCGAGCTTCGCGTTCAACTTCAACAACTTCGTGATCATCTACATGCTCACGAACGGCGGGCCCCGGTTCACCGACACGTCGGCCCCGCTGGGGCACACCGACATCCTCATCACGATGATCTACCAGATCTCCGGCGTCGCGGGAGGTCGCGCCGACTACGGCCTCGCGAGCGCGCTGTCGATCCTCGTGTTCCTCGTGGTCGGCGGGATCTCGGCCCTCGCGTTCCGGCGCACCCGCAAGCTCGAGGAGGTGCTGTGATGTCCACGACGACTCCGTCCGCGACCGGGTCGCCGCGGGCCGCGCTCGACGCCGGCCGTGCCGGTGCCCGACGACGGCGCTGGCTCGCCGAGGTGGGGTGGAAGTACCCCGTGGCCGCGGTCCTCGTGTTCTACTCGGCGTTCCCGCTGGCCTACGTGCTGTCCGCCGCGCTCGCGCGCTCGGGCACCCTGACCGGCAGCACGCAGCTGTTCCGGTCGTTCTCCGGCGCCAACTTCACGGCCCTCGGCACCACGCGGTTCTGGGAGTGGGCGGTCAACAGCCTCGTCATCGGGATCGCGACGGCCGTCGGGTCGGTGCTCATGGGCGCGGCGGCGGCGTACGCGTTCTCACGCTTCCGGTTCACGGGCCGCCGTGCGAGCCTCACGGCCCTGCTCATCATCCAGATGTTCCCGCAGATGCTCGCGTTCATCGCGATCTTCCTGCTGCTCCTCTCGCTCGGGAACGTCGTCCCGCTCCTGGGGCTCAACAGCACGCTGGCGCTCATCTGCGTGTACCTGGGCGGGGCGCTCGGGACCAACACGTTCCTCATGTACGGGTTCTTCAACACGATCCCGCGCGAGCTCGACGAGGCCGCGAAGATCGACGGTGCCACGCACGCCCAGATCTACTGGGGCATCATCCTGCGGCTCGTCACGCCGATCCTCGCGGTCGTCGGGCTGCTGAGCTTCATCGCGACGTTCGGCGAGTTCATCCTCGCGCGCATCGTCCTGACCTCGGAGCACAACTGGACCCTCGCCGTCGGCATGTACGCCTGGGTGTCCGACCAGCTCAACGCGAACTGGGGCCTGTTCGCGGCCGGTGCCGTCATCGCGAGCCTGCCGATCCTCGCGCTGTTCCTGTTCCTGCAGAAGTACATCGTCGGCGGGCTCACCGCCGGCTCGGTGAAGGGGTGATTCGATGAGAGACGTTCGCACGCGCAGCGCGGCACGTGCGGCCATCGGTGCGGTCGCGGCGGCCGCCGCCGTCACCGTCGGGGCGGTCGGGGCGGTCGCGGCGCCGGCAGGGGCCGAGGAGGGCGATCCCGTGGAGGCGGGCATCTTCGTGGACAAGGTCGAAGGGCTGCCGGCGGACTTCGTCCACGGCGTCGACGTGTCGTCCGTGCTGTCGCTCGAGGAGAGCGGGGTCACCTTCTACGACACCAGCGGCGCGGAGGCCGACGTGTTCGCGGTGCTGGCCGACGCCGGCGTGACCGACGTGCGCATCCGGGTGTGGAACGACCCGTGGGACGCCGAGGGTCACGGGTACGGCGGCGGCAACGTCGACGTACCGCGGGCCGTCGAGATCGGTCGCCGCGCGACGGCGGCGGGCCTGGGCGTGCTCGTCGACTTCCACTACTCCGACTTCTGGGCCGACCCGTCCAAGCAGCAGGCTCCCAAGGCCTGGGCCGGGATGACGGTGGACCAGAAGGTCGCGGCGCTCGGCACCTTCACGACCGGCGCGCTCACGGCGTTCAGGAGTGCCGGCGTCGACGTGCGCATGGTGCAGGTCGGCAACGAGACCAACAACGCCGTCGCCGGCGTGAGCGCGTGGGCCGACCGGGCGCGGATGTTCTCGGCGGGCAGCGCGGCCGTGCGCGAGGTGTTCCCGGACGCGCTCGTCGCCGTGCACTTCACCAACCCCGAGACCTCCGGGCGGTACGCGGGCTACGCGGCCGAGCTCGCCCGGTACGGCGTCGACTACGACGTCTTCGCGAGCTCGTACTACCCGTTCTGGCACGGCTCGCTCGAGAACCTGACGAGCGTGCTGTCCGACGTCGCGACGACGTACGGCAAGCAGGTCATGGTCGCCGAGACGTCGTGGAACTACACCCTGGCCGACGGCGACGGCCACCAGAACGTCATCACCCCGGACTCGGGCTTCGACCAGTACCCCGTGAGCGTCCAGGGTCAGGCGACGGCGGTGCGCGACGTGATCGCCGCGGTCCACGCGGTCGGCGACGCCGCGGTCGGCGTCTACTACTGGGAGCCCGCGTGGCTGCCCGTCGGGCCGCCCGAGCAGCTCGAGCAGAACAAGGTCCTGTGGGAAACGCACGGCTCAGGCTGGGCCACGAGCTACGCCGGCGAGTACGACCCGCACGACGCGGGCCAGTGGTACGGCGGCTCGGCGTGGGACAACCAGGCGCTGTTCGACTTCACGGGCCACCCGCTCGAGTCGCTCCAGGTGTTCCGCTACGTCTACACGGGCGCAGTCGCCCCGCTCGAGGTCGTGAGCGTCGAGCGGGTGCACCTCGAGGTGACCGAGGGCGACGACGTCGTCCTGCCGGCGACCGTGCGCGTCACCTACAACGACGGCTCGGTCGAGGACCAGGCCGTCACGTGGGACGAGGCGGACCTCGCGGCGGTCGCCGGCCCGGGCACGTACCAGGTCGCGGGCCTGACGGAGGCCGGTCTCGAGACGACCGCCGTCGTCGAGGTGAGGCCTGTCAACCACGTGCGCAACGGCTCCTTCGAGGACGCCGACCTGAGCATGTGGACGATCACGGGCACCGGCGCGTCGGTGCAGGCCACAGGCGACGCCTTCGACGGCGACCGGGCCGTCCACTTCTGGGCCGGCGCCCCCTACGCGTTCACCGTGACCCAGAAGATCACCGGGCTCGAGCCGGGCGTGTACCGGCTCTCGGCGACGACGCAGGGCGGCGACAGCCCGGCGTCGGACGTGCGGCGGCTCGAGGCGACGACGTCGGTCGGGACCACCGGTGCGGACCTGGTGCTCGCCGGCTGGCGCGCGTGGCGCACGGCCGTGGTGGACGGCGTCGTCGTGGAGGACGGCACGCTCACCGTGACGGCGTCGTTCACGCTCTCGGCCGGGGCGTGGGGCACGTTCGACGACGTCGTGCTCGAGCGGGTCGGGCCGCTGCCGGCGCCCGCGTGGGATGCCCAGACGCTCTACCGGGCGGGTGACCGCGTCCTGCACGACGGCGGCACGTACGAGGCGCTCCGGCCGACGCGGGCGTGGGAGCCGGGGACCGGTCCAGAGCACGGCAAGGCGTCCCCCTGGGCGACCGTGGGCTGAGCGACCGGGTCACGCGGGGGCGCAGCAGGGCTCTCCGGCGCTCGAGTGCGCCGGGCCCGGCTGCGCCCCGGCCGCCCACGACAAGGTCCGCCGAGCCGCGCGCCCCACGCTGGTTCTCCACCTCGCGCACCCGGTCCTGGTGCATCGTCCACATCAGCTCCGGCGTCATGCCGCGTCCCCCTCGTGTCGTTCGAACTCCGACGGACCATGCATCGAAGATCTTCGATGGGTAAACGACGGTCCTCGCATCGACATTTGTCAATGCGTCGCGCGGGGTGAAAGTCGTGGGAGGGTCTGCCGAGGGCTGTGGACGTGGGTAGAGTGCCGCCGTCGTCGGTGGCGTACCGTGTCAGGACCGGCCCACCGGTAGACCCCACCCCTCGGAAAGCAGGAACGGATGCCCCACCCACGCAAGCTCGTGATCGTCGAGTCGCCCACCAAGGCTCGCAAGATCCAGGGCTACCTCGGCGACGACTTCGAGGTCGAGGCCAGCGTCGGACACATCCGTGACCTGCCCCAGCCGTCCGAGCTGCCCGCCGAGATGAAGAAGGGCCCGTACGGCAAGTTCGCGGTCGACGTCGAGAACGGGTTCGAGCCGTACTACGAGGTCTACGCGGACAAGAAGCAGAAGGTCCGCGAGCTCAAGCGCGCGCTCAAGGAGGCCGACGAGCTCTACCTCGCCACGGACGAGGACCGCGAGGGCGAGGCCATCGCGTGGCACCTCATCCAGGAGCTCAAGCCCAAGGTCCCGGTCAAGCGGATGGTGTTCCACGAGATCACGCGCGAGGCCATCCAGCGTGCGCTCGAGAACACGCGCGACCTCGACGAGCACCTCGTCGACGCGCAGGAGACGCGGCGCATCCTCGACCGCCTCTACGGCTACGAGGTCTCCCCGGTGCTGTGGCGCAAGGTGCGTCAGGGCCTGTCCGCCGGTCGCGTGCAGTCGGTCGCGACACGGCTCGTCGTCGAGCGTGAGCGCGAGCGCATGGCGTTCGTCGCCGCCGACTACTGGGACGTGTCCGGGTCGTTCGCGCCGGAGTCCGGCGAGGACGCGGGCCAGGCGTTCCGCGCGCGGCTCACGGGCCTGGGCGCCGACCGCGTCGCGGCCGGGCGCGACTTCGACGACAAGGGCCGCCTCAAGGTGCGCACCGGCGTCGTGCACCTCGACGAGGCCGCCGCGAACGCCGTCGTCGCCGGCCTGGCCGACGCGTCGTTCACCGTGCGCTCCCTCGAGACCAAGCCGTACTCGCGCAAGCCCGCGGCGCCCTTCACGACGTCGACGCTCCAGCAGGAGGCCGGGCGCAAGCTGCGCATGAGCTCCCGGCAGACCATGCGCACCGCGCAGGCGCTGTACGAGAACGGCTACATCACCTACATGCGTACGGACTCGCCGGCGCTGTCGGCCGAGGCCACCGAGGCCGCGCGGCGCCAGGCCGCCGAGCTGTACGGCCCGGAGTACGTGCCGGGCGCGCCGCGGCTGTACGCCTCGAAGAACAAGGGCGCCCAGGAGGCGCACGAGGCCATCCGCCCCGCGGGCGACGCGTTCCGCACTCCGGCGCAGGTCGCGCGCGAGCTGTCGGGCGACCAGTTCCGGCTGTACGAGCTCATCTGGAAGCGGACCGTCGCCTCGCAGATGGCCGACGCCAAGGGGTCGACGGCGTCCGTCCGGCTCGGTGCCACGCTCGGCGCGGGCGCCGGCGACCTCGCCGGGACCGACGCCGTGTTCTCGGCCTCCGGCACGGTCATCACGTTCCGCGGCTTCCTCGCGGCGTACGAGGAGGGCAGGGACGTCGAGGCGCCCGACGACGCCGCGGCGTCGGGCCGGGAGACGCGCCTGCCCCGCATGGCCGAGGGGGACGCGCTCGCGGGCACGGACCTCGCCGCGGAGGGTCACTCGACCGCGCCGCCCGCCCGGTACACCGAGGCCAGTCTGGTCAAGGCGCTCGAGGAGCTGGGCATCGGCCGCCCGTCGACGTACGCGGCGACGATCTCGACGATCCAGGACCGCGGCTACGTGCGCACGCGCGGGCAGGCGCTCGTGCCGACGTGGCTCGCGTTCGCCGTCGTGAAGCTGCTCGAGGAGCACTTCGACTGGCTCGTCGACTACGACTTCACGGCCGAGATGGAGGCCGACCTGGACCAGATCGCCGCGGGCGACCGCGAGCGCGTCGCGTGGCTGAGCCGCTTCTACTTCGGCGACGGGTCGGGCCAGACCGAGGGCTGGGGCCTGCGCGACCTCGTCGAGAACCTCGGCGAGATCGACCCGGTCTCGGTGAACTCGATCGAGATCGGCGAGGGCATCCGCGTGCGCGTGGGCCGCTACGGCCCGTACGTCGAGGACCTGGGCGCCGAGGTCGGGGAGGGCCAGAACCCGCCCCGCGCGTCGATCCCGGACGACATCGCGCCCGACGAGCTCACGGTCGCCGTGGCGCGCGAGCTGCTCGCCGCGGGCGCCGACGACGGCCGGGTGCTCGGCACCGACCCGGAGACCGGGCACCAGATCGTCGCGAAGGCGGGCCGGTACGGCCCGTACGTGACCGAGGTGCTGCCCGAGCCGGAGCTCGACCCGAACCTGTCCGCGACCGCGCGCAAGAAGGCGCTCGCCGCGCTGCCCAAGCCGCGCACCGCGTCGCTGTTCAAGTCCATGACGCTCGAGTCGGTCACGCTCGACGACGCCCTGCGGCTCCTGAGCCTGCCGCGCGTCGTGGGCACCGACCCGGAGTCGGGCGAGGAGATCACCGCGCAGAACGGTCGGTACGGGCCCTACCTCAAGAAGGGCACCGACTCGCGCACGCTCGCCTCCGAGGAGCAGCTCTTCACCGTCACGCTCGACGAGGCGCTGAAGATCTACGCCGAGCCCAAGCGCGGCCGCGGCGCCCGCGCGGCGACCCCGCCGCTGCGCGAGCTCGGCGACGACCCGACCACGGGCAAGCCGATCGTCATCAAGGAGGGGCGCTTCGGCGCCTACGTCACCGACGGCGAGACGAACCGGACGCTGCCGCGCGACGTCACGCCGGACTCGATCACGCCGGAGCGCGCGATCGAGCTCCTCGCCGAGAAGCGTGCGCAGGGGCCGGCGAAGAAGCGCCGCACGACCACCACGACGCGCAAGAAGGCCACGACGACGAAGAAGTCCTGACCGGGGCGGCGCTCGCGGCGACGGGTCAGTCCGCGGGACGCTCGACCACGTAGGTGCGGCCGTCGGGCCCGGTGACGCGGTCGAGCGTGCGGCGCAGCTCGGCGTCGCGCGCCCGGGCCTCGGGGCGGATCTCGCGTGGCGGCGTGCGCCGGATCGAGGCCGGGCCCATGAACGGCAGGAAGGCCTCGGTCACCCGCATGCCCCACGTCCGGTGGTCGCCGGGACGCTTGCGCCAGATCATCGCAACTCCTTGGTGTACCAAGTATTGGCGCGCCAAGCATACCTCCGCCTACGCTGGTCCCATGGACCGGCCGCTGGACCCGCTCGCGCTCGAGGCGCAGGTCTGCTTCGCGCTGTCCGCGGCGTCCCGCGCGATGGTCGCGCTCTACCGCCCGATCCTCGAACCGCTGGGGCTCACGCACCCGCAGTACCTCGTCATGCTCGGCCTGTGGCAGGACGCGCGCGCCGGGCGTTCGACGACGGTCTCCGGCCTCGCGTCGCGCCTCTACCTCGACCCGGGCACGCTCTCGCCGCTGCTCAAGCGCCTCGAGCAGCAGGGGCTCGTCGAGCGCCGGCGCGCCGCGGCCGACGCGCGCGTCGTCGAGCTCCACCTCACGGACGCCGGCGCAGCCCTGCGCGAGGAGGCGCTGGCCGTCCCCGCCCGCGTGGTCGAGGCGACCGGCCTGAGCCTCGAGCAGCTCGAGCGCGTCAAGCTCGCGTCCGACGCCGTCATCGCGGCCGCGTACGGCCTGCCCGAGGACGGCGACGGCCCCGAGGACGCCGACGACGACACCGGCGAGGAGGAGCAGGGCGGCACCGCGGACGGCACCGCGGCCGTCGCGGTCGCGGCGCTACCGTGACGCCATGACCGACGCCGTCGACCCGTCCGCCTACGCGCCCCGACTCATCCCGGCCGACCTCGTCGGCACCGTCCCCGACCTCGCCTCCGCCCCTCCCGTGCGGTGGGGCGTGCTCGGCGCCGGCGCCATCGCCGCCTCGTTCTGCGACGGGGTCCGCGAGCGCACGGCGTCGAGCGTCGTCGCCGTCGGCTCGCGCGACCTCGCCCGTGCCGAGGCGTTCGCCGGCGCCCACGCGCCCGGCGCCCGCCCGTACGGCTCGTACGCCGAGCTCGTGGCCGACCCCGACGTCGACGTCGTCTACGTCGCGACCCCGCACTCGCACCACCTCGAGCACGCGCTGGTCGCGATCCGCGCCGGCAAGCACGTGCTCGTCGAGAAGCCGCTGACACGCTCGGCGGCCGAGTCGCGCGTGCTGCTCGACGCGGCGCGCGAGGCCGGGGTCTTCTGCATGGAGGCGATGTGGACGCGCTTCCTTCCCCACGTCGCCGCGCTGCGCTCGGTCGTCGCGCGGGGCGAGATCGGCGAGGTCGTCACCGTCGCCGCGGACTTCGACGTCCTCTTCCCGTACGACCCCTCGCACCGCCTCTTCGCGCCGGAGCTCGCGGGCGGCGCGCTGCTCGACCTCGGGATCTACCCCGTGGCGTTCGCGCACGACCTGCTGGGCGTGCCGTCGACGATCACCGCCACGGGCACGCTCGCGCCGACCGGCGTCGACGACCACGTCGCGATGCTGCTCGGCTACGAGTCGGGCGCGCACGCGGTGCTGCGGACGTCGTCGCGCTCGGTCGGCACCGCGGCGGCGACGATCACCGGCACGCGGGGCCGCATCGAGATCCCCGAGTGGTTCTTCACGCCCACCGGGTTCCGCGTCGTGCGGGCCGACGGGTCGACGTGGACCTTCCAGGGGCCGACCGGGGAGGGCAAGGCCTACGAGGCCGCCGAGGTCGCTCGCCGCGTCACCGCGGGCGAGACGCAGAGCGAGCGCGTCACGTGGCAGGACACGCTCGAGGTCATGGGGATCCTCGACGAGGTGCGCCGGCAGCTCGGCGTCGTGTACCCGGGCGAGTAGCGTCCCGGCGCCCTAGCGTGGCCGGGTGACGCCCGCCCAGCGCCTGCCCGGCGACAGCGTGCTGCCCGACGAGTGGACCCGCGCCCAGCGGGTCTACCGGGCGTTCGCACGCCATCCCGCGTGGTCGGTCGCGCTGCGCGGCGCGGTCGCCGCCGCGCTCGCGTGGGTCATCGCGATCCTCCTGCCCGACCCGTTCTCGGAGTACCCCTACTACGCGCCGCTCGGCGCCGTGGTCGCGACGACCGGGACCGTCGTCCGCTCTGCCATGACGGCGGTGCGCGCGACGGCGGCGATCCTGCTCGGGGCGGGCGTCGCGCGGCTGGTCGACCTCGTGCTCGAGCCCGGGGCCGCCTCCGTCGCGCTCGCGGTCGGCCTCGCGCTCCTCGTCTCGACCTGGCGCGTGCTCGGCGACATGGGCCTGTGGGCCGTGACGTCCGCGCTCTTCGTGCTCATCCTCGGGCAGGCGAACCCCGAGGAGTACGTCGGCGCGTACAGCGGCCTCGTCGCCCTCGGCGCGGGTGTCGGTGTGGTCATCAACCTGCTCGTGCCGCCGCTGCCGCTCACGCCGTCGGAGGAGGCGCTCGACCAGCTGCGCGACGTCCTGGTCGACCAGGCGGAGGACCTCGCCGACGGCCTGGACCGCGAGCACGCGCCGTCGAGCGACGAGTGGCCCGAGCGGCAGCACTCGATCGACCCCGTCCTGTCCCGGGCACGCGAGTCGGTGCACCGCAGCGGCGAGGCGGCGCGCGCGAACGTGCGGGTGCGGCGGTACCGGCGGTGGGTCGAGGCGCAACGGCGCCGGTCGCGCGCCCTGCTCGCCGTCGCTGCGGTGGTCGACGACGCCGTGCGGCTCGCGACCGAGTGGGAGCGGCGGGACCGCGACGAGGTGGCTCTCGGCACGGCGCTGCGCCCGCCCGCCGTCGCCGCGCTGCGCGCGCTCGCGCAGGCGCTGCGCACGCACGGCCTCGAGGGAGCCGATCCGGGCAGCCTCGAGCGCCTCGCGGAGGCGATCGAGCACCTGCGTGCCCGGGTGCGCGAGGTCCGCGCCGAGAGCGAGCAGGACTACTTCGTCGCGGGCGCGCTGGTGCTCCAGCTGCGCCGCGCGCACGAGGCGCTCGTGCTCAGTGCTCGAGGCGCCGACCGGTGACCTCGGCGGGCGTGATCCGCACCCACACGTCCTTGCCGCCGCCCGCGTACGTGACGAGCCCGGTCGCCTCGGCCATCGACAGGTCCGCGTCGGTCTCCAGGATCTCGGCCGTGCCCTTGACGACCACGCTCTCGGCGACGTCGACCGCGAGCCGGTCGGCCTCGAGCGCGACCCGGCCGTTGACCGCGAGCTCCGCGAGCTTGGTGCCCGGGGACGTGCGCAGGTACACGAGCCGGTCGGCGACGGCGTAGTTGACGGGGAAGATCTCCGGCTCCCCGCCGACGGCGGTCGCCAGGCGGCCGACCTTCTGCTGGGCGAGGAGCTCCCAGCACTCGTCCTCGGTGAGCGTGGTCGTGGTCGACTGGTCGGTCATGCTGCCTCCCTCGGCTCGTCCTGGTCCCATCATGCGTCCCGGGCGGCCCCCGCGCCGCCCGGGCGGGCTGGGGACGAGGCGCCTCGGGTGTGGGCGGGCGCGGATAGTGTGTGGGCCGTGAGCAGCGCACCCGGGTTCTTCGTCTCGTTCGAGGGCGGCGACGGCGTCGGCAAGTCGACGCAGTCGCGCCTGCTGGGCGAGTGGCTGGGCGCGGTCACGGGACGCGAGGTCGTGGTCACCCGCGAGCCGGGCGGCACGGAGCTGGGCGTGGAGATCCGGCGGCTCGTGCAGCACGGGGACCACGTCGACCCGCGGGCGGAGGCGCTGCTCTACGCGGCCGACCGCGCCCACCACGTCGCCACGGTCGTGCGGCCCGCGCTCCTGCGGGGCGCCGTCGTCGTGACGGACCGCTACCTCGACTCGTCGGTCGCGTACCAGGCGGGCGGTCGCGAGCTCGCCGAGGACGAGGTCGAGCGGCTGTCGCTGTGGGCCACGCGCGGCCTGCTGCCCGACGTGACGATCCTGCTCGACCTCGACCCGGTGCTCGCCGAGGCACGGCGGACCGGCGAGCCCGATCGCCTCGAGCGCGCCGGTTACGGCTTCCACCGGCGCACGCGCGAGGCGTTCCTGCGCCGCGCCGCGGCGGACCCGGGCCGGTGGGTCGTCATCGACGCGGCCGGCAGCGTGGACGACATCCAGGCCCAGATCCGGGTCGACGTCGCGGCCCGCCTCGACCTGACGCCCGTCGTCGAGGAGGCCGTACGCGTGACCGACGCGGACACCGGGCCGGGACCCGTCGCGCCGGAGGGGCCGCGATGAGCGTGTGGGACGACGTCGTCGGCCAGCCGGACGCCGTCCGCACCCTGAGCCGCGCGGCGACCGACCCGGCCGCGATGACGCACGCCTGGCTCCTCACGGGCCCGCCCGGCTCGGGCCGGTCCGTCGCCGCGCGCGCGTTCGCCGCCGCGCTGCAGTGCGACCAGGGCGGCTGCGGCGCCTGCCACGCGTGCACGACGACGCTCGCGGGGACGCACCCCGACCTCACCGTCGTGGCGACCGAGAAGGTCGTCATCCAGATCGAGGAGGTGCGCGAGCTCATCGGCACCGCGTCGCGCACCCCGTCGTCGGGCCGCTTCCGCGTCATCGTCGTCGAGGACGCCGACCGCATGGCCGAGCGCACCACCAACGTGCTGCTCAAGGCGATCGAGGAGCCGCCGCCGCACACCGTGTGGGTGCTGTGCGCGCCGAGCGCCCAGGACGTGCTGCCGACGATCCGCTCGCGCTGCCGCGGCGTCGTGCTGCGGGTGCCGCCCGCCGAGGCGGTCGCCGAGCTCGTCGTGCGGCGCGACGGCGTCGACCCGCACGTCGCGCTCACGGCCGCGCGCGCCGCGCAGAGCCACGTCGGTCTCGCGCGCCGGCTCGCGCGCGACCCCGCCGCCCGCGAGCGGCGCGCGGCGGTGCTGGAGATCGCGCGGCGCATCCGCGGGGTGCCCGACGCCGTGCTCGCCGCTGGCGAGCTCGTCGACGTGGCCAAGGCCGAGGCGACGGCCGCGACGGCCGAGCGCGACGCCGCCGAGAAGGCCGAGCTCCTGCGGGCCCTCGGGGTCGGTGAGGGCGAGACGCTCCCGCCGCGCCTGCGCTCGCAGCTCAAGCAGCTCGAGGACGACCAGAAGCGCCGCGCCACGCGCCACCAGCGCGACGTCCTCGACCGGGCGATGGTCGACCTGCTCTCGCTGTACCGGGACGTGCTCGTCGTCCAGCTCGGCGCCGACGTCGACCTCGTCAACACCGAGCAGGCCGCCACGGTGCGGGCCCTGGCCGCGGACTCGACGCCCGAGCAGACGGTGCGTCGCATGGACGCGATCGGCGTCGCGCGCGAGCGCCTCGAGGGGAACGTCGCGCCGCTGCTGGCGCTCGAGGCGATGACGATCGCGCTGCGCCCGCAGGGGTGACCTGACCTGCGACGACGCGCGCCGGGCGGCCGCCCCTGCCGGGTGGGCGTTTGCCAGGACGGGTGTGCGTGGCGTGTGATGTTCGCCGACGACGGCCGGGGCCCCGCCGGCCGCGCACGAGGGGGAGTCGACTTGAGGATCCTGTTGCTGGTCTCCGCGTTCAACGGCCTGACGCAGCGCGTCTGGTGCCACCTGACCGGGGCCGGGCACGACGTCGGCGTCGAGCTCGCGCCCGTGTTCGCCACGCCCGAGGACCTCGTGGCGGCGGTCGAGGACATCGCGCCCGATCTCATCCTGGCGCCGTTCCTCAAGCACCGCGTGCCCGAGCAGGTGTGGCGCCGGTGGACCACGGTCGTGGTGCACCCGGGCCCGGTCGGCGACCGCGGCCCGTCGTCGCTCGACCACGCGATCCTCGACGGCCGCGAGCGTTGGGGCGTCACCGCCCTGTCCGCCGTCGAGGAGATGGACGCCGGCCCGGTGTGGGCGACGTCGACGTTCGCCATGCCCGCGGTGCCCCTCGCCAAGAGCGCGCTCTACAACGGCCCCGTCGCGGACGCGGCGATGCGGTGCGTCGACGAGGTGCTGCGCAAGGTCGCGGCGGGGGAGGGCCCGACGCCGGCCGACGACCTGCCCCGCGAGGTGGCCGGCACCGGCGAGCTGCCGCTGCTGCGCCGGGCGGCGTTCGAGCTCGACTGGTCGCTGCCCGCCGCCGACCTCGCGCGCCGGGTCGCGGCCGCCGACGGGGCGCCGGGTGCGCCGGCGACGGTCGGCGGGCGGCGCGTGTGCCTGTTCGACGCCGTGGCGACCGCCCAGGACCTCGGCGGGACCCCGGGCGCCGTCGTCGGCCACGACGGCGACGCGGTGGCGTTCGCGACGGGGGACGGCGTGCTCTGGGTCGGCTACGCGGCGGAGCTCGCCGAGCGGCGCGGCCCGAAGCTGCCCGCGCGGCTCGTGCTCGACCCGCAGCGACGCTCGCCCTACCGCGAGGCGCCCGAGCAGCTCGCCGAGGCGGTCTACGAGCGCGACGGCGACGTCGGCTACCTCACCTTCCGCTCGTACAACGGGGCGATGCACACCGAGCAGTGCCTGCGGCTCGCCGCCGCGGTCGAGAAGGCGCTCACCGAGGACACGCGCGTGCTCGTGCTGCGCGGCACGGAGCACACGTTCTCCAACGGCATCCACCTCGGCATGATCGACGCGGCCGAGGACCCGGCGGCCGAGGCGTGGGCCAACATCCAGGCGATCGACGACCTGTGCGAGGCGATCGCGCGCGCCGAGCAGACGACGGTCGCGGCGATCACCGCGAACGCGGGCGCGGGCGGCGTCATGGCGGCGCTGTGCGCCGACGTCGTCGTCGCGCGGGACGGCGTCGTGCTCAACCCGTACTACGACATGGGCATCTACGGCTCGGAGCTGCACACGTGGGCGCTGCCCGCGCGCGTCGGGGCCGAGACGGCCGACGCCCTGCTGCAGGACAAGCTCCCGGTCGGAGCCACGCGGGCCCGCGAGCTGGGGCTCGTGGACGCGGTCGGGCCGCGCGACCCGGAGGCGTTCGCCGCGTGGCTCGCGGAGCGGGCGCGCGAGGGCGGGTCCGGCGACGCGCGGCGCGAGGGCCTCGGGGCCGACGCGGCGGGCCGGCCGCTGTCGTACTACCGCACGGTCGAGCTCGCCGAGATGGCGCGCGACCTGTTCGACGACCGGAACGGCTTCGCGGGCCGGCGCCGCGACTTCCTGCGCAAGGCGGCGCCGACCGAGACGCCCGAGCGGCTGCGGTTCCCGCGCGCGTGAGCGTCCGCCTGCAAGCCGGGCGCACCTCGCGACATCTACCGGGGTGACGGACCACCTGCAGGAGGGCGCGATGAGCACGGTCGACGGTGGGCGGGCGCGGGTGCGCGCGGTCGTGGGCGCCGCGGCGGTCGCCCTCGCGCTCGCGGGGTGTGCCCAGCCGACGGATCCTGGTGCGGCCAGCGGACCCACGGAGGACGCCATGACACCGCCCCAGGACTCGCCGACGCCGACGGCGCCCGGCGGGCCGGTCGTGCCCGCCCCCGACTGGGCGGGCGTCGAGCTCGCCCCGGGCGTGGTCGTGCGCGGCCTGCCCGAGGGCGTCGCGGGCGCGACGGACAGCCCGGTCGGCGCGGCGTGGGCGCCCGCCGACGGGCTGCTCTACGTCGTCACGTACGGGTCGTCGTCGTGCCCGACCACCGCGGAGCCGCAGGCCGCCGACGACGCCGGCACTCTTGTCGTGACCCTGGTGCCCCCGCCCGCCGACGCGATCTGCACGATGGACTACGCGCCCACCACGTCGGTCGTCGGCATGCCCGACGGCGCGGACGCGGACGGGCCCGTGAGCGTGCGGCTCGGGGACGCGGGCACGGTCGAGGTGCCCCCGCGCCCGGGCACCGGCGAGGCCGGGCAGGCGGCGTGGGTGACGTCCTCGTGAACGTCGCGCAGCGATCGTGAGCCGGTGCCCCGCATGCAGCGGACACCCAGGAAGGTACCGGTAGGTTTGGCCGGGTGACGTCCTCCTCCCCCCGCACGACCGTCGCCCGCGCGCTCGCCGCGGGCACCGCCGTCGCCGCCCTCCTGGTCGGCTGCTCCGCCCCGGGGAAGGTCCAGACGCCGGTCGAGAGCGCCGCCGGCTGGGACCCGGCCGCGGCGGCCGCCGCCGGTGCGCCCGAGGGGTTCGAGGAGTACTACGTCCAGGACCTGCAGTGGACCGAGTGCGGTGAGGGCTTCGAGTGCGCGACGGCGTCGGCCCCGCTCTCGTGGGACGACCCCGACGCGGGCAGCATCGAGCTCGCGCTCAACCGGGTCGTGGCGCGGGGCGAGAAGGTCGGCTCGCTGCTCGTCAACCCCGGTGGTCCGGGCGGGTCCGGCGTCGACTTCCTGCGCAGCGCCGTGGGCATGTTCGGCGACCCGCTCAAGGACTCGTTCGACATCGTGGGCTTCGACCCGCGCGGCGTCGGCGACTCGACACCGGTGCGCTGCTTCGACGACGCGCGCAAGGACGAGTCGCTGAGCAAGGACTTCGACCTCGAGACCGACGAGGGCGTCGCGGCCGCCCGCGAGGAGGCCCGGGCGTGGGCCGAGGCGTGCGCCCAGAACACGGGCGAGCTCCTCGGGACCGTGGACACCCAGAGCGCCGCGCGCGACATGGACATGCTGCGCGCCGTGCTCGGCGACGACCAGCTGCACTACCTCGGCTACTCCTACGGCACCCAGCTCGGCGCCACGTACGCCGGGCTGTTCCCCGAGCGGGCCGGCCGCCTCGTGCTCGACGGCGGCATCGACGTCACGCTGTCGGCCGACGAGGTCTCCAAAGGACAGGCCGTCGGCTTCGAGAACGCGCTGCGCGCGTACGTCACGGACTGCCAGGCGGGCAGCTCGTGCCCGCTCAGCGGGTCCGTCGACGACGGCATGCGGCAGGTGCGGGCCGTCCTGGACTACGCGTTCGAGCGGCCGTACCCGACGTCGTCGGACCGCCAGGTCACGCAGACGCTCGCGTTCTACGGCATCGCCGTGACGCTCTACGACGAGGGCAGCTGGCCCGTGCTGACGCAGGCGCTCGAGGAGGCCATCATCCAGGGCCGGGGCGACACGCTGCTGTACCTCGCGGACTTCTACAACGACCGGAACTCCGACGGCACGTTCAGCACCAACTCGTCCGAGGCCTTCCGCGCCGTGGGCTGCCTCGACGACCGCAGCTCCGCCGACGTCGAGGACATGCGCGCCCAGGTGGCCGAGATCGAGGAGGTCGCCCCGACCGTGGGCACGTTCTTCGGCTACGGCGGCATCGCGTGCGCCGACTGGCCGCACCCGGAGGTCGAGCAGGAGTTCGACGCCTCCGCGGCCGGGGCGCCGCCCATCCTCGTCGTCGGCACGACGGGCGACCCCGCGACCCCGTACGTGTGGTCCGAGGGGCTCGCCGACACGCTCGAGTCGGGCGTGCTGCTCACCTACGAGGGGGAGGGCCACACGGCCTACGGGCGCTCCAACGAGTGCGTCGCGGGCGCGGTCGAGGCGTACCTCGTCGAGGGCACGGTGCCCGCGGAGGGCACGACCTGCTGACGAGGCGGGACGTCGTCCGTCCCGGCGGGCCGCAGGCCGCGTGGGGTCTGTCCGGCGCGTAGCCTCGGTGGGGTGTCGACACCCCCCCGCCGCCGTCGCCGGCACCTCGACGGAGGACCCGGAGCCCCACGAGGTCCGTCGGGAGCCCTTCGTCGTGCTCGCCGACCTCGCCCACGACCGCGCGCTCGTGACCTGGGGCGCCTTCTACTTCGTCCGGTACCACCCCGACCAACGGTGGGCGATCGTCGAGGACGCCGACCTGCCGGAGCTCGTCGGCCGACGGACCTGCATCGGCACCGAGGCCGAACCGTTCGGTGACTCGACCGTCGAGGTCGCGGACGCGTCCGGTGCCGTGGTCGCGCAGGTGTCGACGGCGGAACGCGCCTGGGCGTGGGTGGAGGGTCTCGAGCCGGACACCGAGTACGTCTACCGCGTGATCGTCGACGGCGAGGAGTGGGGCGCCGGAGAGCTGTGGGACACCCTGCCGGACCGACGCGGCGGGTACGACCTGATGCCCTCGGGCCGGGCCTACGACCTCCGGTTCCGCACCTGGCCGCACCCCGACGATCCCACCCCGCGGCTGCGGTTCGTCGCTCTCGGCGACTACGGCGTCGGCGTCCGCTCCGACTCCGAGGTCGGCGAGCTCGGCGACCACAGCGGCGGCGAGGACGACGACTGGTACTCCAGCTACTACGCCCCGTACCGCTACGTCCTGGCGCGCGTCCCGTTCTTCCCGGCGATCGGCAACCACGACACGGGCGACACCGAGCTCAGCGACGACGGGAGGCAGCTCGAGGACAACTTCCACCTGACGCAGCGCTTCAGGAGCACGGCCGGCCGGTCGTCGGTCGGCCCGGGTCTGTTCTACCGGCTGCGCTACGGCCGTGACGTCGAGCTCGTCGCGATCGACACCTCGCTGGACAGCAGCAGCGAGGGCGCCCGCCGGCACTTCCAGACCGGACACCACCGGGCGTGGCTCGAGGAGGTCTTCTCGACCGACGACGTGCGCTGGCGGATCCCTTTCTCGCACCACCCCGCGTACTGCGCCGGGCCCAGCCACGTCAACGACGAGGACATCTGCGAGGACCTGATCCCCCTGTTCGGGAAGGGAGGGGTCCGGCTCGTGCTCGCGGGCCACGAGCACAACTTCCAGATCAGCGAGGTCGACGGCCGCACGTACGTGATCTCCGGGGCCGGAGGCAAGCTGCGCGAGAACCCGCCCCAGAACCTCGAGGCGGCCTGCACGACCGCGTGGTCCGGGCAGTGCCACCTGCTGCTGGTCGAGATCGACGGTGCCGAGGCGAGGCTGACGCCGGTCAGCGGCCTGCTGCCCGACGGCAGCCCTCACCTCATGACCGCGATGAGCCCGCAGGGCCAGGTCCTGCGGCCGCCGTTCGTGGTCACGGACAGCCGCGTCGTGCCGAGGTCGGTCAGCACCAACACGTGAGCCGGTCACATGTCAGCCGGCCGGGTCTGCTGTGACGCAGCCGACGGCGGTGGGTCGCCGATCGCTTTGGATTCCGGCGCGCGTGTCAGGTACTGTTGTGGCCGCTCGCCGGTGCGCAGCAGCGCCCTGGAGGTGCGAGCACGCCGCCTTAGCTCAGTCGGCAGAGCGATTCACTCGTAATGAATAGGTCGTGGGTTCGATTCCCACAGGCGGCTCCGACACGAGGCCCGGGATCTCCGAGATCCCGGGCCTTCGTCGTCCTCACGACGACGGACGCTTCGCCGCCGGCGGCCAGTGGACCACCACGGGCTCCCCGGCGGGAGCGGGCGCGACGAGCGCGGCCGCGTAGCCCGCCAGCGGCGAGCGCAGCTCGTGCTCGACGGCGTCCGGTGCGACGGCGTTCGGCGCGATGGCGTGCGGTCCGGCCGTTCCGGCCTTGAACGCCGCCTCCCGGCGCGCCCACGCCGACCCGTCGGCGGGGTCGTCGAGCTCCGCCACCCGCTGCACGTCCACGCCCACCGGCCCGTCGCTGCACAGCGCCACGACCGCCAGCACGCCCGAGTGCGAGACCGAGACCCACGGAGCATCGGGCTGGAGGATCCGCGGTGCCCCGTGCGGCTCGCCGCAGTCGGCGCAGGTGCGGTCGACGACGACGTCGCCGGGCGCGACGTCGAGCCACGACCCGGCCGCGACCCGCAGCAACGCGGCGCCCAGCAGCGAGCGACCCCGGTCCGCCGGCCGGTCGAGCGACTCGACGCGGGCGCGCTCGGTGGCGTCGAGCAGTCCCACGAGCTCGTGCCGCGCGGCCACGAGCGAGGACCACCAGACCTCGACGGCCACGGTGATCACCTCGCTTCTGAGACGTGGTCGGGACGAGCGCCTATACAGGTTAGCCTTACCTACCATGAGCGTCCTCACCCCGGCCCTCGCCCCGGGCCGTGGCACCCTCCTGCCCGACGAGCCGGCCCGCGCCGACCAGCCGGCGCTGATCGCCGCGACGGGCGAGGTGCTGTCGTACGAGGAGCTCCGCACCGCCGTCGACGACCTCGCCGCGCGCCTCCCGGACGCGGCCGACGGCCGTCGCCTCGTCCACCTCCCGGTGAGTCCCGACCTGGACGGCGTCCTGGCCTACCTCGCCACGATCGAGGCCGGCCACGTCGCGCTCGTGACGCCCGAGGACGACCGCACGGCCGCGATCCTCGACCGCTACCGCCCTGACGTCACCGCCACGGGCGACCCGGCCGAGCCGTTCACGATCCACACCTCCGCGCCGGTCCACCTGCTCCACCCCGACCTCGCGCTCCTGCTGAGCACGTCGGGCAGCACGGGATCGCCCAAGCTCGTGCGGCTCTCGCGCCGCAACGTCGCCAGCAACGCCGCCGCGATCGCCGAGGCGCTGGGCCTCACCGCGCACGACCGTGCGATCACGAGCCTGCCGCTGCACTACTGCTTCGGGCTGTCCGTCCTGCACTCGCACCTCGCCGCCGGGGCGTCCGTCGTCCTGCACGACGGCTCGATCATGGACGACGCGCTCTGGCGCGCCGTCGACGACCACGGTGTGACGACCCTCGCCGTCGTGCCGCACATGGTCGAGCTCATGGAGTCGACGGGCGTGCTCGAGCGCCCGCACCCGTCGCTGCGGCTCGTCGCCCAGGCGGGCGGCCGCATGCACCCCGACCGCGTCGTCCGCACCGCCGCGCTCGGGCGCGAGCAGGGCTTCGCGCTCGCGGTCATGTACGGGCAGACGGAGGCGACCGCGCGCATCAGCGTGCTCGACCCGAGCCTCGTCGCGGACAACCCCGACGCTGTCGGGCGGCCCGTCCCCGGGACGACGATCCACCTCGACACCGAGGTCCCCGAGGCGCACGACGGCGCGGGTGAGGTCGTCGTGCGCGGGCCCGGCGTGATGATGGGCTACGCCGAGCACCCCGACGACCTGGCGCTCGGGCCGATGCTCACCGAGCTGAGGACGGGCGACCTGGGCCGGATCGGTCCGGACGGCCTGCTGCGCCTGGTCGGACGCCGGTCGGGCTTCGTCAAGGTCATGGGCCTGCGGATCGACGTCGCGGCGGTCGAGGCGGCGCTCGAGTCCGCCGGGTTCACGCCGTGCGTCGGCGGCGACGACCAGGGACTCACCGTCGCGGTCGAGCCCGAGAGCGGCACCAGCACCGTCGAGACCGCCGCCCGTGCCCGTCGGGTCGCGGGGGAGGCCTCCGGCCTCGGGCCCGCCGCGGTCGCGGTCGCCGTCGTCGAGCTCCCGCACCTGTCCAACGGCAAGGTCGACCGGCTCGGGTGCGCCGCGCTCGTGCGCGGCGGCTCGCCCGACGCGTGCGAGGACGCGCGCACCCGGACCGCCGAGGCGGTCGGCGCCAGCCCGACGCTCGGGGTCACCGTCGCGCACGCCGTGGCGGACGTGCTCGGGCTCGACGCCGTGGACCTCGAGCGCAGCTTCGTGCAGCACGGCGGCGACTCGCTGAGCCACGTCCAGGCGTCGGTGCGGCTCGAGGCGCTCGTCGGGCCGCTGCCGCGCGGCTGGCACCACCGCCCGCTCGGCGAGCTGGTCGAGCTCGGCCGGGCCCGGCGCGCGTCGGACGCGGCGCCCGGCGGGACGGCGTCGCCCGACGCCGCGCGCGAGCCGCGTCGCTCCGGGTGGCGGACGGTCGAGACCTCCGTCCTGCTCCGCGCGATCGCCGTCGTCATCATCTGCGGCTCGCACGCCGACCTGTTCCGCATCCTGGGCGGCGCGCACACGCTGCTCGCGGTCGCCGGCTTCAACGCCGCGCGCTTCGGGCTGTCGATGCCCACCGCACGCGGCCGGTGGCGGGCGAGCCTGCGCACGCTCGTCGGCGTCGCGGTGCCCACGATCGCGGTCGCCCTGTTCGGCATGGTCACGCACGAGCGCTACGGCTGGCCGAACGTCGTGCTCGCCAACTGGCTGGTGGGCGACGTCACCTACGGCTTCCGCAACGAGCTGTGGTTCATCGACGCCCTCGTCGCGTGCACGCTCACGCTCACCGCGGTCCTCGCCGTCCCGGCGGTGGGCCGCGTGTGGCGGCGTGACCCGTGGCGGGTCGCCGTCGTCGTCGCGGCGCTCGCGCTCGTGCCGCGGTTCGTCGTCCTCGCCGTGGGGGAGGGCGTGCTGCGGGGCATCATGCCCACCACGTTCTGGCTCTTCGCGGTCGGCGCCGCCGTCGCGCACGCCGACACGCGCCGACGCCGCCTGCTCACGCTCGCGGTCGCCGTCGTCGGCGGGGCCACCTTCTTCCCCGAGGACCCCGTGCGCAACGCCACGATCCTCGCGGGCATCGCGGCGCTCACCCTCCTGCCGGAGGTGCGGCTGCCCGCGCGGGCCGTGCCGGTGCTCAGGCTGCTCGCGTCCGCGTCCCTGTACGTCTACCTCGTCCAGTTCCAGATCCTCGACGTCGTCCCCACCGCCCTCGGCGCGACCCTCGTCGCGATCGCGGCCGGCTGCGTGCTGTGGCGCGTGGCCGACCGTCCCGTGCGGCGGCTCCAGGACGCCGTCGTCCCCCCGAACCGCTGATGAAACGGACCATCCCTGTGCGAACGAAGCTCGGTGCCGCCCTGCTCACCGTCCCCGTCGTCCTGACGCTCGCCGCGTGCGGCGGCTCCGGCGACGCCGCCGAGGACACCTTCGAGCCGAAGCCCGGCGCGCTGCAGATCTACTCCTCCCAGCACCGCAACGTCACCGAGGCGTGGGCCGAGGCGTTCACCGAGCGGACCGGGATCGAGACGCAGGTCCGCGAGGGCCAGGACTCCTCGATGGGCCACATGATCGTCGCCGAGGGCGAGACGTCGCCGGCCGACGTCTTCCTCACCGAGAACTCGCCGGCGATGACCGTCGTCGAGCGTGAGGGCCTCCTCGCGCCGGTCGACGACGCGACCCTGGCGCAGGTCGGCGAGGGCCGGGCGCCGTCGTCGGGCCTGTGGACGTCGGTCGCGGCCCGCTCGACCGTGCTCGTCTACAACACCGACCTCATCAGCGAGGACGAGCTGCCGACGTCGATCCTCGACCTGGCCGACGACGCGTGGGCCGGGCGCTGGGGCGGCGCGCCCGGCGGTGCGGACTTCCAGGCGATCGTCGCCGGCATGCTCGCCGACCAGGGCGAGGAGACCACGGCCGCGTGGCTCGAGGCGCTCGCCGAGAACGCCGAGGTCTACCAGAACAACATCGCCACGATGAAGGCGGTCAACGCCGGCGAGGTCCCGGTCGGGATCATGTACCACTACTACTGGTACCGCGACCAGGCCGGTGACAAGGAGGGCTCGGCGAACACGGCGCTGCACTACTTCGGCAACGAGGACCCCGGCGCGTTCGTGAGCCTGTCGGCGGGCGGCGTGCTCGCGTCGTCGGACATGCCCGACGAGGCGCAGCAGTTCCTCGCGTTCGTCACCAGCCCCGAGGGGCAGCAGATCCTCGTGGACAGCGGCTCGATGGAGTACGCGGTCGGCGAGGGTGTCGCCTCCGACCCCGCGCTGCCGCCGCTCGAGAGCCTCGACGCCCCGCCCGTCGACCCGTTCACGCTCAACTCCGACGTCGTCGTGGACCTGATGACGGATGCGGGCATCCTCTAGCGGCACCAGCGGTGCGACCCTGGCGGCCGTCCTGGTCGCCGGGCTCACGGTGCTGCCCCTGCTCGTCGTGGTCCCGGACGCGCTGTCGGCCGGGTTCGCCGAGACGCGCGACTACCTCCTGCGGCCGCGCGTGGGCCGGCTCCTGAGCAACACCGGCCTGCTCGTCGCGGTCACCGTGCCCGCGACGGTGGTGCTCGGCACGCTCGCGGCCTGGCTCGTCGAGCGCACCGCCCTGCCCGCGGCCGGCGTCTGGCGCACCCTGCTGCTCGCGCCCCTCGCGGTGCCCGCGTTCGTCAGCGCCTACGCGTGGGTCACGGTGGCGCCGGGGCTCACCGGCTTCGGCGGGGCGGCGCTCGTCACGACGCTCGCGTACTTCCCGTTCGTCTTCCTGCCGGCGGCCGCGCTCCTGCGCACGCTCGACCCGGGTGACGAGGAGGCCGCGCGCTCGCTCGGCGCCGGGCCTGTCGCCGCGACCGTCCGCACCGTGCTGCCCCGGCTGCGCCCCGCGCTCAGCGGCGGCGCCCTGCTCGTGGCGCTGCACCTGCTGGCCGAGTACGGCGTGCTCGAGATGATGCGGTTCCAGACCTTCACCACCGCGATCATGCAGCGGTACGCGGTCGGGTTCAGCGACGCCTCGGGCAGCCTGCTCGCGTCCGTGCTGCTCACGCTGTGCCTGCTCGCGCTCGTGCTCGAGACCGTCGCGCGGGGCCGACGGCGCGTGGCCCGGATCGGCCCGGGCGCCCAGCGCCGTGCGACGCGGGTCCCGCTGGGCGCGTGGACCGCCCCCGCGCTCGTGCTCCTCGGCGGCCTCGTGGCGCTCTCGCTCGCCGTCCCGCTCGCGACGGTAGGACGCTGGCTTCTGCGGTCGCTCGACGGCGCGGGCTCGCTCGACGCAGACCTGCTCCAGGTCACGGGCAGCACGCTGGGCCTCGCGGCGCTGGGTGCGGTGGCCGCGGTCGTCGCCGCGCTGCCCGGCGCCTGGCTGCTCGACCGCCGCCGCTCGGCCCTGACCCACCTGCTCGAGCGCACGACGTTCCTCGCGAGCGCCCTGCCCGGCGTCGTCGTCGGGCTCGCGCTCGTCACGGTCGCCGTGCGGTGGGCGCGGCCCGTCTACCAGACGGTGGCGCTCGTCGTGGTGGCCTACGCGATCCTCTTCCTGCCGCGCGCGATGGTGTCCCTGCGCGCCGGCCTGGCCGCGTCCCCGCCCGAGCTCACGGAGGCGTCGCGGTCGCTCGGCGTCGGCGGCACGGCCACGCTCACGCGCGTCGTGCTGCCGCTCATCGCGCCGTCGGTCCTCACCGGCCTCGTGCTGGTGGCGCTCGCCGTCTCGACCGAGCTGACCGCTACCCTGCTGCTCGCGCCGACCGGCACCGACACGCTCGCGCTCGCGTTCTGGCGCGAGGCCAGCGAGCTCGACTACGCCGCGGCCGCCCCGTACGCGGCCATGATGATCGGGATGTCCGTACCCCTGACGTTGCTGCTGCGGCGGCAGATCCTGGAGGAGCGATGAGCGAGGTGAGGCTGTCCGGTGTGACGGCCGGCCACGGCACCGAGACGGTGCTGGACGACGTCGCGCTCACCGTGCACGAGGGCCGTACGACGGCGGTGCTCGGCGCGTCCGGGAGCGGCAAGACGACGCTGCTGCGGGTCATCGCGGGCTTCATGCGGCCGTGGTCGGGGACCGTGGCCGTGGGCGGCCGGACCGTCACCGGTCCCGGCGTCTGGGTGCCGCCCGAGCGGCGCGGCGTCGGGTACGTGCGGCAGGACGGCGGGCTGTTCCCGCACCTGTCGGTCGCGGGCAACATCACGTTCGGCCTGCCGCGGCCGCGCCGGCGCCACCGCGAGCGGGTGCTCGAGCTGCTCGACGTCGTCGGGCTCCCCGCGGCCGTCGCGGACCGGTTCCCGCACCAGCTCTCGGGGGGCCAGCAGCAGCGCGTCGCGCTCGCGCGGGCGCTCGCGCCCCGCCCGGGGCTGGTCCTGCTCGACGAGCCGTTCTCCTCGCTGGACACGGGCCTGCGCGCCTCGACGCGCGAGGCGATCGGCAGGGCGCTGCGCGCGACGGGCGCCACCGCGCTGCTCGTCACGCACGACCAGGACGAGGCGCTGTCCTTCGCCGACGAGGTCGCCATCCTCGCCCGCGGACGCTTCCGTCAGGTCGGCAGCCCCGACGCCGTCTACCGGGACCCCGTGGACGTGGCCGTCGCCGAGTTCCTCGGCGAGGCCGTGGTGCTCGCCGGCACGGCCGACGGCGACCGGGTGACCTGCTCGCTCGGCGTCCTGCCCGTGCAGGGAGCGGTCCCGGGCGGCGAGGTCGACGTCATGGTCCGGCCCGAGCAGCTGAGCCTCGGGCCCGCCGGCAGCGGACGGCTCGACGCGCTCGTGCGCGGCGTGACCTACTTCGGGCACGACGCCGTCGTCGAGCTGGACCTCGTCGACGCCGCGGCGCACACGCTGCGGGCGCGCGTGCTGGGCGTGACGCTCCCGGCACCCGGCGACCGGGTGGGCGTGAGCGTCACCGGGCCGGTGCGGGCGTTCGCGCGCGGTGGGCACCCGGTGTCCGAGAGAGTCGCGGCCGCGGCGTCCTGAGCCGACGGCGCGAACATCCCCGTGCCGGTGAGCGTGGCCGGTGGCAGGCTTCCGGCTCATGACCGCTCAGCAGCTCGCACCGCGCCTGCTCAGCTGGGCCTCGATCCTCGACGAGAAGGCCCGCGAGCAGGCGATCACGACGTCCGGCATGCCGTTCGTCCACCCCCACGTCGCACTGATGCCCGGCGCGCACCTCGGCAAGGGTGCGACCGTCGGCTCCGTGATCCCCACGCTCGGGGCGATCATCCCCGCCGCGGTCGGCGTCGCCCCGGGGCTGATCCTCGGGTCGATGGGGACGGCGTCGTACGTCGTGGTCGGCAAGGGCAACCGCGAGTCGCTCAACTCCAGCCCGCACGGCGCGGGGCGCAACCGCTCGCGGTCCGCGGCTCGGCGCCTGTTCACGCGCGCTCAGCTGCGGGACGCGATGAAGGGCATCGAGTACCGCGACACCGACGCGTTCATCGATGAGATCCCCGCCGCGTACAAGGACATCGACCAGGTGATGTCCGACGCCGCCGACCTCGTCGAGGTTCGTCACACGCTGCGGCAGATCGTGAACGTCAAGGGTGACTGACCCCGCGCCGGCCCCGTGCCGTCGCCCCGCCGGATGCAAGTGACCGCGAACCGGGGGACCTTTTTCGTGGTGCCCGATGCACCACGGAAGGAGTCGAGCGGTGGTCATGACGGTGAGCGACGGAGCGCTGCTCGGGGGCCGGTACCGGCTGGAGGGGCTCGTCGGACGCGGCGGCATGGCCGACGTCTTCGAGGCGACCGACCAGGCCCTGGGTCGCCGTGTCGCCGTCAAGGTGCTGCGCGACGTCGCCCAGGACCCGTCGGACCGCGACCGCTTCACCGCCGAGGCGCGCACCCTGGCCCGCCTCAGCCACCCTTCGATCGTCACCGTGCTCGACGCCGACGCGGACGGCGACCAGCCCTTCCTGGTGCTCGAGCTCGTCGACGGCGGCAGCCTCGCGGAGCTCGAGCACCGGCTCGCGAGCGGTGCGGTGGCACGGCTCGGCGCCCAGGTCGCCGCGGCACTGGCCCACGCGCACGCGGCGGGTGTGGTGCACCGCGACGTCAAGCCGGCGAACGTGCTGCTGGGCGCCGACGGCGGGGCCCTGCTCACGGACTTCGGCATCGCCCGGCTGCTCGCCGACACCGTCCGGCACACCCGCACCGGGACCACGATCGGCACGGCCGCCTACCTGGCGCCGGAGCAGGTGCGCGGCGAGGCCGTCGGCCCGCCCGCCGACGTGTACTCGTTGGGGCTCGTGCTGCTCGAGGCGCTGACGGGCGAGCGCGCCTACGCCGGCTCGGCCGTCGAGGCCGCGGTCGCACGGCTGCACGCACCCCCGGCCGTGCCGGAGGACCTGCCTGCCGGATGGCGGGAGATCCTGTCCGCGATGACGCACGACGACGCCGAGGTGCGTCCGACCGCCGCGCAGGCGGCCGCCGCTCTCCAGCAGCTCACCGACGCCGACGACGCCGGGTGGTCGCCCGCCACCGCGACGACCGCCGCGCGGACCCGGGACGACGTGCCCACGGTGGCGTCGCCACCGTTCGTCGCGGACGCGGACGCGGACGCGGACCGTCGCCGCCGGCGTGCGATCCCGGTCGGCGCCGCGTTCGCCGGCGCCGCTGCCGTCGCGACCGCCGTCGTCCTGTCCGTGGTCGGTGGCGGTGAGCCGTCGGTGGCGGAGACCTCCGAGGTCGTGCCCGGCGGCGTGCCTCCCGAGATGCACCAGCCGCTCACCGAGCTCCGTGACGCCATCTACGAGGGGACCCGATGAGGCCGCTCGGCCGCCTGCTGGCGGCGGCAGGGACGGCGGCGCTGCTCGTGACCGGCTGCGCCGCCGAGCCCGGGCCCGACGGGCCGGTCCCCGAGCTGGCCGCGGTCTACTCCTCGATCGAGGACGCGTTGTCCGCGGAGCGGTACGACGAGGCGCGTCGAGACCTGCGCCGGCTCGTCGCGGCGACCGAGAGCGCGCGGGCCGCCGGCGACCTCGACGAGGCTCGCGCGGACCGGGTGCTCGCCGCCGCGGCCCGCCTGCTGGCCACGCTGCCCGACCCCGACCCGCGGGCGACCCCGGACGGCGACGCTCCCGTGGCCCCCTAGCCGTCCGAGGACCCGGAGGCGGACGACGCCAGCGTCCGTCCCGGCTCGGGCGACGGCACCTCCACCGGTGACACCTCGACGGGCGGGAGCACGGGCGGGGACGGCAACGGCGAGGAGCGGCGCACGCAGAACGCGCCGCAGCAGAACGAGCAGGGCGGGCCGCCGGCCGAGGACCGGGGGAAGCCCGCGCAGGGCGGGGCGAAGAGCGACGGCCGCGGACGCTGAGCGTCCGCGGTCGGCCGGCGATCCTCGGTCGCCCGGTCCTCGGTCCGGCTCAGCCGCGGGGCTGCGAGCTGTTGCCGGCGAACCACTCGGGCCCGCCGGGCTCGGCGGCGGTCTGCGGCGACGCCTTGCTGCCGCCGGACGGCGGCGCCTGCTGCGGCGTGGGGCCGCCGGCGTCACCGCCCGAGGGCTCGGCCCCACCGCGGAGCTCCTCGAGGCGCTGCTCGAGCACGGTGACCACGGGCATCCGGTCGCCGTGCGCGCGCTCGTACGCGAGGACCTTCCCCAGCGCGTCCGCGTCGAGCGAGCGGATCCGGTGCGCCAGGGTCCCGACGGGAAGGTGGTCGTAGTCGGGCAGCGGCAGCTCGTCGCGGGTGGTCTCGTTCGTCCGGTCGTCCGTCATGGTCGTCCTCTCGGAGGGGAACGCGCCGTCGGCGCCGTGCTCCTCGACCGTAGGCAGGCCGCCGGGGCCCCGCACGCGCGGGCCACCGCTCACAGCACGCGCTCGGGCCGCGCGAGGATCCCGGGCACGAGCCGCGCGCTCACGGCCGCGGCGCCCCGCACCGCCAGGAAGCCGACGGCGAACACCGTGGCCGCCGTCGCGACCGCGACGGGCTCCATGAACACGGCGACACCCACGAGCGGGAGCAGCAGCAGGGCCGCGCACAGGGCCGACCCGCCGGCCACCACCCACAGCGCCGACATGACCGCCCGCCGCGACGCCTCGGTCATGACCTCGCGCGGCACGCCGAGGCGGTCGAGCGACACGTGCACCGCCGCGCGGTCGAGCGTCGCCGCGGCCTGCGTGATGCCCACCGAGCACGCGACCATGAGGAAGGAGCCCGCCACCGTCACGAGCACACCCGGGGACACGTCCTGCATCAGCCAGCGCTCGTCGGCGCTCAGCGTGTCCTGGTCCATCGCCCGGGACATCGCCAGACCGACCGCGCCGAACACCCCGACGAAGCTCGTCATCGCCACGCCGCTCACCTGACGCCACGCCGCCTTCGGGTCCTCGAGGACGCTGCGCGCGGCGAGCAGGGCCGGCACGGTCGTGGCCTTCCGGTGCGCCCGACGCGCCCGCCTGCGCACCACCCACGGCCCGACGGCGTCGAGCGCCAGCAGCCCGAGACCGAACGCGACCGCCATCCCCGCCACCACGACGACGAAGCCGCCGACCGAGCCGAGCGCACCGAGGACCTGGAGCAGCACCGAGCCGACCGCGAGCGCGCCGAGCGCCACGACGACCCGCACCCAGTGCGCGCGGCCGGCGCGCTGCCGCATCCGCACGCCCAGCGGCGTCACGACGACGGCGCGCAGCCCGGCCAGGGCGCTCGCGGCCGCGAGCAGGGTCACCGCGAGCGCCGCCAGCGGCAGCCACCACCACGGCACCCACACCTGCGCGCCGAGCGCCTCGCCGCGGAAGTGCAGCAGGCCGACCAGCGGCGCCGTCGTGCCGTACAGCGCCCACCCGAGCACGGCACCGGCCAGCGCGGTCGCCGCGGCCTCGAGCACGGTGAGCGCGGTGACGGTGCCCGTCGTGGCGCCGAGGAGCCGCAGGGACGCGAGGCGCCCGTCGCGCCGTCGGGCGGCCAGGCGCGCCGCCGCCGCGCCGACGCTCGCCAGGGGGACGAGCAGCAGCACGAGCGCGATCACGGCGAGCACCTGGTAGGTGCCGGCGAGGTCGTCGTCCCACCGGAAGAACGCCTGTGCGCCGCCCGCGACGACCAGCACGAGCGCGGTGACGACCGTGAACGACACCACGGGCAGGAGCGCGGACGTCCGGTCGCCGTCGCGCCGCCGCGCGAACACCGGGGCGAGGCGCAGCGCCGTCGCCACGCCGCTCACCGTGCGCCTCCGGTAACGGATGCGCGGTCGGCGGCGTGCTCGCGCGCGGTGTCCGAGACGACGCGGCCGTCGCGCAGCACCACGGTGCGGGCGCAGCGCGCGGCGACGTCGGGGTCGTGGGTCACGACGACCAACGTGCGGCCCTCCCGCACGGCGTCGAGCAGGAGGTCGAGCACCTCGGCCGACGTCGCGGAGTCGAGCGCACCCGTGGGCTCGTCCGCGAAGAGCAGCCGGGCGCCGCCGACCTGCGCCCGGGCGATCGCGACGCGCTGCGCCTGCCCGCCCGAGAGCTCGCCGAGCCGGCGCTGCTCCAGCCCGGCGAGGCCGAGGTGGGCGAGCCACCGCGCGGCCTCCGCCTCGGCCTGCGCGCGCGGCACGCCGGCGAGCATGCGCGCGACCGCGACGTTCTCGAGCGCGCTCAGCTCGTCGAGCAGCAGTCCCTGCTGGAACACGAACCCCAGCTCCTCGCGCCGCAGCCGCGCGCGACCGTCGTCGTCGAGCGACTCGACGTGCACCAGGCCAGCCCCGGACGCGAACGTCACCGAGCCGCCGGTCGGGCGCAGGATTCCGGCGAGGCAGTGCAGCAGCGTGGTCTTGCCCGAGCCGGACGCGCCCATGATCGCGACGGACTCCCCGGGTGCGACGTCGAGGTCGACGGCATCGAGCGCGGGCGCGGTACCGCCGGGGTAGCGCAGGGTCAGGTTCCGGGCGGACAGGATCGGCGTCATGGTGGCAGCCTCGCCGCCGGACGGTGCCGCGCGCGTCGGACCTGGAGCGGATCCTCCGCGGCGCGCGTCCGCCCGCGGTATGACGTCCTGCTACGACGGCGGGCTCGACGGCGGGCCCCCGGCGCGGAGCTCAGCGTGCCGCGTCGGCCGCGGTGCGCAGGTCGGCGACCAGGCCGTCGAAGGCCTCGTCCCACCCCGACCGGTCGCGCAGGCGCAGCAGCGCGGACGGGTGCGTCGTCACGACGACGGCGCCCGCCCCGTGCGCGGCACCGTCGGCGTCGGGCGGGTCGAGGACCTGGCCGCGCAGCTCGCCGACCCGGACGGCACGGCCGAGCACCGCGCGCGCGGCCGTCGACCCCATCGCGACGACGACGCGCGGCCGCACCGCGCCGAGCTCGGCCTCGAGCCACGGGACGCAGGGCGCCGGGGCGCTCGGGCGTGCTGCGGTTCGGCTGCGGGCTCGGGGCCACGGGCGGTCACCTCCTGCGGACAGGATCGCGTGCGCGGCCCGTGCTCGCCGCACGGGGCGAGCACCGCGGTCGGGCACCCGTGGGCGGCGAGCGCGCCGGTAGGCTCGACCGCATGGCATGGAGCTTCGGACGCCGCCGGCCCGTCACGTACCTCCTGGGCGAGCCGGCCGACCCGTACCCCGCGCAGGCGCCCGAGGTCCGGCGCGGCCGCGTCCTGCGCATCACGGAGATCGGCGAGCCCGTGCTCCACACGCCCGCACGCACGGTCACCGAGTTCTCGACGCCCGAGCTCGCCCGGCTCATCGACGACATGTTCGCGACGATGGAGGTCGCGGAGGGCGTCGGGCTCGCGGCCCCGCAGGTCGGGGTGGACCTGCGCGTCTTCGTCTACGACCTCACGGACGAGCACGGCGACCGGCACGTGGGCCACGTCGTCAACCCGGAGCTCGAGGTCGACGCCGAGGCGTCGCCCGAGACGGAGGACGAGGGCTGCCTGTCGGTGCCCGGCGCGTACGAGCCGCTCGAACGCCCCGGCGCCGCGACGATCCGCGGCGTCGACCAGCACGGGGGACCGGTGCAGCTCACGGCCACGGGGTACCTCGCGCGCTGCTTCATCCACGAGGCTGAGCACCTCGACGGCACGCTCTACTGGGACCACCTGTCGCCCGAGCTGCAGGCCGACGCGCTGCGCCAGCGCGACGAGGAGCGCGCGCACGTCCTGGCGGGCCGGCGGGAGCTCGCGATCGAGCTCGACAAGGTCCCGGCGGAGTACCCGGACCAGCCCGCGGGCGGCCGCTGAGCGGCTCAGTCGCGGGGCCGCCGGCCCCACCACACGGCCGCGCCGCCGCCGAGCACGGCGATCGAGCCCGCCACGATCCCGACACCCGGCCACACCTCTGCGACGCGGTCCCGCTCGGTGCGGACCGAGAGCTCGGGCAGCTCGCCCGAGAACGACTCCGCCAGGCTGCGGCCCTGCTGCGCGAGCTCGGCGTGCGCGGCCCCGGCCGACGGCGACGGGCTGGTCTCGGGGCTGGGGCTCGGGCTCGGCGACGGGCTGGGGCTCGGCGACGGGCGCGCGCTCGTCGGGCTGGGCGAGGGCTCGGCGTCGCGCGACGGCGCGGCGCTCGCCGCGGGCGTCGTCGGACGCGCCGCGGGCGGGGGCTCGGGGCTCGACGGCGGCGGCGCGGTGCAGGTGCGTCCGCCCGCGCCCTCCGACCACTCGCCCACGCCCGGCACGTTGACGTACGCGACGCAGTAGCCGGACGGCATCGCGGCGGCCGCGCCCGCGAACGTGACGAAGCCCGCGGCCGACGTCGCGGCGTCGACCTTGACGCGCAGGTTCTCCGTGGACGAGCCGTCGAGGCTGCGCAGCCGGTACGTGACGTTCGCGCCGACCACGGCCCGGTCGGGGCCGAAGCTCACGCCCGCCACGGTCACCGAGAGCGCGTCCGACGGGTCCGCCGCGACCGCCGGCGCCGAGGCCGCGGCCGGCGCGAGAGCCGCCGCCGACGCGAGGCCCACCACGCACACGGCGCGGGTCACGGGGCGCAGCAGACGCACGGACGGCCTTCCTCGACGTCGGGACCCGCGGACCGGCGCGGGCGCACACATCGTAGGGGACGCCTCGGCGACGCCGGCACCGTCCGCCGGGGCGGTCAGAGAGCCTCGACCCACCGCGCCACGGCGGCCGCGACCTCGGCGTCGCGACCCCTGAGGTCGTGCGCGCCGGGCAGCGTGACGTGGGTGACGGGCCCGGGGATCGCCGCAGTGTGCTCGGCGAGCTCCTCGGGGCTGCCGAAGGGGTCGCGGTCGCCCGAGACGAGCAGCACCGGCACGTCGAGCCGAGGCAGGTGCTCGACCCGGAGCCGGTCCGGCCTGCCCGGCGGGTGGAGGGGGTAGCTGAGCAGCACGAGCCCCGCCGCGGGCAGGCCCTCGGCCACCGCCATGGAGCACATGCGGCCGCCGTAGGAGCGGCCGCCCAGCAGCAGGCGCTCCGTCCCGACGCCCAGCTCGGCCGCGAACCGCTCGGCCTCCGACCGCACGTGCGCGATCGCGACGGGCGGGCGGTCGGGCATCCGGCGGCCGGCGAGCCGGTACGGGAAGTCCACGCGCCGGGTGCGCAGCGGCGGCTCGAGCTCGTCGAGCGCGCGCTCGACCGCGACGAGCGCCCGGTGCTCACGGGTCGCGCCCGCGCCGGGCGTGAGCAGCAGGCCGGCGGGGCGGGTGGTCGTCATGGCGACAAGTCTGCCGGGTCCGCGCCCGCGCCGGTCGGGATGTCGGCGGGCGGGCGTAGCGTGCGGCGGCATGGGACCTGACGGGCCGGCGCGCAGCGTGCGGGACGAGGACTGGTACGGCCGGGATCTCTCGGGCGAGGTGCTGGAGGGGGTCGAGCTCGTCGACGTCGACCTGACCGAGGCGCGGGCGACGGGAGCGACGTTCTCCGGGTGCACGTTCCGCGGCGTGCGGTTCAACGCCTCGGCGTGGACCGAGTGCGCCTTCACCGGCTGCCGCTTCCAGCGGTGCGTGCTCTTCGACGCCGCGTTCGAGCGGTGCAAGCTCGTCGGGTCGACGTTCGACGACTGCCGCTTCGACCTCGTGCGCGTCGAGCGGGGCGACTGGTCGTTCGTGACGCTGCGCCGCGCCGACCTGGGCGGGGTGCGCATCGAGGGCGCGCGCCTGCGCGAGGCCGACCTCACCGAGGTCCGGGCGCGCGACGCCGTCCTGGTGGGCCTCGACCTGTCGGGTGCCGAGCTCGGGCACCCCGACCTGCGCGGTGCCGACCTGCGCGGCAGCGACCTGACGGCGCTCGACCCGAGGGCCGCCCTGCTCGACGGCGCCGCGGTCGACCCCGACCAGGCCGCCGTGCTCGTCGAGAACCTGGGGCTCGTCGTCGTGCCGGCGTGAACGCCGACGGGAGCGCTCAGCGGCGGACGACGGTGACCGGACAGCTCGCGTAGTCGAGCGCCTGGCGGCTCACCGAGCCGAGCACGAGACGCTCGAAGCCGCCGAGCCCGCGGGCGCCGACGACGAGCCGCTCTGCGGTGCGGGAGGCCTCGAGCAGCACGCGCGCGGGGGCGCCGTGCTCGACGCGCTGCCGCAGCCGCTCCTCGGGCAGGTCGACGCCCGAGCGCTCGACGGCCGCCGCGAGGCACTCGCGCGCGAACCGCTCGTAGTCGTCGAGCGGGGGCGCCCAGCCCCACGAGCCGGGCAGCGGGGCGAGCGTCGTGATCTGCCACGCGAACACGGCCTCGAGCACCGCGCCCGTGCGGGCCGCGACCTCCCCGGCGTGTCGCAGCGCGGCGACGCTCGGCGGCGAGGTGTCGACGCCCGCGACGACGGTCGCCGGTCCCTCGGACTCGTGCGGCGCGTCTTCCTCGCCCGGCGTGTCGTGGTGCCGCACCACCGTCACGGGGACGGTCGCGTGCTCGACGATGCGCGAGGAGACCGAGCCCAGGACGAGCCGGCCCAGGCGGCCGCGGTCCCGCCGTCCGAGGACGAGCATGTCGGCGTCGGCGCTCGCCTCCAGCAGCGCGTCCGCGGCCGGGCCGTGCACGACCTCGGCCGACGCCTCGATCGTCGAGCCGGTGCGCTCGCGGGCGCGGTCGAGGACGTCCTGGACGACCGCGCGCCGGCGCTCGAGCTCCTCGGGGTCGTCGCTCGCGACGGCGAGCGCGGCCGTGAGCGGCACCTGCCGCGACGCGGCCTCCGCCAGGGCCCAGTCGAGGGCCTCGTCCGACTCGACGGATCCCTTGACGCCCACCACGATGCCGCGCATGGCCGCAGCATACGGCGGCCCGCGCGGTCCGGCAGGGCCGGCCGCGCGCGGGCTACCGGCGCGACCCGCGCTCGTCGTCCTGGAGCTGCGGCCGGATCGGGCGCGTGACGACGTCGACCCGGTCCACGAGGTCGGCCGGCCCGGTGATGACGAGCGCCCGGTCGCCCGTCGGCACGTAGACGGCCGCGACGTCGCGCACGGTGACGCGCGCGCACGCGGCATCCGTCCCGTCGACGGCGAAGCGCGTCCGCTCGAGCGGCACCCGGTCGACCTCGGCGACGATCGCGCGCATCGCGCTGCGGTAGTCCTGGTACTCGTCGGCGAAGTCCGGCAGCGGCCGGGCGCCGCCCTCGCCGTCCGGCTCGACCGGGGCGGCGATGTCGGCGTGCAGCGGCGCGGCGAGCGCCCCGCTGGCGGCCGCGCGCACCACGTCCTCGACGACGTCGTCGGCCGCGGCGGCGCGCAGCGTCTCGACCTCGAGCGACTCGCCCGCGAAGGTGCGGTACGCCCGCAGGAAGCGCTCGCACGTCGGGTCGTGCGCGTCGTCGTGCCCCGTGACGGCCTCCTCCTCGAGGTCGAGACCCCACGTGAGCGGGTCGTCGACCTCGCCGACGAGGCCGGAGAAGCGCGACATGCGCGCGTCCTCGGGTTCCCAGCGGCCTTGCCGCGGCTCGGTCTCGTCCATCGGTCCTCCCTGTGCGGTGCCCGACGTCGCCGACGTCCTGTGACCGAGCGTGCCCCCGGCCCCGCGTCGCTGCAAAGGGGACGCGCCGTCACGCCCCTGGCGAACATGGGCATCCCCGGGCGGGGAGCCGGGTTGGGAACGCATAGAGTCGTAGCGGTCAGGCTGTAGCCGTCGAAGAATCCGACGGGGAGCAGGAAACGCCGCTCGTGAGGGAGCAGCACATGTTCGAGAGATTCACGGACCGAGCCCGTCGGGTGGTCGTCCTCGCTCAAGAAGAGGCGAGGATGCTCAACCACAACTACATCGGCACCGAGCACATCCTGCTCGGTCTCATCCACGAGGGTGAGGGCGTCGCCGCCAAGGCGCTGGAGTCGCTGGGCATCTCGCTCGACGGCGTGCGCACGCAGGTCACCGAGATCATCGGTGAGGGCCAGCAGGCGCCGAGCGGGCACATCCCGTTCACGCCGCGCGCCAAGAAGGTGCTGGAGCTCTCGCTCCGCGAGGCGCTGCAGCTGGGCCACAACTACATCGGCACGGAGCACATCCTGCTCGGCCTCATCCGCGAGGGCGAGGGCGTCGCGGCGCAGGTGCTCACCAAGATGGGTGCCGACCTCAACAAGGTGCGCCAGCAGGTCATCCAGCTGCTGAGCGGGTACCAGGGCAAGGAGCCCGTCGCGACCGGCGGCCCCCAGGAGGGCCAGCCGTCCGGCTCGGCCGTCCTGGACCAGTTCGGCCGCAACCTGACGCAGGCCGCCCGCGAGGGCAAGCTCGACCCGGTCATCGGTCGCACGACCGAGATCGAGCGGGTCATGCAGGTGCTGTCGCGCCGCACCAAGAACAACCCCGTCCTCATCGGCGAGCCCGGCGTCGGCAAGACGGCCGTCGTCGAGGGCCTGGCCCAGGACATCGTGCGCGGCGACGTGCCCGAGACGCTCAAGGACAAGCAGCTCTACACGCTGGACCTGGGCGCGCTCGTGGCCGGCTCGCGCTACCGCGGTGACTTCGAGGAGCGCCTGAAGAAGGTGCTCAAGGAGATCCGCACCCGCGGCGACATCATCCTGTTCATCGACGAGATCCACACGCTCGTCGGTGCGGGTGCCGCCGAGGGCGCGATCGACGCCGCGAGCATCCTCAAGCCGATGCTCGCGCGCGGCGAGCTCCAGACGATCGGCGCCACGACGCTCGACGAGTACCGCAAGTACGTCGAGAAGGACCCGGCCCTGGAGCGCCGCTTCCAGCCGATCCAGGTCGCTGAGCCGTCGCTCGAGCACGCGATCGAGATCCTCAAGGGCCTGCGCGACCGGTACGAGGCGCACCACCGCGTGTCCATCACGGACAGCGCGCTGGTGTCCGCGGCCACGCTCGCCGACCGGTACATCAACGACCGGTACCTGCCGGACAAGGCGATCGACCTCATCGACGAGGCGGGCGCGCGCCTGCGCATCCGCCGCATGACCGCTCCGCCCGAGCTCAAGGTCCTCGACGAGGAGATCGCCGAGGCCCGCCGGGAGAAGGAGTCGGCGATCGACGAGCAGGACTTCGAGAAGGCCGCCGGCCTGCGTGACAAGGAGAAGCAGCTCACGCAGAAGCGCGCCGACAAGGAGAAGGCCTGGAAGTCGGGCGACCTCGACTCCGTCGCGGAGGTCGACGAGGAGCTCATCGCCGAGGTGCTGGCGATGTCGACCGGCATCCCGGTCGTCAAGCTCACCGAGGAGGAGTCCAGCCGCCTGCTGCACATGGAGGACGAGCTGCACAAGCGGGTCGTCGGCCAGGAGCAGGCGATCAAGGCGCTCTCGCAGGCGATCCGCCGCACGCGTGCGGGCCTCAAGGACCCGAAGCGCCCCGGTGGCTCGTTCATCTTCGCCGGCCCCACCGGCGTCGGGAAGACCGAGCTCGCCAAGGCGCTCGCCGAGTTCCTCTTCGGCGACGAGGACGCGCTCATCCAGCTCGACATGTCCGAGTTCTCGGAGAAGCACACGGTCTCGCGCCTGTTCGGCTCCCCGCCCGGGTACGTCGGCTACGACGAGGGTGGTCAGCTCACGGAGAAGGTGCGCCGCCGTCCGTTCTCGGTCGTCCTGTTCGACGAGGTCGAGAAGGCGCACGCGGACATCTTCAACACGCTGCTGCAGGTGCTCGAGGACGGTCGCCTGACCGACTCGCAGGGCCGCGTGGTGGACTTCAAGAACACCGTGATCATCATGACCACGAACCTCGGCACGCGGGACATCGCCAAGGGCGTCCAGACCGGCTTCAACGCCGGCGGCGACCTGGTGACCTCCTACGAGCGCATGAAGGCCAAGGTCAACGAGGAGCTCAAGCAGCACTTCCGCCCCGAGTTCCTCAACCGCGTCGACGACGTGGTGGTGTTCCCGCAGCTGTCCCAGGACGAGATCATCCAGATCGTCGACCTGGAGATCGCCAAGCTGGACCGCCGCCTGCGCGACAAGGACATGGGCATCGAGCTCACCCCCGCCGCGAAGCACCTGCTCGCGGAGAAGGGCTACGACCCGGTCCTCGGCGCCCGTCCGCTCAAGCGCGCCATCCAGCGGGAGATCGAGGACGCCCTGTCCGAGAAGATCCTGTTCGGCGAGCTCAAGGCCGGCGAGGTCGTGATCATCGACGGCGAGGGCGAGGGCATCCTCGGCGAGTTCACGTTCCGCGGCGTGCCCAAGAAGGAGCACGAGCGCGGGCCGGTGGCCGTCGGCGCCTCCGCCGCTCTCGACGCGCCGACCGGCGTGTCGGTGCACGACCTGCCCCCGACCGGCGAGATGCAGGCCGGCGCGGAGTGAGTCGTGTGACGCTGACCTGAGCCACGAAGGCCCCGGACCCTCCTCACAGGGTCCGGGGCCTTCGTCGTTGCGCCTCGCGGTCAGGCGAGGCGGGCGAGCACCGCGTCGGCGAGGTGCGCGACGTCGTCGACGAGCGCGACGGCGCCGGCCGCCTCGAGCTCGCCGGGCGCGGCGTAGCCCCACGTGACGCCGAGGCAGCCGATGCCGTGCGCGGCGGCGCCGTGCACGTCGTGCTCGCGGTCGCCGACCATGAGGACGGGCCCGTCGGCCGCGGCGTCGACGGGCGAGACGCGGCCCAGCGAGGCGAGAGCCTTGGCGATGACGTCGGCCTTGGTCGAGGTAGCCTCGTCGAGCGGCGCGCCGAAGACGTCGTCCACGAGCGGCGTGAGGCCGAACCGGTCGCAGATGGGCCGGGCGTAGACCTCGGGCTTGGACGTCGCGACCGCGAGCGTGCACCCGGCGTCGCGCAGGGTGCGCAGGGCGTCCGGGACGCCGTCGAACACCGCGTTGTCGTACATGCCGCCCGCGGTGAACGCCGCGCGGTACTGGCGGACCGTCTCGGACAGCAGCTCGGGCGGGACGCCGTGCCGCGGGAACGAGTCGGTGATGGGCGGGCCGACGAACGAGCGCAGCGTGGCGGCGTCGGGCACGGGCAGGCCGAGCGCGTCGTACGCGTGACGGACCGACGCCACGATGCCGGGCGCGGAGTCCATGAGCGTGCCGTCGAGGTCGAGCAGGACGAGCGGTGCGGGGGAGCGAGTCACCCGAGCAGGCTACGGGTCACAGCGAGCGGGCGTGCTCCACCAGGCGGTCGAAGCCCGCGTCGAGCTCGGCGTCGACCCGCTGCGCCTCGGGGCGCGCGTCGTACCAGGCGACCTGCTCGAACGCGGCCTCGTCGTACGTGATGGTCGTGCCGAACTCGGGCACGAGCGCGCGCAGCTTGGAGCAGTCGAAGACCATCGAGTGCGCCTTGTCGCCGAGCAGCCCGGGCCCGACGCCGGGCAGCACGCGCGCGATCGTCTCGGACGCGACGTGCACCAGCTCGGGCTCGTCGACGCCCGCCGCGTGCGCGAGCCACGTGTAGACCTGGTCCCACGTGGGCGCGTGCGTGCCCATGATCTGGAACGTGTCGCCGGCGGCGAGCGGGTGGCCGAGCAGGCCGACGAACCCGACGGCGAAGTCCTCGGTGTGCGTGAGCGTCCACAGGCTCGTGCCGTCGCCGTGCACGACGACGGGCCGGCCCGCCCGCATCCGGGCGACGTCGGTCCAGCCGCCGGTCGTGGGGATGAGCGTGCGGTCGTAGGTGTGCGACGGCCGCACGATCGTCGCGGGGAACCCGTGCTCCCGGTGCGCGCGCACGAGTACGTCCTCGCACGCGATCTTGTCGCGCGAGTACTGCCAGAACGGGTTGCGCAGCGGCGTCGACTCGGTGACGGGCAGGCGCGACGGCGGCGTCTGGTATGCCGAGGCGCTCGAGATGAACACGTACTGGCCGGTCCGCCCGAGGAAGCGGGCGACGTCGCGGGCCACGTGCTCGGGGGAGAAGGCGCGGAACTGCGCGACGACGTCGAACTCGCGCCCGCCGAGCGCGGCGTCGACCGCCGCGTCGTCCGTGACGTCCGCGACGAGCGTCTCGACCTCGTCCGGGAGCGGGCGCGTGGTCGACCTGCCCCGGTTGAGCACCGTGACGCGGTGACCGCGGGCGACCGCGCGGGCGACGGACGCCGAGCTGATGATGCCCGAGCCGCCGATGAACAGGACGTCGAGCGGGTTGTGGGTGCCCCGGACTGTCATAGGTGCCATCGTGCCCGACGGCGGTGGCTCACGCCGACGGGATCGTCAGCCCGGCGGGCAGGTGGGCCGGTAGCACCTCGCGGAGCGCGGCGACGCGCGCCGCACGGGCGTCGCCCGCGAGCCGCTCGGCCGGCGCCGTGATCGACACGGCGGCGACGGGCCGTCCCGCCCGCAGCAGCGCGACCGCGACGCACGCGATGCCCGCCTCGTTCTCCTCGGTCTCGGCGGCGACGCCGGTCGACCGGGCCCGGGCGAGCACCTCGCGCAGCCGCTCGACCGACGTGTCGGAGCCGGCGAACGCGGCGAGCGCTCCGTCGTCGGGCACATCGCGGAGCGGGCCGGCGGCGAGCAGCGCTCGTCCGAGCGCCGTCGTCGCGGCGGGCCTCCGGCGCCCGACGGCGGACCACACCCGCACGGGCCGCTGCGGCTCGACCTTGTCGAGGTAGACGACCTCGCGCCCCGCCAGGACGCCGAGGTGGACGAGCTCGTCGACCGCGCCGCACAGCGCCTCGAGCGCGGGGCGCAGCAGCGCGGGCAGGTTCTCCTCGGCGAGGAAGGTCGTGCCGAGCGCGAGCACGGCGGGCCCGAGGCGGTACGTGCCGTCGTCGGCCTGCTCGGCGTAGCCGCGGTGCCGCAGCGCCGCGAGCGTGCGGTGCAGCGTGGACTTGTTGGCGCCGACCTCGGCGGCGAGCGCGGCGAGCGAGGTGCCCGACGCGCCGGCCCGCGCGAGCGCGTCGAGCGTGAGCAGCGCCTTGTCGACGCTGCCGAGCGGGCTTGCCGCGCTGCCGGGCGCTTGGGGCACGGGTCCTCCGTGGGCTAGAGTGCGTTCCGTTCTGAACAACCGGCGTTCACCATAGCGAAACGGAGCCACGATGTCATCCGACACCGTCCTCGAGTCCCTCGCCGCCCACCGGCTCGTGCCCGTCGTCGTGGTCGACGGCGCCGAGCAGGGTGCGCGGCTCGCCGACGCACTCGTCGCGGGCGGCCTGCCCGTCGCCGAGATCACGCTGCGCACGGCCGGCGGGCTCGACGCGATCCGCGCCGTCGCCGCGAACCAGCCCGACGTCGTCGTGGGTGCCGGCACCGTCACGACCGCCGCGCAGGTGGACGACGTCGTCGCCGCCGGCGCGCGGTTCATCGTGTCGCCGGGGCTCTCCGAGGCCGTGGTCCGCCGCGCGCAGGAGCACGGCGTCCCCGTGCTGCCCGGCGTCGCGACGCCGACCGAGATCATGGCCGCGCTCGACCTCGGCATCGAGACCGTCAAGCTCTTCCCGGCGTCCGTGGTCGGCGGCCCGGCCGCGATCAAGGCCTTCGCGGCGCCGTTTCCGCAGCTGCGGTTCGTGCCCACCGGCGGCGTGAGCGCCGCCAACCTGCCCGAGTACCTCGCGCTGAAGCCCGTGCTGGCCGTCGGCGGCTCCTGGATGGTGGACAAGTCCCTCGTCGCCGCGGACGACTGGGACGAGATCACCCGCCGCACGCGCGAGGCCGTCGACCTCACCCAGAAGGAGACCGTCCGATGAGCAGCCCGTCCCTGACCGTCCGCCCTGCCGCCGAGTGCCGCTACGACGTCGTCGCGCTCGGCGAGGTCATGCTCCGCCTCGACCCGGGCGACCGGCGCATCCGCACCGCCCGGACGTTCGACGTCTGGGAGGGCGGCGGCGAGTACAACGTCGCCCGCGGCCTGCGGCGCTGCTTCGGCCTGCGCGGCGCGATCGTCACGGCGCTCGCGGACAACGAGGTCGGCCGCCTCGTCGAGGACTTGATGCTCACCGGCGGGCTCGACACGTCCTGGGTCCGGTGGCGCGAGTACGACGGCATCGGCCGCTCCGTGCGCAACGGCCTCAACTTCACCGAGCGCGGCTTCGGCGTGCGCGGCGCGGTGGGCGTGAGCGACCGCGGCAACACCGCGATCGCGCAGATGCAGCCCGGCGACGTCGACTGGGACGCGCTCTTCGGCTCGGGCGTGCGCTGGTTCCACACGGGCGGCATCTTCGCGGCCCTGTCGGAGTCGACGGCCGAGGTCGCCGAGGCGGCCATGTCCGCGGCCCGGCGCCACGGCACGATCGTGTCCTACGACCTCAACTACCGCCCGTCGCTGTGGAAGGGCATCGGCGGCGTCGAGCGGGCGCGCGAGGTCAACCGCCGCCTCGCCCGGCACGTCGACGTCATGATCGGCAACGAGGAGGACTTCACCGCGTCGCTCGGCTTCGAGGTCGAGGGCGTCGACGAGAACCTCACCGACCTCGACACGGCCGCGTTCCGGTCGATGATCAAGACCGCCTCGGAGGAGTACGCCAACTTCCAGGTCATCGCGACGACGCTGCGCGGTGTGCGCTCGGCGTCGCGCAACGACTGGGGCGCGATCGCGTGGTCGCGCGCCGAGGGCTTCGTCGAGTCGACGCACCGCCCGGACCTGGAGATCTTCGACCGCGTCGGCGGCGGCGACTCCTTCGCCTCGGGCCTGGCGTACGGGCTCATGGAGCTCGGCTCGCTGCAGGAGGCCGTCGAGTACGGCGCCGCGCACGGCGCGCTCGCCATGACGACGCCGGGCGACACCACGATGGCGACGCTCGCCGAGGTCGCCAAGCTCGCCAAGGGCGGCAGCGCGCGCGTCCAGCGCTGACACCCCCCGCGAGGTAGCGCACGATCCGGCGAGGTAGCGCTGCGCGGCGCGAGGTAGCGCGTTCTGCGTCGAGGTAGCGCGTTGTGCGTCGAGGTAGCGCGCGGCGGCGGCGTCCGGGGCCGCCGTCGCGCGCTACGTCGCGCGCTCGTGCGCTACCTCGCGGGGTGGGGCGCTACCTCGCGGGGTGGGGCGCTACCTCGCCGGGTGGGGCGCTACCTCGGCGGGGGAGCGGTCGACTCGCGCACGACCAGCTCGGTGGCCAGGTTCACGCGCCGCATGAGCGGGGTCTCGCCGGCGGCGAGCTCGAGCACCATGCGCGTCGCGATCGCACCCATCTCGGACAGCGGCTGGCGCACGGTGGTGAGCGCGGGGCCGGTCCACTGCGCGAGCGGCAGGTCGTCGTACCCGACGACCGACACGTCGTCGGGCACGCGGAGCCCGAGCTCGAGGGCGGCGCGCAGGACGCCGAGCGCCTGCATGTCGGAGCCGGCGAAGATGCCGGTCGGCCGGTCGGGCGCGGACAGGAGCCGGAGGCCCTCGGAGTACCCGGCCTCGACGTAGAAGTTCCCGATCCGGACCAGGTCAGGGTCGAACGCGACGCCGGCCTCGGCGAGCGCGCTGCGGTAGCCGTCGACCCGCGCGCGGCTGCACAGCATGTCGGCCGGCCCCGAGATCGCCGCGATGCGCCGGTGGCCCAGCTCGAGCAGGTGGCGGGTCGCGGCGAGGCCGCCGTTCCAGTTGTCCGACCCGACGGTCGGGACGTCCGCGGGCGGCTCGCCGTCCGTGTCGATGACGACGAACGGGATCGCCCGGCTCTCGAGCATGCTCTGCTGCGCCGGCGTCAGCCGGGACGCCACGAGCAGCACCCCGACCGGAGGACGGGCGAGCGTCGTCTCGAGCCACGCGCGCGGCGGGCGGTGCTCCCCGCCCAGCTCGGACAGGATCACGCTCGTGCGTGCCGCCGCGGCCGCCTGCTCCACGCCGCGGATGATCTCCATCGACCACGTCGAGCCCAGGCGGTGGAACACGAGGTCCACGAGCCCCGCACCCTGCGTCGGCGCGGCCTGGCGTCGCCGGCGGTAGCGGTGCCGGGTCAGGGCCTCCTCGACGCGGGCGCGCGTCGCCGGTGCGACGTCGCTGCGGCCGTTGAGCACCTTGGACACCGTGGGGACGGACACGCCGACCTCGCGCGCGATCTGCGCGATCGTCGGCACCGCGCCGTGCGCGGTCGCTGAGGTGGGCTGGGCCATCGGGCCTTCTCGTCGAGGGGCTGTCTGTCAGGCGGGCCGGCGTCGTCGCCGTCTCGCAACTTTCGATATGAAGGTACACCAGGCGGGCACCTTCCGGCGGACGGTGCGTACGTTTTCATCCGTGGCGGCGACGCTGCTTCGCGACGCAGTGCGACGTCCTTCGCGCGACATCACGGAGACCTGTCATCAGACTGTGATGCCGTTGGCACTTGACCGCCGTGTGATCCACGTCCTAGTGTCCCCACGTCGGAAACGTTTTCAAAGCCGAAAGTTTCGACGCCCGACGGCCGAGGATGGTCAGGCCGGGCCGGACCACGACGACGTGACACACCGGGAGCACGCATGGCACAAGGCGCAGGGACGGTCCCGGCCGCCCCCGTCGGGGTGGACACGCGTGAGGCGTCGCTCAGCGGCACCCGAGGCCTCGGCCGCCGGGGACGGCGCGGCCACCAGACGTGGGCGGAGGCGCTCCGCAAGGACTGGCGGCTCTACACGCTCATCATCGCGCCGGTGGTGTTCCTCCTGCTGTTCCGGTACGTGCCGATGCTCGGGAACGTCATCGCGTTCCGCCGGTACCGTCCCGGCGGCTCGATCTTCGGTGACGAGTTCGTCGGGCTCTACTACTTCCAGATGTTCATCCAGGACGACAAGTTCTGGGACGTCTTCGGGAACACGCTGATCCTGGGTGCACTCACGCTGGTGGTCTGCTTCCCGCTGCCGATCATCCTGGCGCTGATGCTCAACGAGGTGCGCTCGCGCGTCTTCAAGCGCACGGTGCAGACGATCACCTACCTGCCACACTTCATGTCGATCGTCATCGTCGCCGGCCTGGTGCTCGAGCTGACCGCGATCAACGGCACGATCAACCAGGTGATCCGCGCCATGGGCGACGACCCGATCCCGTTCATGCAGCGCGCCGACTGGTTCCGCACGATCTACGTGACGTCCGAGGTGTGGCAGACGGTCGGTTGGGGCACGATCCTCTACCTTGCCGCGCTCACGACGATCGACGACCAGCTCTACGAGGCCTCGCGGATCGACGGGGCCAACCGTTGGCAGCAGACATGGCACATCACGCTGCCCGGCATCCGGCCGACCATGATGGTCCTCCTCATCCTCAACATCGGGACGTTCATGGCCGTCGGGTTCGAGAAGGTCCTGCTGCTCTACAACCCGCTCACCTATGACACCGCCGACGTGCTCTCCACGTACCTGTACCGCGTGGGGCTCGAGAGCGCGAGCTATTCCTACGCGGCGGCGATCGGCCTGTTCGAGGCGGTCATCGGCGTCGTCCTCGTCGTGACCGCGAACCAGATCTCCAAGCGAGCGACGGGAGCATCCCTGTGGTGACCACGACCTCCACCCCGGACATCACGGCGGTCAGGACCGTCCCGGTCACCGTCAAGGACAGCGTGGGCTACAAGGCGTTCCGCGCGGTCAACGCCGTCGCGCTCGTCGTCATCTGCGGCCTCACGCTCTACCCGTTCGTCAACCTCGTCGCGAAGGCGTTCAGCTCGCAGGCGATGATCGCCTCGGGCCAGGTCAACCTGTGGCCGCGCGGGTTCAACCTCACGACGTTCGAGGGCGTCATGAGCGACCCGTACTTCTGGGTGACGTACAAGAACACGGTGGTGTACACGGTCGTCGCGACGGCGATAGCCATCGCGATCACGACGACGTTCGCCTACGCGCTGTCGAAGCCGCACCTCAAGGGGCGTGGGTTCTTGGTGGGCCTCGCGTTGGTGACGATGCTCTACTCCGGCGGACTCATCCCGAACTACCTGCTCGTCAGCTACCTCGGGTTCAAGGACACGATCTGGGCGATCGTCCTGCCGAACGCGATCAACGTCTTCAACCTCCTGGTCATGAAGTCGTTCTTCGACAACTTCCCGCGGGAGCTGGAGGAGGCGGCGGCCATCGACGGCATGTCGACGTACGGAATCTTCTTCCGGATCGTGCTTCCGCTGTCCAAGGCCGTGGTCGCGACCATGATCCTGTTCTACGCGGTGCAGTTCTGGAACTCCTGGTTCCAGGCGTACCTCTACTTCAACGATCGCGACCTCTATCCGGTCACCCTCTACCTGCGCAACCTGCTGGCCGCGGCGATGTCCACCGAGAACCTGGGGACCGACAGCGTGCAGATCCAGGCCAACGTCAAGTCGGTCGCGATGCTGCTCACGGTGCTGCCGATCATCCTGGTCTACCCCTTCATCCAGAAGTACTTCGTGCGCGGCGTGATGCTCGGTTCGGTCAAGGGCTGACCGAGGCCCTTCGCACGACAGCCCGTCGACCACCACCGTCGGGCACTGCACGACAAGAGAACGATCCACTGGATCGTCGCGAACGACGACGTTCAGCACCGGAGGAGAACAATGAGGATCACCCCCATGAAGGCCACCGCGGGCATCGCCGCCTCGGCCCTGGCCGTCACGCTCACGGCGTGCACGTCCGGCGGCGGCGGCGAGGCCGCGAGCGGCGAGATCGACATGGAGTCGCAAGTCGGCTACATGGAGAACTTCGACGTCGGGACCACCTTCAAGGCGACGGAGCCCGTCGAGTTCGGTCTGCTGTACCGCGACCACCCGGACTACCCGTTCCGGGCCGACTGGTCCGTCGTGCAGCACCTGGAGCAGGACCACAACGTCACGTTCGACTACGTCAACGTGCCGCTCGCCGACCTTCAGACCCGACGCTCGGTGCTGATCAGCTCCGGCGAGGCGCCCGACATCATGCCCTCGATCTACGCGGGTGAGGAGCGCCAGTTCGTCTCCGGCGGCGCGCTCCTGCCGATCAGCGACTACGTCGAGCACATGCCCAACTTCCTCGACAAGATCGAGCGGTGGGGGCTCGAGGCCGAGATCGAGAACCTCCGCCAGGCCGACGGCAAGTACTACCTGCTCCCCGGCATCCACGAGATCGCGAAGCCGCAGTACTCCATCGCGATCCGCAAGGACCTGTGGGAGAAGGCAGGCCTCACCGAGGACCCGGCGACGTGGGACGAGTTCGCCACCCAGCTCGAGGCTGTCAAGCAGGCCAACCCGGAGCTCGAGTACGCGTTCTCCGACAAGTGGTCGATCAACAGCCCGATGGAGCAGACGCTCAACGCGGCCGCACCGAACTTCGGCACCCTCGCGGGGGTCGGTCTCAACGGCGGAGGCCTGTGGTGGGACGAGGAGGCCGGCGAGTTCAGCTACGCCCCGGCGTCGGACGGCTACCGAGAGCTCGTCACCTACTTCGCCGGGCTCGTCGAGGCGGGTCTCATGGACCCGGAGTCGGTCACCCAGCAGATGGAGACCGGCGAGCAGAAGTTCGCGTCCGGCTCCGTCGCGGCGATCAGCTCGAACGACCAGGAGCTCGTCAAGTACCGTGCCAACTTCGAGCAGACGGGGAACACGGAGGCGGAGGTGCACCAGATCGTGGTCCCGGCCGGCCCGTACGGGAGCTACCTGGCCCCGGGCTCGCGCCGTGAGTCGGGCATCGTCTTCGCCGCCTCGGCTGCGGAGCAGGACGACTTCCTCGCGATGCTGCAGTTCGTCGACTGGTTGTACTACTCCGACGAGGGCCTCGAGTTCGCCAAGTGGGGCGTCGAGGGCGAGACCTACACCAAGGACGCGTCGGGCAAGCGCACCCTCATGGAGGACATCGACGTCAACGGCCTGAACCCGGGCGCGCCCAAGGAGCTCCGCAAGGACTTCGGCTACCACAACGGCGTCTGGATGCTGGCTCACGGCTCGACCGAGGACCTCGACAAGTCCATGCTGCGCGAGGAGGTCATCGCGTTCCTCGACGGCATGAACGAGAAGGAGGAGCTGCCGCTCCCGCCGGCCATCGCGTACGACGAGATGCAGCAGGAGCAGGCAGGCCTGCTGCAGACCAACCTGCTCGACATCGTCAACCAGAACACGGCCGCGTTCATCGTGGGCGACCGCCCGCTGTCCGAGTGGGACGCCTACGTGGCCGAGCTCGAGGGCGCCGGCATGCAGGACTACGTGGACCTGGCCAACAGCACTCTCGAGCAGGAGTGACCCGCGCGGTCACGCCTCGACCCTGAGCATGCGGCGCCAGGTGGCCGTCCGGCCGCCCGGCGCCGCATCTCTTCGTACGACCCGCAGAGCGCCCCACCCGAGGAGATCCATGTCACGCACCGTCGTGCCCGCCGAACCCGTCAGCACGCTCGACGACGCGTGGCGCGCGTGCGTCGGCACGGGCCGGTTCAACCTGGCGCTGCGCAAGGACTACCAGGAGTCGCTCGCCCTGGTGCAGCGTGATATCCGGTTCCGGTACATCCGCGGGCACGGCCTGCTGTCCGACGACGTGGGCGTGCACCGCCCCTACGACAAGGACGGCCACCAGGGGACGCGCTACTCCTTCACGTACGTCGACCAGGTGGTGGACGCCTACCTGTCCCTGGGCATCAAGCCGTTCCTGGAGCTCGGCTTCATGCCGTCGGGACTGGCGTCCGGGGACCAGACGGTGTTCTGGTGGAAGGGCAACGTGACCCCGCCCCGCAGCTACGACGAGTGGGCCGCGCTCGTGCGAGCCGTCGTCGGACACCTCGTCGATCGGTACGGACTCGCCGAGGTGCGCACCTGGCCGATCGAGGTGTGGAACGAGCCCAACCTGGGGCACTTCTGGAAGGGCGCCTCGCTCGACGAGTACCTGCGGCTGTACGAGGTCACGGCGCACGCGGTCAAGGACGTGGACGCGGAGCTGCAGGTCGGCGGGCCCGCTCTGGCGCCCGGCGGCGAGGAGTGGTGGGCGCCGTTCGTCGACTTCGTGACGGCGAAGGACGTGCCCGTCGACTTCGTCTCCTGCCACGCCTACACGACCGGCCCGGCCCAGCACGTGCCGTTCGGGGTGTACCAGACGCTGCGTCCCGCGTCGTCGCTGCTGGAGCAGTTCGCGACACCCTCCCGAGTGCTGGCCGGATCACCCCTCGAGGGCAAGCCGGTGCACGTGACCGAGTTCAACTCCAGCTACCGGCCCGACAACCCGGTGCACGACACCGCGTACAACGCCGCCTACCTCGCACCGGTCCTGGCGGGCGGCGGGGACCACGTCGACTCCTTCGCCTACTGGACGTTCAGCGACACGTTCGAGGAGGAGAACATCCCCACGTCGATCTTCCACGGCGGCTTCGGCATGCTCACCCACCGGCAGGTCCGCAAGCCGACCTACCACCTGTACGCCTTCATGGCCCGCATGGGCACGTCCGTGCTCGCGCGGGGTGACGACCACCTCGTCACGCGCGACGACCAGACCGGTCGTGTGACGGTCCTGGCATGGCAGCCGGTCGGAGGCACCGACGACGTCGTCGAGCCGCAGCGTCACGAGCTCGAGCTCCTGATCCCGGTCGGGGCGCCGGCGGCGCGCCGTACGGTCGACGCCGCGACGGCGCCGACCGCGCCGCGGGCCTACGTGCACCGCTCCGTCGTCAACGAGACCGCGGGTAACGCCTGGGCCGCATGGCGCGAGATGGGCCGGCCCGCGTCGCCCTCGGCGCGTGCGCTCGACGCTCTGCACGAGGCCTCCGAGCCGTCGCGCTCAGCCTCCTCCCTGCCGGTCGTCCCCGGGGACGACGGTGTGGGCCGGGTCGACCTGTCCCTCGTGCTGGGCAGGCACGAGGTCACGCTGGTCGAGATCGACCCTGTGGTGGACGAGACGCCCGCATGGCTCGACGACTCCCGCATCCTGGGCCGTGGCCCTTACGGTGGATGACGTGAGCACCGACCACCGGGGCGACGCTCCACGCGGCTCGTGGCCCGAGGACCCGCCGACGACGCCGGCCTCGGTCGGTGGTCGCGCCCGTCCAGCCGGCGATCTCGGCGAGGGTCCGCTCGGGCGGATCACCGGTACCGTCTACTGGTTCCTCATCGTGGGGCTGCTCCTCGTCCTGTCGTCGCTGCCCTCGATGGTGCTGCTCGTCCTGCTCGACCGGGCGAGCAGCAACGCGCTGCTGGTCCCGCTCTGCCTCGTGCCCGCCGGCCCGGCGCTCTCGGCCGCGCTGTACGCGCTGCGGGACCGGGGCCGGGCCGAGTCCCTCACTCCCGGGCGGTCCTTCTGGAAGGGCTACCGCCTCAACGCGCTCGACGTGCTGCGACTGTGGACGCCCGCGATGCTCGTCCTCGGTGTGATCGCGTTCTCGGTGGTCAACATCGGACAGGTGGGCGTGCCGCGCGCGTACGCCGTCGTGCTGCTCGTGATCGGTGCGGGCATCCTCCTCTGGGCGCTGCAGGCGCTCACGATCGTGTCGTTCTACACCTTCCGGGCACGCGACGTCGCACGGCTCGCGATCTACTACCTGGTGCGGCTTCCTCTCGTGACGCTGGGCGTGCTGTCGCTCCTCGTCGTCGCTGCGGCCGTCGTGTGGCTGACGTCCGAGGGAGTGCTCGCCCTGTTCTCGGTGATCTGGGTGTGGTTCCTGCTCAACAACGCCCGTCCGCTGCTGCGCGACGTCGAGCAGCGCTTCGTGGCGCACTGAGGCGGGCCCGCCGAACCCCACGCCCCTGCCTCGACGTCCATGTCGCGGATGTGCCGGATCGGGGTTGGGCCTAGCCTGGCCGCATGACCGACACGTCGAAGAGTGCGGAGTTCTGGCGGCTGCTCGGCGAGCAGGTGGGGCACGAGTTCGCGGCCCACCAGCAGTACACGGCCATGGCCGTGTGGTTCGACAGCCACGACCTGCCGCAGCTCGCGCGGCACTTCTACCGGCAGGCGCTCGAGGAGCGCAACCACGCGATGATGATCGTCCAGTACCACCTGGACCGGTCGCGTCCCGTGTCGATCCCGGGCACGCCGGACGTGCGCAACGACTTCGCGGACGTCGTCGAGCCGCTGCAGCTCGCGCTCGACCAGGAGCAGCAGGTCACCGCGCAGATCGAGGCGATCTTCCGCGCGGCGCGGTCCGAGGGCGACGCGCTCGGCGAGCAGTTCATGCTGTGGTTCCTCGAGGAGCAGGTCGAGGAGGTCGCGGCGGCGACCACGCTGCTCACCGTCGCCAAGCGGGCCGGCGACAACCTGTTCGACCTCGAGAACTACGTCGCGCGCGAGCAGATCGGCGACTCGGGCGAGTCGGCCGACGCCCCGCGCGCGGCCGGGGGCGCGCTCTAGCCTCCCGCTGTGGGCGTGATTTCTGTTGTTCTGAACCGGAAGAAACCGGACTAACCGGGCCAGAAATCACGCCCACAGCGCTCACGAAAAGATCGTGCGGCCGCGGGCGTCGGGGATCCCGGACTTGCGGAAGAAGTACGTGTTGACCTGATCCCGCCACTCGGTCGCCGAGCGCAGCTGCTCGGCGAGCCGCTCGCGCACGCGCAGGGCGACGTCGGCCGGCACGAGGTCCGCGACCGACTCCCACGTGCGGACCATGCGCTCGACCCGCTCCACGCCCTCGAAGTGCGTGTCGTAGACGTGCTGGATCACCGTCGAGCCGCTGTGCAGCACGTGCGTGTACGGCACGTGGTGGAAGAACAGCAGCAGCTCGTCGGGGCACGTCTCGAGCGACTCGTAGACGTCGCGCCACGGCGGCGGGTACTGGCCGGTGTAACCGGTGCCGGTCGCACGCGTGCGGTCGACGCCGATCCCGTCGCGGTCGGCGAAGTGGTACGTCCCCCACGGGGTGTACTCGTAGCCGTCGACGTCGGGGCCGTAGTGGTGCCCTGGCCGCACCATGAACCCGACGCCGAGCGGGGCGGTGTACAGCTCGTAGGTGCGCCACGAGTCGTCGAGCAGCAGGTGCAGGCCCGCCCGCAGCGCGTCCGGCGCGCCGGGGAAGGTCAGCGAGATCCACTCGTCGAGGACGTCGACCGGGTCGAGCGTGGGGTCCCAGGCCAGACGGCCGTAGGCGTAGAGGTTGGCCTGGGCCAGCGGGTGGCCGGTCCAGAACCGGTCGTCGCCGACGTTCGAGACCGCGGCGAGGCCGCCCGCGGGCCCGACGACGTCGGCCACGGTGGCGCCCTCGTCGCCCCACGGGCGCCAGCGCAGCACCTCGCTCCACGCCGTGCCGAGGTACACCGCGTGCCGCTGCTGCCCCGTGTACTCCTGGGTCACCTGGAGCTCGAGCGCGAGACGGGTGCGCGGCATCGCGGCCAGCACGGGGGAGACGGGCTCGCGCACCTGGAAGTCGAGCGGGCCGTGCTTGACCTGCACGATCACGGTGTCGGCGAACCGGCCGTCGAGGGGCGCGAAGTGGTCGTACGCCGCGCGGGCACGGTCCGTCGACCGGTCGCGCCAGTCCTGCGTGTGGTTGTAGACGAACGCGCGCCAGTGGACGAGCCCGCCGTGCGGCGCCACCGCCTCGGCGAGCATGTTCGCGCCGTCGGCGTGGTCGCGCCCGTAGGCGAACGGGCCGGGCTGGCCCTCGGAGTCGGCCTTGACGACGAAGCCGCCGAAGTCGCCGATCGTGTCCCACACGCGGTCGGCGGCCTCGCGCCACCACGCCCGCACGCCCTCGTCGAGCGGGTCCGACGTCGGTAGCCCGCCGAGCGTCATCGGCGCGGCGAAGCTCACCGACAGGTGGACACGGATCCCGTACGGCCGGAAGGCGTCGGCGATGCGCGCGACCTCGCCCAGGTCGTCGGTGAGCAGCCGCGCCTCGCGCGCGTGCACGTTGACGTTGTTGATCGCGACGCGGTCGATCCCGACGGCGGCGAGCAGCCGCGCGTACTCGCGCACGCGCGACAGGTCCTCCCGCACGCGGCCGTCGGCGTAGAAGATCGACCCGCCCGCGTACCCGCGCTCGACCTGACCCATCACCGGGTGGACGTCGACGTTGTCCCAGTGGTCGAGCATGCGCAGGGCCGAGGCCGGCGCGTGCGTCCCGTCGGTGTCCGGACCGGCGAACGCCGCCTCGCCGAGGCGCACGACGTGGAAGTAGCCGTGCAGCAGCGCGCGCGGCGAGGCGGCCGTGACGGTGACGTGGCCGCGCTCGCGCCGGAACCTGAACCCCTCGGAGCTGTCAGGCGCCGGTGACCCCAGAGGGTCACGAGCCTCTGACGGCTCGCGGTGCACGAGCTCGAGGCGCAGGCCGGTCGGGCCGTCGTGCAGGCCGAGCGCGGCGACCTCGTCGCGCAGCGTGGCGAGCACCTCGGCGTCGCCCGGGCCGGCACCGGGGGGAGTGGCGGTGTCGGGCAGCACGAGCCCGACGCCGCGCCGCGCGACGGCGGCGAACGCCTCGTCCGGGAGCCAGGCGGGGTGCACGGTGGTCACGGCCCGACCCTCACCGACGCTCGTACGCCGCCAGCGGCAGGCGGTACGCGAGGTCGACGGCGGTGTCGAGCGCCTCGTCGAGGTCGAGCCGGTGCTCGGCGACGAGCCGCGCGAGGTACCCGGCGTCGACGCGTCGGGCCAGGTCGTGGCGTGCGGGGATCGAGCAGAAGGCACGCGTGTCGTCGACGAAGCCGCTCATGTTCGAGAAGCCGGCCGTCTCGGTGGCGGCCTCGCGGAACCGGCGCATCGCGTCGGGCGCGTCGAGGAACCACCACGGGGCGCCGAGCCGCAGCGCCGGGTAGACCCCGGCGAGCGGCGCGAGCTCGCGCGAGTACACGTCCTCGTCGACCGTGAACGCGATCATGCGGAACCGCGGGTGGTGGCCGAACGCGTCGAGCACGGGTCGCAGGGACCGCGTGAACTCGGTGACGACGGGGATGTCGTAGCCCTTGTCCGGGCCGAACGCCGCGAAGGGGGCGCTCGCGTGGTCGCGCAGCACGCCCGGGTGCAGCTGCATGACGAGCCCGTCCTCGGCCGACATCGCCGCCATCTGGAAGAGCATGTGCCCGCTGAACGCCTGGGCCTCGGCTGCGGTGACGGTGCCGGCGAGCGCGGCGTCGAAGACCCGCCGCGCCTCGGCGTCGTCGAGCGGCGTGGTGTCGGCGAACAGGTGGCCGTGGTCGGTCGCGCGGGCGCCCGCGGCGACGAACCGCTCGCGCTGCGTGCGCAGGGCCTCGAGGTAGCCGTCGTACGACGACACGTCGACGCCCGACGCCGCGGCGAGCCGCTCGAGGTCCTCGCGCCACGTGGGCCGGTCGGGGTGCAGCAGCGGGTCGGGGCGGAACGTCGGCAGCACCCGCTCGCCGTAGCCGTCGGCCGCGAGCTTGGCGTGGTCGTCGAGCGTGGCCCACGCAGGGTCGGTCGTCGCGATGACCTCGATGCGGAACCGGTCGAGCAGCGCGCGCGGCCGGAAGTCCGGCTCGGCGATGCGCGCGGCGACCTGGTCGTAGATCGCGTCGGCCGTCTCGGCCGAGGGGCGCTGCGTCACGCCGAAGATCTCGACGAGCTCGTGCTCGAGCCAGTACCGCGTGGGCGTGCCGCGGAAGTGCTTCCAGCCGGCGCAGAACCGGCGCCAGATCTCGCGCGGGTCCGTCTCGACGGCCTCGTCCGCCGTCGAGCCGACGCCGAGGCGCGGCAGCGTCTCGCCCTGCGACACGAGCATGCGCGTGAGGTAGTGGTCGGGCACGACGAAGAGCTGGGCCGGGTCCCCGAACGACGTGTCCTGCGCGAACCACTCGACCGGCACGTGCCCGTGCATCGAGACCAGCGGGAGGTCCTTCGTCGCCGCGTAGATCTCGCGCGCCAGGTCGCGCGTGGCCGGGTCGGCCGGGAGAGCCCGGTCCGGGTGCAGGGTCCACGGCTCGCTCACGGGTGCCTCCTCGTCGAGTGGTGTGACAACGTTTGCATCCTAGCGCCACACGGGGGACGTGGGGCAATCCGTCCCGCGATCGACCGTCGCGCTACAGTGGGTCCACGCAGGTCCGGTGACAACGTTCGCAGGAGGTGGGTCATGGTCACGGTGCACGACGTCGCTCGCGCGGCCGGCGTGTCGATCTCGACCGTCTCCCGCGCGCTCGCCACGCCCGACCGCGTCGCGGGGGCCACGCGCGACCGGGTCACGGCCGCGGCGCGCGAGCTCGGCTACCGCCCCAACCGCGCCGCGAGCGTCCTGCGTGCCGGCCGCACGGGCGCGTTCGGCCTCGTCGTCCCCGACCTGGCCAACCCCTACTTCGCGGCTGTCGCCAAGGGAGCCCAGGCACGGGCCCGCCAGCGCGGCCTGGGCCTCTTCGTCGTCGACACCGACGAGGACACCGAGCTCGAGGCCGAGGCGATCGCCCACCTCGCCCCGCAGACCGACGGGATCCTCCTGTGCTCGCCGCGGGCCGTCGACGGCGCGCTCGCCGCGCTCTCCGGACGGCCCGTCGTGCTCGTCAACCAGCACGTCGACGGCGTCGCGTCGGTCGTGACCGACCAGGCGGGCGGCATGCTGCGCGCGGTCGAGCACCTGCGCGCGCTCGGGCACCGCCGCGTCGCGTACGTCGGCGGTCCGCGCAGCTCGTGGTCGGACGGCCGCCGGCGCGAGGGCCTGCGCCGCGCGGCCGAGCGGTTCGACGACGTCGAGCTCGTCGAGCTCGGCGACTTCCGCCCGCAGGTCGTCGGCGGCCACGCGGCGGCGGACCTCGTCCTCGCCTCGGGCGCGACGGCCGTCGTGACGTTCAACGACCTCGTCGCCGTGGGCCTCGTCGCCCGCCTGCGCGCCCGCGGGCTGCAGGTCCCGCGCGACCTGTCCGTCGTCGGGTGCGACGACTCGTACGTCGCCTCGCTCGTCGACCCGCCGCTCACCACGCTGCGCGCCGACCTCGGCGAGGTCGGGCGGCGGGCGGTCGACCACCTCGCCGGTGTCGCCGGGCCCGACGCCGGTGCCCCCGCCGACGTCCCGCCGCTCGACGTCGAGCTCGTCGTCCGCGACTCGACCGCACCGCCGCCCGCCGGCTGACCGCCCGCCCACCATCCGCGACCTGACGGAGGACCCGTGACCGACCGACTGCACCGGGCGACGCTGCCCGCCCACCTCGCCGCCCCCGTGACGCCCGCCGAGGTCGGGATCGTGCACCTCGGCATCGGCGCGTTCCACCGCGCGCACCAGGCGGTGTTCACCGAGCTCGCGGCACGCGCGACCGGCGACACCCGGTGGGGCATCCTCGGCGTCACGCAGCGGTCGGCGACCGTGCGCGACCAGCTGCGCCCGCAGGGCGGTGTCTATTCGGTCCTCACCGCGGGCACGGACGGCACCTCGCTCGACCTCGTCGGCGCGGTGCTCGACGTCGCGTGGCCCGCCGAGGAGACGCCGCGCGTCCTATCCACGATCGCCGCGCCGACCACGCACCTCGTCACGCTCACCGTGACCGAGAAGGGCTACTGCCGCGACGCCGACGGCGGTCTCGACGTCGCCCGCGTGCGCGCGGACCTCGAGGCGCTCTCCGTGGAGGAGGCCGGCACCGGCGCGGCCGGTGCCGCGCCGTCGACCACCGCGATCGGGCTGCTCGTGCGCGGCCTGGCCGCACGGCGTCGCGCCGCTGCGGCGTCGGGCGAGGACCGCCCGGTCACGGTGCTCACGTGCGACAACATGGTCGACAACGGGCGCGTGCTCGAGCGCCTCGTGCACGAGGCCGTCGACGCCGCGCTGCCCGGGGAGGCGGGCGACGCGCTGCGGGACTGGCTGCGGGCGCACGTCGCGTTCCCGTGCTCGATGGTCGACCGGATCGTGCCCGCCACGACGCCCGAGCAGCGCGACGCGGTCGAGCGCGAGCTCGGCGTGCGCGACGAGGGCCTGGTCGTCGGCGAGCCGTACCGGCAGTGGGTCGTGGAGGACCGCTTCGCGGGGCCGCGGCCCGCGTGGGAGGAGGCCGGCGCGACGCTGACCTCCGACGTCGCGCCGTGGGAGCGGGCCAAGCTGCGGCTGCTCAACGGCACGCACTCGTTGCTCGCGTACGCGGGCTGGCTCGCCGGCCACGCGACCGTGGCCGAGGCCGTCACCGACCCGGCGATCGCCGCGCGCGCCCGCGAGCTGCTGTTCGACGACGCCCTGCCGACGCTCACGCCGCCCGACGGCGCCGACCTGCACGCCTACGGCGAGTCGCTGCTCGAGCGGTTCGCCAACCCGGCGACGGGCCACACCACGCTCCAGGTCTCGATGGACGGTACGCAGAAGATCCCGTTCCGCTGGGGCGGCACGATCGCCGACCGGCTCGCCGCCGGCGCGGTGCCGCGCGGCGCGGCGTTCGCGCTCGCGGCGTGGTCGGAGGTCGTGCGCCGCGAGGCGGCCGCCGGCAGGACGGTCGACGACCCGCGTGCCGCCGAGCTGCGCGACGTCGTCGAGCAGGTCGGGAACGGCGACGCCGCGGCGGCCCCGCCCGCCGACGTGGTGCGTGCCCTGCTCGCGCTCCCGGGCCTCCTGCCCGACGGCGCGGGCACCGACGAGCGGCTCGTCGGCGCCGTCGTCGCCGAGGCGGGGACGCTCGCCGAGCGCGACGCGGTCGCGGTGGCCGGGCGCTCAGAGCAGCCGGCGTGAGCTCGGCTGCGTGACGCGCAGCCAGCGGTAGCCGTACCCGTCGAGCCGGACCTCCGCGCTGCCGTCGGGCTCGGGTTCGCAGTCGTCGTCGGTCAGGAGGTCGACGAGCCGCGAGCCCTCCTCGAGCTCACCCAGCTCGAGCGGCACCACGGCGGGGTTCGGCGACAGGTTGTGGAGCGTGACCATCGACGCGTCCTGCCACGTGCTCCGCAGCGCGAGCACGGCGGCGTGCGGCTGGTCGAGGATCTCCCAGTCGCCCCAGCCGAGCTCGGGGCACTCGCGGTAGCGGTGCGCGAGCGTGCGGACGAACGCCAGCAGCGAGTCCGGGTTCCGGCGCTGGTCGGCGACGTTGACGTGCTCGGGCGCGTACCCGTCGGTCGGCAGGGGGCCGGCGAGACTCCGCTCGGCGGCCCGCGAGAACCCCCCGTTGCGCTCGGGTGTCCACTGCATGGGCGTGCGGACCGCGAGCCTGCCCTCGGCGGCGAGGTTCTCGCCCATGCCGATCTCCTCGCCGTAGTACAGCACCGGGGTCCCCGGCAGCGAGAAGAGCAGCGAGTAGACCATGCGGACGCGGCGCGGGTCGCCGCCCAGCATCGGCGGCAGCCGGCGGCGCAGACCGCGCCCGTAGAGCTGCATGTCCTCCTCGGGCCCGAACGCCGCGAAGACCTCCTGGCGCTCCTCCTCGGAGAGCTTGTCGAGCGTGAGCTCGTCGTGGTTGCGGACGAACGTCGCCCACTGCGCGTCGTGCGGGATGGGCGGGCGCGACCGCAGCGCCGCGGCGAGCGGGCCGACGTCCTCGCGCGCGAGCGACAGGTACATCGCCTGCATCGCGTTGAAGTCGAACTGCATCGTGAGCTCGGTGACGTCGGTCCCGCCGTCGCCCCCGTCGGTCGGGTCGGAGTTGCCGAAGTACTTCGCCTGCTCGAGGTAGGGCAGGTTGACCTCGCCCATGAGGATCGCGTCGCCCGCGCGTCGCCCGACGAAGGCGCGCAGGATCCGCAGGAACTCGTGCGGGTCGTCGATCTCGTCGTCCGGCGTCGAGGCGGCGTCGGCGAGGGCGAACGGCACCGCGTCGACCCGGAACCCGGAGATGCCGAGCTCGAGCCAGAAGCCGATGGTCTTGGCGAGCGCGTCGCGCACCTTCGGGTTGGCCGTGTTGAGGTCGGGCTGGTGGTGGTAGAAGCGGTGCCGGTACCACTCGCCGGTCTTCTCCTCGAAGGTCCAGATGGCGTCCTCCTTGTCGGGGAAGACGACCTGGTCCTTCGTGGGCGGCGGCTCGTCGGCGCGCCAGACGTAGAAGTCCCGGAACGGCGAGTCCTTCGACCGGCGCGCGGACCTGAACCACGGGTGCTGGTCGGAGGTGTGGTTGACGACGAGGTCGACGATGACGCGGATCCCGCGGTCGCGCGCTGTGCGGACGAGCTCGACGACGTCGCCCAGGTCGCCGAGGCGCTCGTCGACCGCGAGGAAGTCGGTGACGTCGTACCCGTCGTCGAGGTCGGCCGTGGCGTAGAACGGCATGAGCCACAGGCACGTCGCACCGAGGTCGGCCAGGTGGTCGATGCGCTGGACGAGGCCCGGGAAGTCGCCGATGCCGTCGTCGTTCCAGTCCATGAACGTCTCGACGTCGAGGCAGTAGACGACGGCGTTCTTCCACCACAGGTCGCCGGTGTCGCGGATCCTCACGCCGCACCTCCCGTGCTCGCGGCGGTGGCGCCGGTGGCCGTGCCCCGCGGCGCGGCGCCGGCGACGTCGCGCAGGCGGGGGAGCAGGGTCGAGGCCGCGACGTCGAGGAACGCGTCCTGCTCCTTCCCGACGTGGTGCAGGTACACCTGGTCGAACCCGCACGCGACGAGCTCGGCGACGCGGTCGGCGAGCCGTTCGGCGTCGTGGTCGACGAGAACCGACCCGCGCACGGCCTCGGGCCGGACGAGCTCGCCCACGGCGTCGTACTGCTCGGGCGTCTCGAGGTCCCAGTTCACCGCGGGCGGCAGGAGGTTGGAGCGCCACTGGTCGTGCGCGACGGCGAACGCCGCCTCGTCGCTGGTGCCCCACGCCACGTGGACCTGGAGCGCGAGGTCGCCGCGCCCGCCGGCGTCGCGGTACTCGGCGACGACCTGCCGCAGGGTCTCGACGGGCTGGTTGACGGTCACGAGGCCGTCGGCCCAGTCGGCGTGCCGGCGCGCGGTGGCGGGCGTCACCGCGGCCCCGACGAGCCGCGGCGGGACCTCGGGCAGCGACCAGACCCGGGCGCGGTCGACCGTCACGCGGCCGTGGTGGGTGACCTCCTCGCCCGCGAGCAGCGCGCGCATGACCTCGACGCACTCGCGCAGGCGCTCGTCGCGCTCCGCCTTCGTGGGCCAGCGGTCGCCGGTGACGTGCTCGTTCATCGCCTCGCCCGAGCCGAGCGCCGCCCAGAAGCGCCCGGGGAACATCGCGCCGAGCGTGGCGACCGCCTGCGCGACGATCACCGGGTGGTAGCGCTGGCCGGGCGCCGTCACGACGCCGAACGGCAGCTCGGTCGTCGCGAGCGCGGCGCCGAGCCAGGACCAGGCGAAGCCCGACTCGCCCTGCCGCACGCTCCAGGGTGCGAGGTGGTCGGAGCACATCGCGGCGTCGAAGCCGGCCTGCTGCGCGCGCTGGGCGGCGGCGAGCAGGGGACCGGGCGCGATCTGCTCGTGGGACGCGTGGAATCCGACGGTGACCATGGCGACCAGTCAACCGGCGACCGGCCCGCCTCGCTCGGCGACCACCGAACCCGCTACCACGCCCGGAATCGCAACGATACGAACGCTTCGTTGCCCCGGACGACGCACGCGTGTTCGTTGCCGGATCGTGATGAAGCGCTTTCCCGGGCCTCTGGACATCTGGTCCGAGACGTGTATTGTAACGATTCAAGTCGGCGGCCAAGGGCTGTTCGTGCGGCGCCGTCGATGTCGATGAGCGACGAGCAAGGAGGCTCTCATGAGGATCACGCGCAAGGCCGTCGGTGCGGCCGCGGCGACCACTGCGGTCGCACTCGTCCTGACCGCGTGCGGCGGTGGCGGGGGCACCACCGAGGAACCCGGTTCGGGCGAGGAGCTCAACACCGAGGAGCAGGTCACCCTCTCCATGGCGTGGTGGGGCAACGACGACCGGGCCGCCAAGTACGAGGAGGCGATCGACCTCTTCGAGGAGAAGTACCCCAACATCACGGTCCAGACCCAGTTCCAGGCGTGGGACGACTACTGGACCGCCCGGGCGACCGAGGCCGCCGGCGGCGCGCTCCCGGACGTCGTCCAGATGGACCTGTCGTACCTCCGCCAGTACGGCGGCACGGGCCAGCTGCTCGACCTCAGCGGCCAGATCGGGGTCAACCTCAACGTCGACGAGTTCGACGAGAGCCTGCTCCAGGCCGGCACCATCGAGGGCGCCCAGTACGGCATCCCGACGAGCACCAACACGCTCGCGCTGTTCTACAACCAGGACGTCCTCGACAAGGTGGGCATGGAGCCGCCGGCCGAGGGCTACACCTGGGACGACCTCGACGCCTGGATCCAGGAGGTCTCCGCGGCCGGCGCCGGCCAGGAGCCCGTCATCTACGGCTCGGGCGACTACTCGGGCACCTTCTGGTTCTTCCTGCAGTGGCTGATCCAGCAGGGCGTCCAGCCGTTCACCGAGGACGGCCAGCTCGGCTTCGACGAGAGCCACATGACCGAGTGGCTCGAGCGCGTGCAGCCGCTGCGCGACGCCGGCGTGCTCTACCCGATCGACAAGGCCAAGCAGATCGAGCCGCTCGGCGGCTTCACCGTCAACGAGGCGGCCGCCGAGATGAGCTGGGACAACTTCCTCGCCGGCTACGTGGCCGACTCGGGCACCGAGAACATCGGCATGATGCCGATGCCGTCGGGCGACGAGGGCCCGCAGCAGTTCTGGAAGCCGTCGATGCTGCTCTCGGCCTCGGCGAGCACCGAGAACCCCGAGGCCGCCGCGGCGCTCATCGACTTCCTCGTCAACGAGCCCGAGGTCGGGCGCATCTTCGGCACCTCGAAGGGCGTCCCCGCCGTCGCCGCCCAGCGTGACGCGATGGAGGTCGAGGAGGGCTCCGTGGACGCGACGGTCGTCGAGTACGAGGAGACCGTGGCCGACGTCGTGACCGAGCCGGCGCCGCTGCCGGTCGAGGGCTTCGGCGCCGTCGAGGCGGAGTTCAAGCGCCTCAGCGAGGAGCTCCAGTACGGCAACATCGACGTCGAGCAGTTCGTGACGGACTGGTTCGCCTTCGCGGACAGCAACGTCGGCCAGTCGTGACCATGAGCTCCACGACGTTCGACATCGCGCGGGGGGCGGACGCTCCGTCCCCCGCGCGGGGGCGCAAGGCGTCCCTGAGCAGGGACACGGCGGCGGGGTACGCCTTCCTGTCGCCGTGGTTGGTCGGGTTCGTGCTGCTGACGGCGTTCCCGATGGTGGCGTCGCTGTACCTGGCGTTCACGGACTACGACCTGTTCCGCCCGCCGCAGTGGGTGGGGCTCGAGAACTTCCAGGCGCTGTTCGCCGACCGGCGGTTCATCACGTCGGCGAAGGTGACGGCCGTGTACGTGCTGGTCGGCACGCCGATCAAGCTCGCGGCGGCGCTCGCGGTGGCGATGCTGCTGAACATGAAGCACCGCGGCCAGGGCGGGTACCGGTCGGTGTTCTACGCCCCGTCGCTGATCGGTGCCTCCGTGTCGGTCGCGATCGTGTGGAAGGCGATGTTCATCGACAACGGCATCGTGGACCGCATCCAGCAGTTCTTCGGACTGCCGGCCGGGGGCTGGGTGGGTGACCCGTCGCGCACGATGCCGATGATGATCCTGCTGGCGGTGTGGACGTTCGGCGCCCCGATGGTGATCTTCCTGGCCGGGCTCAAGCAGGTCCCGGCGGAGCTGTACGAGGCGGCGTCGGTCGACGGCGCGGGCGCGGTGCGCAAGTTCCTGAAGATCACGCTGCCGATGCTGTCGCCGGTGCTGTTCTTCAACCTGCTGCTGGAGACGATCAACGCGTTCCAGGTGTTCTCGAGCGCGTTCATCATCTCGGGCGGCACGGGCGGTCCGGCGGACTCGACGCTGTTCTACACCCTGTACCTGTACATCAAGGGCTTCGCCCAGTTCGACATGGGCTACGCCTCGGCCATGGCCTGGGTGCTGGTCGTGGTGGTCGGCGCGATCACCGCGGTGCTGTTCCGCACCTCCAAGGGCTGGGTGCACTACTCCGGAGACTCCCGATGAGCGAGCACGTCGTCACCCCGAACCTTCCCGCGCAGGCCGCGGGCGCCGCGATGCTGCTCGAGCAGCAGGACCCCGGCACCAACGTCGAGGCGACCCGCCGCCGGCAGGCCGCCCGCCGCAGGAAGGGCGTGCGCTCGCTCGGGTTCCACCTGCTGCTCGCCGCCCTGACGATCGTGGTGCTGTACCCGGCGGCGTGGATGGTCGTGTCCTCGCTCAAGCCGTCCAGCGAGATCATCGGCAACGTCAACCTGTGGTCGGACAGCTTCTCGCTGACCAACTACGCCACCGCCATGTCGGGCATCGGCGGGGTGTCGTTCTGGACGTTCGTGGCCAACTCCACGTTCCTGGCCGTGATGTCCGTGATCGGGGTCGTGATCTCCTCGGCCGTGGCGGCCTACGCGTTCGCCCGGATCGACTTCCCCGGCCGCGGCCTGTTCTTCGCGATCATGATCGGCACGCTGCTGCTGCCGTTCCACGTCGTGATCATCCCGCAGTACATCATGTTCAACACGCTCGGCCTGGTGAACACGTTCGCGCCGCTGCTGCTGCCCAAGTTCCTGGCCGCCGAGGCGTTCTTCGTGTTCCTCATGGTCCAGTTCATGCGCAACCTGCCGCGGGAGCTCGACGAGGCCGCCCGCATCGACGGGTGCGGGCACGTGCGCATCTTCCGGTCGATCATGCTGCCGCTGATGCGCCCGGCGATCATCACCAGCTCGATCTTCGCCTTCATCTGGTCCTGGAACGACTTCCTCGGCCCGCTGCTGTACCTCAAGAAGCCCGACCTGTACCCGCTGCCCATCGCGCTGCGCCTGTACGTCGACCAGACCTCCGTGTCCGACTACGGCGCCCAGATGGCCATGGCCGTGCTCGCCCTGCTGCCGGTCATGCTGTTCTTCATCCTGTTCCAGCGGTACATCGTCGAGGGCGTCGCCACCCAGGGGCTCAAGGGCTGACGATGACCCGACGCACGAGGCAGGGCGGGCGCGGCACCGGTGGGGAGACCCGCACCGGCGCCGCGCTCGGCCTGCTCGGCGAGGTCCTGCTCGCCGGGATCCTGGCGGCCGTCGGGAGCCTGCTCGTGGTGACGGCCGTGCCGTCCCTCGCGGCGGCCGTCGCCCACGTGCGGCGCCAGGTCGCGGGGCTCGACGTCGGCGTCGGCCGCTTCGCCCGCGAGTGGTGGGCTGCCGTGCGGACCCTGTGGACGCTCGGCCTCGCCGCCGTCGGGATCGCCGTGCTCCTCGCGTTCGACATGCGGCTCGCGGGCTCGGGCGTCCTCCCCGGCGGCCAGGTCGTGGCCGCCGTGGTCGCGCTCGCCGCGGCCGTCGCCGTCGTCGTCCTCCTGCGTGCCGCCGGCACGTGGTCCGACGACGAGGGCACCCCGGCGGGGACGGGCGCCCGCGAGGCGCTCGTCGTCGGCGCCGAGCGGGCGCGCGACGACCTCGTCGGCTCGGTCCTCCTCCTCGTCGGGGTGGGCCTGTGCCTGACCTTCGTCTGGATGCTCCCGCCGCTCGCCCTGCTCGTGGGCGGACTGCTCGCGCTCGCCGTCGTCGGCGTCGAGGTGCGGCGTCGCGGCCTGGACGCGGAGCGCGCCGGGGGCACCGACATCTAGAGACGTCCGGCCGGCACGACGTGCGCCGGACCGGTCCGGCCTGCCCGCGACGACGACGGGTGGGTCTCGCCCACGCACCACTGCAACGATGCACGGGAGGCAAGCGAGATGAGAACCACCAGAGCGACGGCCTGCGCCGTCGCGGCGACGACCGCGGGCGTGCTCGCGATCACCGGGGCGGCGGCGGTCGCCGCCCCCGGCGGCCCGCCCGGGTCCGCGGCGCCGACGGGCGGCGTCCAGCTCGAGCGGCTCGACCGCGGCCTGGTCGCGGCGCACACGAGCGAGGGCGTCTTCCTGTCCTGGCGCCTCCTCGGGGAGGAGGTCACCGGCCACACCGACTCGGGCATGGCGGGCGCCGACTTCGTCGTCTACCGCGACGGCGCTGCGATCGCCACCGTGACGGACTCGACCAACTACGTCGACCCGGCGGGCACGGCCGACGCCGAGTACGCCGTCGCACCCGTCGTCGACGGCGTCGAGGGGGAGCGGAGCGCGGCCGTGACCGCGTGGGACGCGGGCTACCTCGACATCCCGCTCAACAAGCCCGCCGACGGCGTCACGCCGGTCGGCGAGGCCTACACCTACTCGGCCAACGACGCGTCGGTCGCCGACCTCGACGGCGACGGCGAGTACGAGATCGTGCTCAAGTGGGACCCGTCCAACTCCAAGGACGTCTCGCAGAAGGGGTACACCGGCAACCAGTACCTCGACGCCTACGAGCTCGACGGCACCCAGCTGTGGCGCATCGACCTCGGCGTCAACATCCGCGCCGGTGCCCACTACACGCAGTTCCCCGTCTACGACTTCGACGGCGACGGGGCGGCCGAGCTCATGGTCAAGACGGCGCCGGGCACCAAGGTCACGAAGTACGAGGACGGCGAGCCCGCCGGCGAGCAGTACATCCAGATCCCCGCGCGCGACCGCAAGGCCGGCGTCAAGCACAGCGACGACTACCGGTACGGCGCGGACGACTACTACGAGCACGTCGTGCAGATGTTCCGCGACTGGGCCTCCTACCCCGAGGTGGTCAGCGGCCAGTGGCCCGCCACGCTCGAGGAGGCGTTCGGCATCGAGCCGCGGTACGACTACCCGCTCTCGGACGCCGACGCCCGCGCGCTCGCCGACCACTTCATGGACGTCTACGCGCCGAGCCGCTCGGCCCGCAACGACCTGCGCACGTTCGAGGGCTTCGTCATCAGCGGGCCCGAGTACCTCACGGTGTTCGAGGGTCGCTCGGGCCGGCCGCTGCGGACGGTCGACTACAAGCCCGGACGCGAGGACGACGGCCTGCGCTGGGGCGACTACGCGATGTCCCGCATCGAGCCGGGCAACCGCGTGGACCGCTTCCTGGCCGGCGTCGCGTACCTCGACGGCGAGCGCCCGTCGGCGGTCTTCGCGCGCGGCTACTACACGCGCTCGACGATCGTGGCGTACGACTGGGACGGCAAGAACCTCACCGAGCGGTGGTTCGTCGACTCCGGCTGGACGCCCATGACCAACCCGTTCAACGACGGGCCGCACGGCCGGCTCGGCACCGACCCCGAGTTCGGGTCGATCACCACGCAGGGCTTCCACTCGATGTCGGCGGCCGACGTCGACGGGGACGGCAAGCACGAGATCGTCTACGGCTCGGCGACGATCGACGACGACGGCTCGCTGCTCTACTCGTCGTTCGACACGCTGCCCCCGGGCAGCGGGAACCCGGGCGCGTACGTCGGGCTCGGGCACGGCGACGCCATGCACGTGACCGACATCGACCCGTCCCGCCCCGGGCTCGAGATCTGGACGGTGCACGAGGGCGGGGCGTGGGCGCCGTACGGCTCGGCGATGCGCGACGCCGCCACGGGCGAGGTGCTCTTCGGCGCCTACTCCGGCCGGGACACCGGCCGCGGCATGATCGGCGACGTCCTGCCCGGCACGCCGGGCATCGAGGTCTGGGCGTCGATGCCCGGCGGCTCCGACGGCTCGGGCACGCTCAGCGCCACCGGCGAGCAGGTCTCGACGCGGACCATGGGCACCAACCAGTCGGTGCGCTGGGCCGCGGACGCCACGACGCAGATCATCGACGGCTCGGGCGACGCCACGCCGCGCATCGTCGACTGGTCCGGCACGGTGCTGTCGCTCGACGGCACGCGCACCAACAACGGCACCAAGGGCAACCCGTCGCTCGTCGCCGACGTCCTCGGCGACTGGCGCGAGGAGGTGCTCGTGCGCACGGCGGACTCGTCGGCCCTGCGGCTGTACCTGTCCACCGAGGTCACGGACATCAAGCTCTACACGCTCATGCACGACCCGCAGTACCGGGCCGAGGTGGCCCGGCAGCAGACCGCCTACAACCAGCCGTCCTACCCGGGGTTCTACCTCGCGTCGGACACCGACTGGTCGCAGGTGCCGATCCCCTGACCCTCCGACCCCCTGCCCGGGCTGTCAGGCCCACGCCGCGACATGGCGAGGCGTGGGCCTGACAGCCCGCCAGGGGTAGGGTCGTTCGTCACGATTCGACGCAGAGACGGAGCATCCACCGATGAAGGTGAGCATCCTGGGCGCGGGCGCGATCGCGCACGCCCACGCGCAGGCGATCCAGGGCCTGGCCCGGTACGAGGGCCTCGAGGACGTCGAGCTGGCGCACGTCGTCGACGTCGACCCCGCGCGGGCCGAGGAGTTCGCGACGACGTTCGGCGCACCGAAGCACAGCACCGACCTCGCGACGGCGCTCGCCCCCGGCGAGACCGACGTGCTGCACGTGTGCACGCCGCCGTCGCTGCACCTCGAGCAGGCGCGCGCCGCGCTCGCCGCCGGGGTGCACGTCGTCGTCGAGAAGCCGGCCGTGCTGTCGCTGGCCGAGGTCGACGCGCTCGCCGTCGCCGAGCAGGAGGCGGCGCGCGGCGCGCGGTTCACGCAGATCGTCCAGCACCGCTTCGGCGCGGGCGCGCTGCGGCTGCGCCGCCTGCTCGCCGACGGCACGCTCGGCCGGCCGCTCGTCGCCACGTGCGACACGCTGTGGTTCCGCCCGCCGGCGTACTTCGAGGTGCCGTGGCGCGGCCGTTTCGACACCGAGGGCGGCGGCCCCACGATGGGGCACGGGATCCACCAGTTCGACCTGCTCGTCTCGGTGCTCGGCCCATGGGTCGAGGTCCGGGCCATGGCGGGCCGGCTCGCGCGCGAGGTCGACACCGAGGACGTCTCGATGGCGATCGTCCGGTTCGCGAACGGCGCGATGGCGTCGATCACCAACTCGCTGCTGTCGCCGCGCGAGACCTCGTTCCTGCGCTTCGACACCGAGGCGGCGACGCTCGAGCTCGAGCACCTCTACGGGTACGACGACGCGTCGTGGACCGTCACGCCGGTCCCCGGGCGCGAGGACGTCGCCGAGCGCTGGGCGGCCGACGTCGCCCAGGTCGCCGACGGCGGTCCTAGCGGCCACCTCGCCCAGCTCGTCCCCACGTACCGGGCGCTCGCCGCCGGCCAGACCCCGCCGGTCACGGTGGGCGACGCGCGCGGCACGCTCGAGCTCGCGGCCGCCATCTACAAGTCCGCGTTCACCGGCGCACCCGTCGTGGCCGGCGAGATCACGCCGGGCGACCCCTTCTACGCGAGCATGGGCGGTACCGGCGCGCCCTGGCCCGCTGTCAAGCACGTGCCGGTCGAGGAGGCCGCGCGATGACCACCGAGCAGCAGCAGACCGCCGAGCAGGACGTCGCGGTGCACGACGACGGCGCGGCGCTCGCCGTCCGCCGCGGCGACGTCGAGCTGTTCCGCTACGTCTACCGGCCGACCGACGTCCCGTACGAGAGCCCGCGCCCGTACGTGCACCCGCTGCGCACGCCCGGCGGCGACGTCGTCACGGCCTACCGGCCGTGGGACCACGTGTGGCACAAGGGCATCGCCTGGTCCCTGCCCCACGTGGGGCCGTGGAACTTCTGGGGCGGCCCCAACTACGTGCGCGAGCGGGGCACCTACGTCGACCTCGGCAACGACGGGTCCATGGACCACGAGCGGTTCGAGTCCGTCGACGCCTCGCGCGTCGTCGAGGAGCTCGCGTGGCGCACGCCGCCCACGGCGGACGGCACGCCGGGCGACGTCGTCGTGCGCGAGCGCCGGACGCTCGGGGTGCACGTGCCCGACGGCGAGGAGCCGGCCTGGGTGCTGACCTTCCGCTCGGAGATGACCAACGTCTCCGACGGGCCGCTCGACATCGGCAGCCCCACGACCAACGGCCGCGAGAACGCCGGCTACGGGGGCCTGTTCTGGCGCGGGCCGCGCTCGTTCACCGAGGGGCAGGTCATCCTGCCCGACGACGCGGGCCACGGCCTGCTCACGGACGGCGAGGACGCGCGCGGCGTGCACGCCCCGTGGCTCGGGTTCGTCGGCCGGCACGACGGGCCCGCGCCCGGCCCCGAGGGCGGGTCGCGCGCCTCGACGGTGCTCATGGTCGACGGCGGCGCCAACCCGGGCGGGGAGCCGCAGTGGTTCGTGCGGTCCGTGCCGTTCGCGTGCCTGTGCCCGGCGCCGGCGTTCAGCACCGAGCTGCCGTTCGGCACGGGCCGGACGCTGACGTTCGACTACGCCGTCGTCGTGGCCGACGGCGCGTCCGACGGCGCCCGGGGCGCGGCGCTCGCGGCGCTCGGCCGCCGGGTGCTCGACGACGTGCTCGGCACGCAGGTGCCCTCGGCGTGAGCACGCCGGTGTTCCCGGGCGGGGCCTCGGTCAGCCACCTGCGGGTCTACGACTGGCCCGCGGACGACGCCCCGCTCGGGTCCGGCACGCCGCACCTGCACACGACGTCGACCGAGGCGTACGTGACGCTCGCCGGGCGGGGCCGGGTCGAGACCCTCGGGCCCGAGGGGTTCGCGGTGCACGAGCTCGTGCCCGGCCGCATCGTGTGGTTCACGCCCGGCGTGATCCACCGCGCGGTCAACGACGGCGACCTCGAGGTGCTCGTCGTCATGTCCAACGCGGGCCTTCCCGAGGCGGGGGACGCCGTGATGACGTTCCCCGCCGACGTGCTCGACAGCCCCGAGCGGTACGCCGAGGCCGCACGGCTGCCGTCGCCCGCCGACGTGGGCGACGCCGAGGCGGCGCGGGCCGCCCGGGCCCGGCGCGACCTCGCGCTCGAGGGCTACGCGGTCCTGCGCGCCGCCGTCGGGCGGCACGGGCCGGGCGCCCTCGAGCCGCTGCACGACGCCGCGGCGCGGCTCGTCGCCCCGCGCGTCGCGGGGTGGCGCCGCACCTGGGAGGCGTCGGCCGCCGCCGCGACCGAGCAGACCGCCGCGGCGCTCGCCGCGCTGGCCCGGGGCTCGGCGGCCACGCTCGCCGACGGCCGCGTCGCGTCGATCGACGCCGCGCCCGGGACGCGCCGCTACGGCATGTGCGGCCGTCTCCAGACCTGGCCGCTCACCCCGTAGATCAGCGCTGTGGGCATGATTTCTGGCCCGTTTTGCCCCTATAAAGCGGGCGAAACGGGCCAGAAATCATGCCCACAGTGGGACGGTCAGCCGATCCGGACGACGCGGACGGCCCTCGCCGGGACGGTGAGCGCGCCGTCGGCGGCCTCGCCCGTGAGGAGCTCGGTGCCGCGGACCGGGGCCTCGGGCGTGCCGAGCGTCGCGTCGGCGTCGGTGTGGTTGATGGCGAACAGCCACGAGGTGGCGCCGTCCTCGGACCAGCGGCGCACGACCTCGACGCCCGCCGGCGGGGCGACGTCGGGCCCGACGCCGGACTCCTCGACCAGGCGGGCCGCGAGCGCGTCGAGCCCCGCGGCGTCGAGCCGGGTCGCGACGTACCAGGCGGCGCCGTCCTGCCCCACGGAGCGACGGGTGACCGCGGGCCACCCGGCGAGCGCGCCGTCGTCGTACGAGGCCACGACCTCGGTGCCGTCGGCGACGTGCGTCTTCTCGGTCCACAGGTCGGCGCTGGCCTCGCCGCCGACCGCCTTGCCCTCGACCCTGACGGTCTCGCCCTCCTGGAGCGGGTAGAACTCCTCGGTGCGCACGCCGAGCAGCTCGCGGAAGGCGCCCGGGTAGCCGCCGAGGCGCACGTGGTCGTGCTCGTCGACGATCCCGGAGAAGTAGGTGATCGCGACGGTCGCGCCGCGCTCGGCCGCGGACGCGACGTTCGCGGCGTCGGCGTCGGTGACGAGGTACGTGGTCGGCAGGACGACGAGGTCGTAGGCCGTGAGGTCGCCGTGCGGCGGCACCATGTCGACCGTGACGCCGAGGCGCCACAGCGCGCGGTACCACGCCTGGACCTGGTCCATGTAGCGCAGCGCCTGCGTCGGGTGCGAGTCGAGCTCGGAGCCCCACCACGACGGCCAGTCGACGACCATCGCCGCGCGCGAGCGGACGCGCGAGCCCCGCACCTCGCCGAGCGCGCGCAGCACCCGGCCGAGCTCGACGACGCCGCGCCACACGTCCGTGTCGGTGCCGGCGTGCGGGACCATGCCCGAGTGGTACTTCTCGGCGCCCGCCCGGGAGGCCCGCCACTGGAAGAACATGACCGAGTCGGCGCCGCGCGCGACGTGCTGCAGCGAGTTGCGCAGGAGCTCGCCGGGGAGCTTGGTGCGGTTGCGCGGCTGCCAGTTGACCGCCGACGTCGAGTGCTCCATGAGGATCCACGGGTCGCCGCCCGCGACGCCGCGCGAGAGGTCGGCGGAGAACGCCAGCTCGACGTGGCGGTCCGGGTCCGCCGCGACCGTGTAGTGGTCGTTGGCGACGACGTCGAGCTCCGGCGCCCACGCGAAGTAGTCCATGCCCTTGGTGTGGCTCGACGCCATGAGGTTCGTCGTCGTCGGGACGTGCGGCGTGATCTCGCGCAGCGTGTCGCGCAGGTCGCGGTAGTAGTCGAGGAGCGCGTCGGACGAGAAGCGGTCGAAGTCGAGCTGCTGCGTCGGGTTGGCGAACGTCGGCGCGACGAGCGGCGGCAGGACGTCGTCGAACGAGCCGTAGCGCTGGGACCAGAACGCGGTGCCCCACGCCTCGTTGAGGTTCTCGACGGTGCCGTAGCGGGCGCGCAGCCACTCGCGGAACGCCGCGGCGGCGGCGTCGGAGTAGTCGCGGGGGACGTGGCAGCCGATCTCGTTGTCGACGTGCCACAGCGCGAGCGCCGGGTGCTCGGAGTACCGCTCGGCCATGCGCGCGGCCATCCGCAGCGCGTACTCCCGGTGGACGGGGTGCGTGACCGCGTACGACTGGCGGCCGCCCTGGTGCAGCACCGTGCCGTCGGCGAGTCGCGGCAGGATCTCCGGGTGCTTGCGCGTCAGCCACGGCGGCGGCGACGCGGTGGCGGTGGCGAGCGCGACCTGGATGCCGGCGTCGTGCAGGCGGTCCATCGTCTCGTCGAGCCAGCCCCACTCGAGCTCGCCCTCGCGCGGCTCGATCGTCGCCCACGAGAAGATCGCCACGCTCAGCAGGTTGACCCCCGCCTCGCGCATGAGCTCGATGTCCTCGAGCCGGACCTCCTGCGGCCACTGCTCGGGGTTGTAGTCGCCACCGAACCCCAGGCCCTCGATGCGGGCGTTCCAGGGCCGGACGACGGACGGGTCGAAGGACTCGGGGGAGGTGCGTCGTCGCATGGCCAGAGTCTGTCATGAATCGGTTCAAGCTGTCGTCGAGGTAGCGCATCTCGCGGCGAGGTAGCGCTCGGCTCGGCGAGGTAGCGCACGGCTCGGCGAGGTAGCGCTCGGCTCGGCGAGGTAGCGCACGCGACGCGCTACTTCGGCGGGCGCAGCGCTACTTCGGCGCGTGCGGCGCTACCTCGGCGGGGGGTGCGGCTACTTCGCGGAGGACTCGCGGACCACGAGTGTCGGCTGGAACATCACGTGCTCGGGCTCGGCGTCGCCGGGGCGCAGCAGAAGGTCGGCGGCGCGGACGCCGAGCTCGTGCGTCGGCTGCCGCACGGAGGTGAGCGGGGTGGCGAGCTCGGCGGCGAACGTGACGTCGTCGTACCCGACCACCGCGACGTCGTCCGGCACCGAGAACCCTGCGCGGCGCAGCACGCGCAGCGACCCGAGCGCCACGAGGTCGTTGACGCAGAAGATCGCCGTGGGACGGTCCTCGCGGGCGACGAGGGCGCGGGTGCCGGCGTCGCCGCCGTCGGCGTTGAGGCTGACGGTGAGCTCCTCGAGCACGTCGGCCGGGTCGAGGCCGGCCGCCTCGACGGCCTGGACGGCGCCGGCCCAGCGGTCGGCGCACTGGTGGATGGTGTGCGGGCCGTTGAGGAAGGCGATGCGCGTGTGCCCCTGCTCGAGCAGGTGCCGCACGGCGAGCGCGCCGCCGTGCACGTCGTCGACGGCCACGGAGGACAACGACTCGACGGGCGACGGCCGGTCCAGCAGCACGATGCGCACCCCGCGGTCGGCCAGCGCGACGAGATGGTCGACCTCGTCGGTGGCGGGGACGACCATGATGCCCTGGACCCCGTGCTGCTCGTAGAGGCGCAGGTACCGCGCCTCGCGCTCGGGGTCCTCGTCGGAGCTCGCGACCATGAGCGTGTAGTCGTCCTGGTCGAGGCGGGCCTCGATGCCGCGCGCGAGGTCGGTGAAGAACGGGTTCGCGATGTCGAGGACGACGGCGCCGACGGTCGTGATCGTGCCGACGCGCAGCTGGCGCGCCGAGCCGTTGGGCACGAACTGCAGCTGCGCGATGGCGGTCTCGACGCGTTCGCGCGTCGCCTCCGACACGCGGTCGGGGCGGTTGAGCACGTTCGACACGGTCCCGACGCTCACGCCGGCGAGGCGCGCCACGTCGGAGATGGAGGCGCGGCGGCGGGCCGTGGTGCGGGGCATGGGTCCTCTCCTCGTCGACAGGTCCCCGTGCGTCGCCGGGCGCTCGGACCGGCGCGGTGCGGGAGTGCTGATTGTAACGTTTCACCCGGCGTCGTGTCGGACGGCCGCGCCGGCGTACCCGGGCCCGCGCACGCCGGGCCGGCGGACCGCCCTACGCACGCTCATCTCTCGGCGCCCGGTCGATCCTTGCGGATCATGCCGCACCCGGTGTACCGTCGGGGCATTGAATCGTTTCATCGACGCGTCGAGGGAGACGCGGGAAGTGAGACCGACGGTGGCTCCACAGACCACTCCGCCCGGTGCCGGACGGCGCAGGGTGATGTTCCAGTTCCGGGTGCGTCCCGACCGGCTCGACGAGTACGCGCGGCGGCACGCCGAGGTGTGGCCCGAGATGCTGCGCGCGCTCCACGAGACCGGGTGGGAGAACTACTCGATCTTCACGCGGCCCGACGGCCTCGTGGTCGGGTACTTCGAGACCGAGGACCTCGACGCCGCGCAGGCCGGCATGGCCGCGCGCGAGGTCAACGCGCGCTGGCAGGCCGAGATGGCCGAGTTCTTCGACGGCGCCGGCCCGGACGCCGAAATGGACCAGCTCACCGAGGTCTTCCACCTCGAGACGCAGCTCGCCGCGGCCGAGGCCGCCGACGCGGGTGCCGCCGTCGGGCACGCCACGGACCGGGCCGACCAGGCCGACCAGGACTGAGGAAGGACACCACCATGCCCACGTTCGACGACATCACCCCGGTCCTCGACCGCCTCGCGATCGAGGTCCCGTCCTGGGCCTACGGCAACTCCGGCACGCGCTTCAAGGTGTTCTCCACCCCGGGCACGCCGCGCAACCCCGAGGAGAAGATCGCCGACGCCGCGAAGGTGCACGAGCTCACGGGCCTTGCGCCGACCGTGGCGCTGCACATCCCGTGGGACAAGGTCGACGACTACGCCGCGCTCAAGCGCTACGCCAACGACCACGGCGTCGACCTCGGGACGATCAACTCGAACACGTTCCAGGACGACGTCTACAAGCTCGGGTCGCTCACGCACATCGACCCCGCCGTGCGCCGCAAGGCGATCGACCACCACCTCGAGTGCATCGAGATCATGAACGCGACGGGCTCGCGCGACCTCAAGATCTGGCTCGCCGACGGCACCAACTACCCGGGCCAGGGCGACATCCGCACGCGCCAGGACCTCATGCACGAGGCGCTGCAGGAGATCTACGCGCAGCTGGCCGACGACCAGCGCATGGTGCTCGAGTACAAGTTCTTCGAGCCGGCGTTCTACCACACCGACGTCCCGGACTGGGGCACCTCGTACGCGCACGTGGCCGCGCTCGGCGACAAGGCGTTCGTCTGCCTCGACACGGGCCACCACGCGCCCGGCACGAACATCGAGTTCATCGTCGCGCAGCTCCTGCGCCTCGGGAAGCTCGGCTCGTTCGACTTCAACTCGCGCTTCTACGCCGACGACGACCTCATCGTCGGCGCCGCGGACCCGTTCCAGCTCTTCCGGATCATGGTCGAGGTCGTCCGCGGCGGCGGGCTCGACGAGGGCTCGGGCGTCGCGCTCATGCTCGACCAGTGCCACAACATCGAGGACAAGGTGCCGGGCCAGATCCGCTCGGTGCTCAACGTCCAGGAGATGACGGCGCGCGCGCTGCTGCTCGACCGCGAGGCGCTGACGCAGGCCCAGCAGGCGGGCGACGTGCTGACCGCCAACGCGATCTACATGGACGCGTTCTACACCGACGTGCGCCCGCTGCTCGCCGAGTACCGCGAGAAGCGCGGCCTGCCGGCCGACCCCATGGCCGCGTACGCCGAGTCGGGCTACCAGGCGAAGATCGCCGCCGAGCGCGTCGGCGGCCAGCAGGCGGGGTGGGGCGCGTGACCACGGGCACGACGGCGGTACCTGCGTCGCCGCAGGCCGGCTCGCGCGAGCCGGTGGTCACCGACCACGTGACCGACGGCCCCCACGGCGACCTGCGCGTCCGGGTCTACGAGCCCGCCCCGGGCGTCGAGCGCCGCGCGGGACTCGTGTGGGCGCACGGCGGGGCGTTCATGCACGGCGACCTCGACATGCACGAGGCCGACGGCGTCGCGCGGTCGCTCGCCCGCCACGGCGTCGTCGTCGCGAGCGTCGACTACCGCCTGTGTCCGCCGATCGACTACCGGGCCCCGGGCGCCGCCGCGGCGCAGGCGCCGGACGCGGTCCGGTTCCCGGTCGCGTCCGAGGAGCTGACGTCCGCGTTCGGCTGGGCGCGCGACGCCGGGTTCGGCGTCGTGCCGGAGCGCTGGTCGATCGGCGGGGCGAGCGCGGGCGGCAACCTGGCCGCCGGCGTGTCGCTGCGGCTGCGCGACGCCGGCGGCCCGCAGCCCCGCAGCGTCGTCCTGGCGTACCCGGTCGCGCACGACGGGCTGCCCGAGCCCCGGCCCGAGCTCGCCGCCAAGCTGGCGACGCTCGCGCCGGAGCGGAACTTCCCGCCCGAGGCGGTGCGCGCGCTCAACGCCAACTACCTCGGGCACGAGGGCCCCGCGACGTCGCCGTACGCCTTCCCCGGCGGTCAGGACCTGCGCGGCCTGCCGCCGACCTTCGTCCTCAACTCCGACCACGACGCGCTGCGGTCGTCGGGCGAGGCGTACGCGGCCGAGCTCGCCGCCGCGGGCGTCGACGTGCTGCTCGTCCGCGAGGACGGGACGTACCACGGCCACCTCAACCAGCCCGACGACCCGGGGTGCGCGCGCAGCCTCGCCCGCATCGCCGCGTGGCTCACGACCGACGCGCTGGTGGGTACCGCCCACGAGCCGCCCACCGCCTGACCGCAACCTCTCACGGAGCACCACGATGACGAACGAGACCGTCACCTCCCTTGTCGAGCGATCCAACCGCCTCGGCGCCGACCCGAGGAACACCAACTACGCCGGCGGCAACACGTCCGCCAAGGGCGTCGAGAAGGACCCGGTCACCGGGCAGGACGTCGAGCTGCTGTGGGTCAAGGGCTCGGGCGGCGACCTGGGCACGCTGACCGAGAAGGGCCTGGCGGTGCTGCGGCTCGACCGCCTGCGCGCGCTGCAGGACGTCTACCCCGGCGTCGAGCGCGAGGACGAGATGGTCGCCGCGTTCGACTACTGCCTTCACGGCAAGGGCGGCGCCGCGCCGAGCATCGACACGGCCATGCACGGCCTCGTCGACGCCGCGCACGTCGACCACCTGCACCCCGACGCCGGCATCGCCATCGCGACCGCCGTCGACGGCCCCGAGCTGACCGCGAAGATCTTCGGCGGCAAGGTCGTGTGGGTGCCGTGGCGCCGACCCGGCTTCCAGCTCGGTCTCGACATCGCCGCGATCAAGGCGCAGCACCCCGAGGCGATCGGCACCGTGCTCGGCGGCCACGGCATCACCGCGTGGGGCGACACCTCCGAGGAGGCCGAGCGCAACTCGCTCTGGATCATCGAGACCGCCGCGGCGTACATCGAGGCGAACGGTCGCCGCGAGCCGTTCGGCCCCGTGCTGCCCGGGTACGAGCCGCTGCCCGCAGAGGAGCGCCGGCTCAAGGCCGCCGCCCTGGCGCCGCACCTGCGCGCGATCGCGTCGCACGACAACCCGCAGGTCGGGCACTACACCGACTCCGACGTCGTGCTCGACTTCGTCTCCCGCGAGGCGCACCCCCGCCTGGCCGAGCTCGGCACGTCCTGCCCCGACCACTTCCTCCGCACCAAGGTCAAGCCGCTCGTGGTCGACCTGCCGGCCACGGCGAGCGTCGAGGAGATCGTCGAGCGCCTGCCCGAGCTGCACGAGGCCTACCGCGCCGACTACACCGCGTACTACGAGCGCGGCGCGGCCGAGGCGCGGGCCCGCGGCGAGGAGCCGCCGGCGATGCGTGGCGCGGACCCCGCGATCGTGCTCGTGCCGGGCGTCGGCATGTTCTCCTACGGCGCCGACAAGCAGACGGCGCGCGTCGCCGGCGAGTTCTACGTCAACGCGATCAACGTCATGCGCGGCGCCGAGGCGCTCTCGCGGTACCAGCCGATCGACGAGTCGGAGAAGTTCCGCATCGAGTACTGGGCTCTCGAGGAGGCCAAGCTGCAGCGCCGGCCCAAGCCCAAGCCGCTCGCGACGCGCATCGCGTTCGTGACCGGCGCGGCGTCGGGCATCGGCAGGGCGATCGCCGATCGTCTCGCGTCCGAGGGCGCGTGCGTCGTCATCGCGGACCTCGACGCGGAGAAGGCGCAGGGTGTCGCGGCCGAGATCGGGTCGGCCGACGTCGCGATCGGGGTCGCGGCGAACGTCGCCGACGAGGCCGCCGTCCAGGCCGCGCTGCGCGAGGCCGTCCTGGCGTTCGGCGGCGTCGACATCGTCGTCAACAACGCAGGCCTGTCGCTGAGCAAGTCGCTCTTCGACACGACCGAGGCCGACTGGGACCTCCAGCACGACGTCATGGCCAAGGGCTCGTTCCTCGTGTCCAAGAACGCCGCGCGCATCCTCGTCGACCAGAAGCTCGGCGGCGACATCGTCTACATCTCGTCGAAGAACTCGGTCTTCGCCGGCCCGAACAACATCGCCTACTCGGCGACCAAGGCCGACCAGGCGCACCAGGTGCGTCTGCTCGCCGCCGAGCTCGGCGAGCACGGGATCAAGGTCAACGGCATCAACCCCGACGGCGTCGTGCGCGGCTCGGGCATCTTCGCCTCCGGGTGGGGCGCGAACCGGGCCAAGACCTACGGCATCCCCGAGGAGGACCTGGGCAAGTTCTACGCCCAGCGCACGCTGCTCAAGCGCGAGGTGCTCCCGGAGCACGTCGCCAACGCCGTCTACGCGCTGTGCACGTCCGACTTCTCGCACACCACGGGTCTGCACGTCCCCGTCGACGCCGGCGTCGCGCAGGCCTTCCTGCGATGAGCGCGGCGGCCGTGCCCGACGGCGGTGCTCGCCTGCCGGCGTTCGTCGCGGTCGACCTGGGCGCCACGAGCGGGCGCGTCATGCTCGGCGTCGTCCACCCTGACGCTCCCGAGGTGTCAGGTCCAGGCCGCGGCATACCGGGGCGTGGGCCTGACAGCTCGCGGGGCGGCAGCGCGCGCGTCGAGCTCGTGGAGACCGGGCGGTTCCCCAACGGCCCGGTCGCGGTGCCGCGGGCCGGCGGCGACGTCGTCGACCTGCGCTGGGACGTGCTCGGCCTGTGGCGCGGGATCGTCGACGGTCTGCGCGAGGCCGGCCGCGAGGCCGCGCGACGCGGCGCCCGGGTCCAGGGGGTCGGCGTCGACTCGTGGGCCGTCGACTACGGCCTGCTCGACGCGGACGGCGCGCTGCTCGGCGCGCCGCGCAGCTACCGCGACCCGCGCATCCTCGGCGCCGCCGAGCGCGTGTACGAGCGCGTCTCGCCCGCCGAGCACTACGCCGTCAACGGGCTGCAGCACCTCGCGTTCACCACGGAGTTCCAGCTCGTGGCGGGGGCCGACGACGCCGCGTGGAGGTCTGCGCGGGGGCTGCTGCTGATCCCGGACCTCATCACGTGCTGGCTCACGGGGCGCCAGGTCGCCGAGGTCACCAACGCGTCGACCACGGGCCTGCTCGACGTCCGTGCGCGCGCCTGGTCCGACGAGCTGCTGGGGCGCCTCGGCTCGGAGTTCCCGGCCCTCGCCGGGCTCAAGGACGTCCTGCCCGACCTCGTCGAGCCGGGCACCGTCGTCGGGCCGCTCCGGCCGGCGCTCGCGGAGGAGACCGCGCTCGGCGACGTGCCCGTCGTGGCGGTCGCGTCGCACGACACGGCGTCGGCCGTGGCGGCGATCCCGCTCGGTGCCGGGGCTGCAGACGGCGCTCGCGAGGCCGGGGTGGCGGCGTACGTCTCGAGCGGGACGTGGTCGCTCGTCGGGCTCGAGCTCGACGCACCCGTGCTCACCGAGGCGAGCCGCGCGGCGAACTTCACCAACGAGCTCGGGCTCGACGGCACGGTCCGGTACCTGCGCAACGTCATGGGCCTGTGGGTGCTCGACGAGTGCCTGCGCGAGTGGGAGCGCGAGGGCACGCCCGAGGACCTCGGAGAGCTGCTCGCGGCGGCGGCCGAGGAGCCGGGCGGGCGGTGCGTCGTCGACGTCGACGACGACGCGTTCCTCGCGCCCGGCGACATGCCCGCACGGTTCCGTGCGGCGGCCGAGGCCGCGGGGCAGGTGGTCCCGACGACGCGTCCGGCGCTCGCGCGGGCCGTGCTCGACAGCCTCGCGACGGCGTACGCACGCGTCGTCGCGCGGGCGGGCGAGCTCGCGGGCGTCGAGGTCGGTGCGGTGCACGTCGCCGGCGGCGGGGTGCGCAACGAGCTGCTGTGCCGGCTCACGGCCGAGGCGACCGGGCTGCCCGTCGTCGCCGGGCCGGTCGAGGCCGCCGCGCTCGGGAACGTGCTCGTCCAGGCGCGGGCCGTCGGTGTGCTCGACGGCGGGCTGGACGCGCTGCGCGACGTCGTCGTGGCGAGCACCGAGCTCACCGCCTACCCGCCGAGGTAGCGCTCCGCACGCCGAGGTAGCGCTCCGCTCGCCGAGGTAGCGCTCCGCTCGCCGAGGTAGCGCTCCGCTCGCCGAGGTAGCGCTCCGCTCGCCGAGGTAGCGCGCTACCTCGGCGCGGGACGCGCTACCTCGCGCGGCCGAGCGCTACCTCGGCGCGAGGGGGCTCGGGTCCGTGAAGCGGGCCCAGACGCGCTTCTCGTCGCGCGCGGTGCGGTACCACCCCACGGTGTGGGCGGCGCGTCGCGCGAGGTGCAGGCCGAAGCCGCCCTCGCCGGGCGGACGCCGCGACGCGACCACGGGCGGTACGTCGGGGCTGCGGTCGACGACCTCGAGCAGGACCGACCGGCCGTCGCACAGGAGCCGGACGGTCGCGGGGCCGTCGGCGTGCTGGAGCGCGTTCGACACCAGCTCGCTCGCCACGAGCACGATGCGCTCGACGCCGGACAGGGCGGTGTCCTCGACGGGGTCGGCGGTGGCGGCGGCGCAGTCGCACGGCAGCCGGTCGGCCAGCGCGTGGCGCACGCCCGAGAGCTCGTGCACGGAGCGCACCGTCCAGCTGCCGACCAGCGCCATCCTGCCGACGCGCGGCGGGGCCTCGGTGCAGGTCACGGCACCATCCTCCTGGCACACCGGCGCTCGGTCACTCGATCTCCCTCGTGGTGGCCGCGCCCGCGGCCCCTGGTCCGGCGTCGAGCGTACAACCGCTCCCATGCCCACGCGCGCGCACGTGAAGAACCCCACGTGCGCGCGTGGCCCGGTCCCGTCGCCGGGCTGCTGTCAGAAGCCTGGTGGGCTCCGGCCCACCAGCTTTCTGACACGGGAGAAGGCGTCAGGCGAAGCGCTGCACCGCGAGCGGCGCCGCCTCGGCGAGCCCGCGGACGGCGGGGTGGTCCGACGTCGCGAGCACCTCCTGCAGCGGCCCGGACGCGACGAACGTCCCCTCGGCGAGGACGTGCGCCGTCGTGCACAGGCGCTCGACGAGCTCGAGGTCGTGCGAGACGAGCAGGACCGCGGTCCCGGCCGCCGCCGTGGCCTCGGTCAACCGGCGCACGACCTCGCCGCGCATCCCGGGGTCGACGGCGGTCAGCGGCTCGTCGAGCAGCAGCGCGGCCGGGCGGGTCGCGAGAGCGAGGGCCAGGGCCAGCCGCTGGCGCTCGCCGCCCGAGAGCGAGCCGACCGTGCGCGGGGCGAACCGGGGCTCGAGCGCGACGTCGGAGAGCAGCTCGGCGACCGTCGCGCCGCTGGGCGAGCCTGCCCGCCGGGCCTCGGTGAGGGCCGCGCCGACCGCGCGGTCGACGGTCCAGCGGGCGTCGACGTCGAGGCCCTCCTGGGTGACGCGCCGCACCTGCGCGCGGAAGCGCTTCTTCTCGCGCAGCGGGATGCGGGTGACGGTGCGCCCGGCCCACGTGACGCGTCCTGCCGTGGGGCGGACCTGCCCGACGAGGGCCGCGACGATCGTCGACTTGCCCGCCCCGGACTCGCCGACGATCCCGACCGGCTCGCGGCCGGGCACGAGCTCCAGGTCGACGCCGCGCACCACGTCGGGGCCTCCGTACCCGGCCGCGAGACCGTCGGCGCGCAGGACGGGCGTGGTGGCGGGGGACGTGCTCATCGGTGCTCTCCGGTCGGGGACGGTGGCGGCCCGCCGGGCGAAGGGGGAACGCCGGCGGGCCACCTCGTAGGACGAACGGGCGCGGGCCGCGGTTCCCCGGCCCGCGTCGCATGTGGTCGAGAGGCGGTGATCGTCGTGTGGAGACGGCACGATACGCCCGCCCGGCCTCAGGAGGTGCTCAGGTCGAAGCTGGACGATCGTCCAGGGCTGTGGCCACGGGGCTCGTCCGGGGTACGCTTGGGGCGCCAAACAAATGGGAGCCCACGGGAGGGGCACACGTGACGAAGTCCGCTGCGGCGTCTGCCGCGCCGGTACCGGCGTCGAGCGAGGCCGCGGCGAGCGAGGCCGTCGCGCGCGTCGGCGTCCCGGCGACCGTGCAGCCCCGCGGCGTGCTCCTGGCGGTGCGCGTGAGCGACGGCGTCGTCCTCCACGCCTCCGCCGCGACCGACCTCCTGGGTCTCGAGGTGAGCGAGGTCCTCGGCAAGCCCCTGTCGGACGTGCTCGGCGCGGGCCCCGCCGGCCAGATCCTCGCGCCCGTCGTCGCGGGCGTCGACCTCGCCACGGTCAACCCGCTCGTGGTCGAGCGGCCCGCCCGGTGCGGGGGAGGAGAGCTCGAGGCGATCCTGCACCGTCCCCGCCGCACGTCGGCGTCGGCGCCCTCGCTCGTCGTGGTCGAGCTCGCGCCGCGGACGTCCGGCAACGGCGTCGCGACCGGCTACGGGCCGCTGCGCACGGCGCTCGCAGACCTCGAGCTCGCCGAGTCGCTCGACGAGCTGTACGACGTCGCGCTCGAGGCGATGCGCACCCTGACGGGCTTCGAGCGCGTGTCGCTCTACCTGCTCGACGCCCAGGGCAACGCCGAGGTCGTCGCCGAGGCGCACCGCCGCGGGCTCGCGCCGTGGACCGGCGTCCACTTCCCGGCGTCCGACATCCCCGCCGAGGTGCGCGAGCTCCACCAGAGCCTGCGCGTGCACCTGGTCGACGACACCGAGGCCGAGCCCGTGCCGGTCCTGGCGGCGGACCCGTCGGTCGCGGGCCGCCAGCTCGACCTGTCGGCGGCGACGCTGCGCGCCGAGCCGCGCGAGTACGTCGCGCTGCACCGCGCCCGCGGCGCCCGCGCCACGATCGCGGTCGGGCTGTCGTACGGCGGCGAGCTGTGGGGCGTCGTCTACGGCCACCACTACGGGAGCCCGAAGCGCGTCCCCTACGACGTGCGCGTCGGCGTGGAGCTCATCGCGAGCACCCTCTCGGCCCTGCGCGCCGCCCAGGTCGGCGCCGACCGCGACGCCGAGGCACGCCGCCAGGAACGCGTCCTGGCCCACCTCGCCGCCGACTCCCGCGACGAGTCCGTGCCGCTCGGCACGGCCATCACGCGCTCCGGCTGGACCCGTCGCCTCGTGCGCGCGGACGGCGCGATCGTGCGCGCCGAGGGGCGCGTGACGAGCGTCGGGCACGTGCCCGACGCCGCGGGCCAGCAGGCGCTCATCGCCTGGGTCTCGGGCGCCGGCGAGGAGGTCATCGCGACCGACTGCCTGCGTGAGACCGCGCCCGACGTCGCGGCCGCGGCCCCCGACGTCGCCGGCGTCATGGGCATCGCGCTGCCGGAGGGCCAGGTCCTCATCTGGCTCCGCGACGAGGTGCAGCGGCGCGTCGAGTGGGGCAGCGATCCGTCGTCGAGCCGGCCGCTGCGCGCCGACGACCCGATCCGCACCATGCTGCGGGCCTCGGAGGAGCGCTGGCGGGAGGTCGTCGACGGGCACAGCCTGCCGTGGACCGAGGACCAGGTCGACAGCGCGGCCGCCCTGCGCGTGCACCTGCTCGAGGCGCTCTACCTGCGCGGGCGCAAGGAGGTCCGGGCGACCGAGGAGCTGCAGCGCAGCCTCCTGCCGCACGACCTCGCGCACGTCGACGGGTGGACCGTCGAGGCGCGCTACGAGGCGGCCGGGGCCGGGCTCGTCGGCGGCGACTGGTACGACGCGCTCGTGCTGCCCTCGGGCCACCTCGCGCTCGTCGTGGGCGACGTCACGGGCCACGGCCTGCAGGCCGCGGCGACCATGGGCCAGCTGCGCACGGCGCTGCGCACGTCGCTGGTCGGCAGCAGCACCGCGCACGAGGCGGCCCGCCTGCTCTTCGAGGTCGTGCGCTGGACGCTCCCGGGCGAGGTCGCGACGCTCACGGTCGCGCTCGTCGACCCGGTCACAGGCGTCGTCGAGAACGTGTCGCTGGGGCACCCGCCCCTGCTCGTCGTGCAGCCCGACGGCGCCGTCCGGTGGGGCCCCAAGGCCGGTGCCCCGCCGCTCGGCCTCGCGCGCGACGTCCCGCCGGCGACCCGCGTCGAGGTGCCCCTGGGCGGCGCGCTCGTGCTCTACAGCGACGGGCTGGTGGAGCGTCGCGACGAGTCGATCGGCGAGGGGCTCGCGCGGCTCGCGACGGCGTTCGTGCGCGGCCCGGCGGTGGACGTCGACGAGGTCCTGCGCAGCACGCGCGACGAGCGGTCGGCCGACGACGCGACCCTGCTGGTGGTGCGGCGGGAGGCCTGAGGCCTCGCGGGCGTCAGGCGAACTGCGCCCACACGTGCTTCGCGCCCTGGGCGCGGAACCAGCCCAGCCCCTTGGCCGCGCGTGCGGCGAGGATGAGCCCGAAGCCCCCGGTGCCCGCACCGGCGGTCCCCACGACGGGCGGTGCGTCGGGGCGGTGGTCGACGACGTCGACCACGAACGTGCTGCCGTGGCCGAGCAGGCGCAGCGTCACCGGCTGGCTGCCGTGGCGCACGGCGTTGGTCGCGAGCTCGGACGCGACGAGGATGATGCGGTCGCGGGCCTTGGCGTCGAGCACGCGCCCGCCGGGTGCGGCGGCGAGCGCATCCTCCAGGCGTGCGCGGACGTGCGCGACGTCGTCGACGCCGCAGACGGTCCAGGCCTCGACCTCGGTGAGCTCCGCGGGGGGAGCAGCTTCGAGCAGCGTCATACGCCCGCCTGAGCGGTCGGGGAGGCGCCTGCCTCCTGCTCGTCCTCGAGCGTGAACAGGCCGATGACGCCGGAGAGCTCGAGCAGGTCGCGGATGCGCGCCGGTGCGCCCTTGAGCAGCGGCGGCTGCGGGCTGCCGTCCGCGGCGTGGTACAGCAGACGCAGGCCGCCGGAGTCCATGAAGCTCACGTCGGACAGGTCGATGACGATCCGCCGGCTCGCGGCACGCGTGACCTGGAGCAGCTGCTCCTCGTGGCGGGCCTGGACCGCGGCGTCGACCTCACCCCGCATCACCCAGAGGTAGCCGTCGTCCTCGATGCGGACGTCGCCGTGGGTCACGGTGCGCTCCTTCTCGTCGGTGCTGCCGGCGTGCCGGCGCTCGGGTCCGGCATCCGACCTTACCGTGGGAGCGCTCATCCTTCAGCCCCGGGACGCCCCCGCGCCGGTGACCCGGCTCACACGCCGGGAGACGGCCGGGCGCCGTCGTCGTGGGCATCAGCACGACGACGGCGCCCGGGGTTCCGGTGTCCCGCCTGCTCAGAGGTGGGGCAGGACGTGCGCGGCGTACCGCGCGCCGACCGTCTCCGCGGTCCGGCGCGGGTCGGCCGCCCAGATCTCCTCGTTGAAGATCTCGGTCTCGACGTCGCCGGCGTAGCCGGCCGCCGCGACCCAGCGCGAGATCGTCGGGAAGTCGACGTAGCCGTCGCCGACGTGCCCGCGCGAGTTCAGGGGCTCGGCCGCGAGCGGCAGCACCCAGTCGCAGACCTGGTAGCTCGCGATGCGGCCCTCGCGCCCGGCCCGGGCGATCGACTCCTCGAGCGCCGGGTCCCACCACACGTGGTACGTGTCCACGACGACGCCCACGGTCTCGGGGGCGAACGGCGCGGCGAGGTCGAGCGCCTGGCCCAGCGTCGAGATCACGGCGCGGTCGGCCGCGAACATCGGGTGCAGCGGCTCGAGGACGATCCGCACGTCGTGCTCGGCCGCCACCGGCGCCAGGTCGGCGAGGCGGTCCGCGACGCGTGCACGGGTGGCCACGATGTCACGGTCCTGCGGACCGGCGTCGGGCCGCGGGCCCTGGCCGGGCGCGCTCACCGCGGGCAGGCCGCCGACGACGAACACGAGCTCGCGCGTGCCGACCGTCGCGGCCTCCTCGATGGCCCGCCGGTTGTCCTCGAGCGCCGCCGCGATCCCGGCGTCGTCGGTGGCCGTGAGGAAGCCCCCGCGGCACAGCGACGAGACGCGCAGCCCGGCGTCGGACACGATCCGTGCGGCCTTCTCCGCGCCGGCCTCCTGCACCTGGTGGCGCCACAGGCCCACCGCGCCGAGCCCGGCTCCCGCGGCGGCCTCGACCGCCTCGGTGAGCGACGCGTGCTTGACCGTCGCCGTGTTGAGCGAGCAGCGGCTCAGGTCCGGGGCGCTCACGCGGTCACCCCGTTCGTGACCAGGAGCGCGTCGAGGCGCTTCGCGGCCGTCTCCGGCTCGAGCAGCATGCCGCAGCCGTCCGCCAGGCGCGCGAGCTCCACGAGGTGCGCGAGCGACCGGCCGGAGTGCAGCCCGCCGACGAGCTGGAAGCCCGGCTGGAAGCCGTTGAGCCACGACAGGAACGCGACGCCCGTCTTGTAGAAGTAGGTCGGCGCGCAGAAGATGTGCCGGCCCAGCTTCTCGGTCGACGCGAGGATCGCGTGCCCGCGCCCCGCCTCGCCGGCGTCGAACGCCTGCAGCGCGGTCGACGCGGCGGGGTAGATCGCCGCGAAGATGCCGAGCAGTGCGTCGGAGTAGCCCTGGTCGTCGCCCGCGATGAGCTCGGGGTAGTTGAAGTCGTCGCCCGTGTAGAGGCGGACCGTCGGTCCCTCGAGCGCGGCGAGCGCGCGGCGCAGGCCGATCTCGTGCTGCGCGTCGAGCAGCGACACCTTGACGCCGTCGACCTTGGCCTGGTGGGCCTTGATGAGGTCGAGGAACGTGGCGGTCGCGGTGTCGACGCTGTCCGAGCCCCAGTAGCCGGCGAGCGCCGGGTCGAACATCGTGCCGAGCCAGTGCAGGATCACCGGGCTGTCGGCCTCGGCGAGCACCGCGTCGTAGACGCGCGCGTAGTCCTCGGCCGAGCGGGCGACCTTGGCCAGGGCGCGCGACGCCATGACGATGACCTGTGCCCCGGCCTCCTGCACGACGCGCACCTGCTCGCGGTACGCCTCGGTGACGGCGGCCAGCCCGGCCTCGCCGGCCTCGACCGACGCGGGGTCGAGCTGGTCGGTCCCCGCGCCGCACGCGATGCGGGCGCCGACCGACGCCGCCTCGGCGGCGGAGCGGCGCACGAGCTCCTGCGTCGCGGCCCAGTCGAGGCCCATGCCGCGCTGCGCGGTGTCCATGGCGTCGGCGACGCCGAGCCCGTGCTCCCAGATCCGGTGCCGGTACGCGAGGGTCGAGTCCCAGTCGACGACCGCGGGCGCGCCCGGCACGTTCTCCGCGCCGACGTGCGGCACGACGTGCGCCGCGGCGAACGCGACGCGCGAGGTGATCTCACCGGCGGGCGTCGTCCACGGACCCGGGGCGTTGAGCTCGCGCACCTCGGTGCCGACCGGGCGGCCGGCGTCGTCGAACCGCGGGAGGCGGACCGTCACGCCGCTCGGCGCGAGGACGGGCGCGAGGGACGTCGTCGGCGCGCTCACAGCGTGATCTCCGGGACGTCGAGGCGGCGGCCCTCGGCGGACGAGCGCAGGCCCAGCTCGGCGAGCTGGACGCCGCGCGCGGCGGAGAGCAGGTCGAAGCGGTGCGGGCGCCCGGCGACGACGTCGCGCAGGAACTCCTCCCACTGCAGCCTGAAGCCGTTCTCGAGCTCGGTGTTGGCCGGCACCTCGGCCCACTGCTCGCGGAACTTCTCGGTCGTGGGCAGGTCCGGGTTCCAGACCGGCTTGGGGGTGTTGGCGCGCTGCTGGGAGACGCACTTGAAGAGGCCGGCGACGGCGGAGCCGTGCGTGCCGTCGACCTGGAACTCGACGAGCTCGTCGCGGTAGACCCGCACGGCCCAGGACGAGTTGATCTGCGCGACGACCGGGTCGCCCGCGGGGGTCTCCATCTCGAAGATGCCGTAGGCGGCGTCGTCGGCGGTGGCGTCGTAGGGCTTGCCCTGCTCGTCCCAGCGCCTCGGGATGTGCGTGACGGTCTGGGCGTTGACGGTCCTGACCGAGCCGATGATGCCCTCGAGGACGTAGTTCCAGTGGCAGAACATGTCCGTCGTCATGCCGCCGCCGTCCTCCTTGCGGTAGTTCCACGACGGGCGCTGCGCGGGCTGGATGTCGCCCTCGAAGACCCAGTAGCCGAACTCGCCGCGCAGCGACAGGATGCGGCCGAAGAAGCCCTCGTCGACGAGGCGGCGGAGCTTGACGAGGCCGGGCAGGTAGAGCTTGTCGTGCACGACGCCGGCGGTCACGCCGGTCTCCTCGCGCAGGCGGGCGAGCTCGACGGCCTCGGCGAGCGTCTCGGCCGTGGGCTTCTCGGTGTAGACGTGCTTGCCCGCCCGCATGGCCTTGCTCAGGGTCTCGGGGCGCAGGTTGGTCATCGCGGCGTCGAACACGATGTCTGTGTCGGCGTCGTTGATGATGCCGTCGAGGTCGGTCGTGTACTCGGCGACGTCGTGCTTCTTCGCCAGCTCGCGCAGCTTCTCCTCGTTGCGGCCCACCAGGACCGGCTCGACCTGGACGCGCGAGCCGTCGGGAAGCTCGACGCCGCCCTGCTCGCGGATGGGCAGGATCGAGCGCACGAGATGCTGGCGGTAGCCCATGCGGCCGGTCACGCCGTTCATGGCGATGCGCAGGGTGCGGGTGGTGCTCACGGGGGACTCCTTCGTCCGGCCGCCGTGCCGGGCGGCGCGGGGGTCTGGTGGGGCGTCACGAGGGACGCGCGTGGAATGCGCTTTCCTGCCCACGGTAAGGTGTGCCAGTGGGTGCGTCAAGCACGCGGGTCGAACGGGTGCCGACGACGGCGCCGGAGGAGGTGCACGTGGCCAGGGCACGGCTGCAGGACGTCGCTCAGCGGGCGGGGGTGTCGCTCGCGACGGCGTCGCGCGTCCTCAACGGGTCCGACCGTCAGCCCGGACCGCAGCTCGTCGAGCGCGTGCGCGCCGCGGCCGCGGAGCTCGGCTACGTCGTCAACGCCCAGGCGCAGGCCCTGGCCCGCGCGCGGACCGGGCTGCTGGGCCTCGTCGTCCAGGACATCTCGGACCCCTACTTCTCCACCATCGCGGCCGGGGCGCAGGCCGCCGCCCGCGAGCGGGGGCGCCTCGTCCTGCTGGCCTCGACCGAGCGCGACCCGGCCGCCGAGCGCGACGCCGTCGCCGCGTTCGCCGCGCACCGGGTCGACGGGATCGTCGTCGCCGGGACGCGCTGGTCGTCCGACGAGGACGCCGCGCTCGTTGCGGAGCTCGGGGCGTACGAGGCCGCGGGCGGGCGTGCCGTGATCGTCGGCCAGCCGCTCGGCGACGCCCGGGTCGTGCGGCCGCCGAACGCCGAGGGCGCCCGGGACCTCGCCACGGCGCTGCTCGGCCAGGGGCACCGGCGGTTCGTCGTGCTCAGCGGCCCCGCGCGCGTCGCGACGTCGCAGGAGCGCGCGGGCGCGTTCGCCGAGGCCGTGCGGGCCGGCGGCGGCGACGTCGTCGCGACGCTCGAGACGGAGTTCTCGCGCGACGGCGGGCACGAGATCGGCGACGAGCTGGCCCGGCTCGTGCGGGCCGAGGCCGGCGAGCCGCCGTGCGTCTTCGCGGTCACCGACGTCATGGCGATCGGCGTCATCGCGCGGCTGCGCGAGCTCGGTGTCGAGGTCCCGCGCGACGTGCGCGTCGCGGGGTTCGACGACGTGCCGACGCTGCGCGACCACGCGCCCGCCCTGACGACCGTCCATATCCCGCTCGAGGAGATGGGCCGCCGGGCGGTCGTGGCCGCCGTCGACGACGGTGCCGCGGCGACCGAGACGGTCGTCGACCACGAGGTCGTGCTGCGCGAGTCCACGCGGCCGTAGCGCCCCGTCGGCCGGCGGGCCGCGAGGGCTACACCCGGGCGACCTGCAGGCCGGCGCCGTGCGCGGCACGCTCCAGCACGCCCGCGTAGGCGGACAGCATCCGCACGTGGCTGAACCGCGGGCGGGCCGCGGTGAGCGCGCCGCCCAGCTCGGTGCGGCGCGCCGCCGCCTCGGACCACGTGGCCGCGATCTCGCCCGGGTCGAAGCCCGTGACGAACCCGATGCCGTCGACGATGCGCGCGCTGTCGCCGACGGGCGTCGTGACGGGGATCGCGCCGCACATCGCGCCCTCGATGAGGCACAGCGGCGCCGCCTCGCCGAACACCGACGTGAGCGCGACGACGTCGGCCGCCGCCAGGACGAGCTCCATGTCGTGCCGGACGCCGAGCGCGTGCACGCGGTCCAGCAGGTCGGGCCGGTCGGCGAACGCGCGGCGCAGGTCCGCCTCGAGGCCCGGGTTGGCCGTCGTCATCCCCGCGCCGCACAGGACCACGTGGCCGTCCGGGTCCCGCTCGAGGAACAGGCGCGCGGAGTCGACGAACAGGCCGGGGTTCTTCATCGCGTCGTACCTGGCGGCGTAGACGACGACGGTCGCGTCGCCGGGCAGGGCCAGCGCCCCGCGCAGCGCGAGACGGCGCGCACCCGAGACGGGCCGGAACCGCGCGAGGTTGATGCCGTTGGGGATGACGCGCAGCAGGTGGTCCGGCACGCCCGCGGCGCGGTAGGCCAGCCGCGTCGACTCGGCGCAGCACACCACGGCGGCGAGGCGGCCCGCGGCGGCGGCCGCGAGCAGGTCGTCGAGCGCGGTGCCCGAGTGCTCGGGGTCCGACCGGTGCAGGCACGCGACGACCGGGCGGTCGGGGAACCCGGCCTGGTTCACCAGCCGCAGCGGCTGCTCCTTGAGCGAGACGACGACGTGCGCGGCGGCCGCGTGCCGGGCCGCGGAGGCCATCTCCGCCTCGGTGAACCGCTGCGGGTCGTGGTCGCCGTCGCTCGAGCGGCCGAGCGACGAGATCCGCACGCCCGCCGCACGCAGGGCGCGGTAGCGCTGGTCGTCGACCATCCGCTGCAGCGTCGCCTCGCGCCGCACCTCGCGGTGGATGCTGAGCACCGAGTGCTTCTGCCGGCCCGCGGCGTGCAGGCCGGCCACCACCGTCGAGTGCAGCGCCCGGGCGCCACCGCTGAAGAAGCCCTCGTAGAGCGAGAGCGCACGAAGCCCGTCGCGCTGGATCACAAGACCACCTCCTGGTACCACGATGGGCCACGGTGAGGTGGCATGGATGACCGCCTCGTTACGATCACATGACTTCTTGGCGGACGCTTGAGGACCCGCTACCGGGCGAGGATACGGATGGCCCTCTCCGCCTGACCAGGGGTCGCCGTGCGGCAGCCCAAGGCGACCCACCGCCGCACGAGGCGCGGCTCCTCGCGCAGCAGTCCCCAGCCCCGGCGCACGAGCGTGCCGAGCGGCTTGCGCGCCTCCGCGACGTCGCGCAGGAAGCGGAACCAGAAGGTCACGAGCCGCGGCCGGACGAGGCAGATCGCGTCGGCGAGGAGCCCCTCGGCGCGGCACGCCTCGACGAGCTCGGCGGCGAAGATGCCCTCGGCGACGACGAGCGGCGCCCCCTGCGTCTCGACCACCGTCGTGCCCGTGCGGCGCGACGTCGGGATGTCGTAGACCGGCACCTCGGTGCGGCCCGTGGTCGTCACGGTGCGCAGCGCCTCGAGCGCGGCGGCGCCGTCCCAGCTGCGCGGGTCGTCCCAGTCGACGATGCCGTAGCGCATCGGCATGCCCGGGTGGTCGACGTCGCGGTAGAAGTCGTCGAGCGCGACGACCGGCAGACCGAGCCGGCGCGTCAGCGCCGACTTGCCCGACCCCGACGGGCCCGTGAGCAGCACGACGCGCGCGGCGGGCCGCCGGGCGTCCGGCGGGACGTCGAAGAGGGCGTCGGCCGCCGGGGCGGTCGCGGGCAGGTCGCTGTCGGTCACGGGAGCCCATTGTGCGGCTTTTCCCGGCCCGTTGACGACCGGCCGTCGAGCGCTCCACCACCCGCGCGGGAGCGGGCCTGCACGCCTATTGAGAAATCGTTATCGACATCGTTATCCTGCTCACGCCCGGATTTGTTCGACGGCTTGCCTCAAGTCGTCGGACCCCGATCGGAGAGGAACAACGATGTCCCATCCCACGACCATGACCCGCGTCGCCGCCGTCGCGGCGTCGGCGATCACCGCACTGGCGGTGGCGATGCCCGCGGCCCAGGCCGCTCCGCCGGAGCCGACCCTGCGATCCGAGGCGCCGCGCGACGTCAAGATCGGCAGCGCCGTGTGGGGTCAGCGTGACCTGCTCGACTACGACCCGAAGAACCCGACCGAGTTCCAGCGCATCCTCGCCGAGGAGTTCAACTCGCTCACCCCCGAGAACGACATGAAGTGGGCCGAGATCCACCCGGAGGAGGGCGTCTACGACTTCTCCGGTGCGGACGCCGTCGTGGCGTTCGCCGAGGCCAACGGCCAGGAGGTCCGCGGCCACACGCTGCTCTGGCACAGCCAGAACCCGCAGTGGGTGATCGACGCCAGCGCCACGTGGACCTGCGAGGAGGCCCGCGACGTCCTCGAGGAGCACATCCGCACCGTCGTCGGCCGGTACGCCGGCCAGATCTACGAGTGGGACGTCGCCAACGAGATCTTCCAGGACACCTGGGACGCCGGCGGCGTGCGCCTGCGCACCGAGGCCAACCCGTTCCTCAAGGCCTGTGCCGACGACCCGGTCGCCCTCATCGGTGACGCCTTCCGTTGGGCGCACGAGGCCGACCCCGAGGCGGTCCTCTTCCTCAACGACTACAACGCCGAGGGCATCAACACCAAGACCGACGCCTACTACGCCCTGGTGCAGGAGCTCCTCGCCGACGGCGTGCCGATCCACGGCTTCGGCGCCCAGGGCCACCTGAGCCTGCAGTACGGCTTCGACGAGTCGATCCAGGCCAACTTCGAGCGGTTCGCGGACCTGGGGCTCAAGGTGTCCGTCACCGAGGCCGACGTGCGCATGCCGCTCGGCGAGGACGGCGAGCCGACCGCCGAGCAGATCGCGCTCCAGGCCGAGCGGTTCGACAAGATGCTCGAGGCGTGCCTCAACGTGCCTGCCTGCACGAGCTACACCGTCTGGGGCTTCGACGACGCCCGCTCGTGGGTCCCGGGCGTCTTCCCGGAGGGCTACGCGACGATCATGACCGAGGACTTCGAGAAGAAGCCCTCGTACTACGCCCTGCTCGAGAGCCTCACCGAGGCCACCCCGGGCAAGTCGCCGCGCACGCCGCCGGGCCTGAACAAGTAGGTCCTCCCGCTCGAGGCGCCGGGTCAGGACGCAGGCGAGACCAGCAGCACGTGCAGCGTCCGGGGCCCGTGCACGCCCTCGACCCGGTCGAGCTCGATGTCGCTCGTCGCGCTCGGTCCGGAGATCCACGTCAGCGGGCGCTCCGGGTGCGCGCCGAGCAGCCGGACCGTCTCGGGCACGGTCTGCACCACCTGCTCCGCGCGGACGACGCACAGGTGCACGTCCGGCACGAGGGAGATGGCGCGGCGACCCTGGTCCGGCTCGCCGTCGAGCACGATGGTGCCGGTCTCCGAGCACGCGACGCGTGCCGCGGTGAGCACGGCGTCGACCGCGTCGAGCTCCGCCGCCGGCAGCGGGGCGTCGGGGGAGTCCTCGCGGACGACGACGCCGTCGGGAAGCGCGGCGAGCCAGGCCCGGTCGAGGCCGTGCGGCACCACGACCGTCACGCTCTCCTCCGAGTTGTCAGGTCCAGGGCCCGGTATACCCGGGCGTGAGCCTGACAACTCGTGGAGGAGGGCGGCGACGGCGGCGGGGAGCTCGGGCTCGGCGACCCGGTGGACGTGGGCCTTGTAGTCGACGAGGCGGTCGACGAGCTGGTCGAGCACCTCGGGGGACCCGGGCGCGTGCTCGCCCGCGGCCCGGTAGTCACGCGGCACGACGACGTCGCGCGGCGGGGCGCCGACCTTCCCGGCGGGCGTCGTTCCGGTGCCGGGGCGGCCCAGCGCCGCGCGCACCCGGGACAGCACCTCGGTGCGTGCATCGGTCATCGGTCTTCTCCCTGGTCGTGCTCTCCCGGACGCGCGGCCTCGTGCTCCGCCCACCACTGCCGGAACGTCTGCGCCGGCGGGGCGGGCAGGTCCCGGGACCGGGTCCAGGCCGAGGCAGGCGGCGGTGCGGTCGAGATGACGCCGTCGCGCCCGCCGAGCCGGTGCCCGAGCGTCGCCGCGCGGCCCGCGAGACCGAACCGACCGCCGTCGGACATGACCCACGACGCGGCCTTCATGGCCGCGGCCCACGGGTCGACGCCGCGGCGCGAGCGGTCCGCGTCGACCTCCCGGGCGCGCAGGTCGACGAGGATCGACGGGATGTCGATCTTCACGGGGCAGACCTCGTAGCAGGCGCCGCACAGGGTGGAGGCGTACGGCAGGGCCGCGTTGACGTCGTCGTGCCCGGACATGCCGCCGGTCGACGCCGTGAGCTGCGGCGTGAGGATCGCGCCGATCGGGCCGGGGTAGACCGAGCCGTACGCGTGCCCGCCGACCCTCTCGTACACGGGGCAGACGTTGAGGCACGCCGAGCAGCGGATGCAGTGCAGCGCGGCCCGGCCGACCTCGTCCGCGAGCACGTCGGTGCGGCCGTTGTCGAGCAGCACGAGGTGGAACTCGCTCGGCCCGTCGCCCGGCGTCACGCCCGTCCACAGGGACGTGTACGGGTTCATGCGCTCGCCCGTCGACGAGCGGGGGAGGAGCTGGAGGAAGACCTCGAGGTCCTCGAAGCCCGGCACGAGCTTCTCGATCCCCATGACGGTGACGAGGGTCTCGGGCAGCGTGAGGCACATGCGCCCGTTGCCCTCCGACTCGACGACGGCGAGCGTGCCGGTCGACGCGACGCCGAAGTTGGCGCCGCTCACCGCGACCTTCGCCGAGAGGAACTTGCGGCGCAGGTGCGCGCGGGCGGCCATGGCGAGCTCGCGCGGCACGTCGGACAGGTCGGGCGGCGCGTCGCCCATGCGCGCGAGGAAGATGTCGCGGATCTCCGTCCGGTTGCGGTGGATGGCGGGCACGAGGATGTGCGACGGCATGTCGTCGGCGAGCTGCACGATGAGCTCGGCGAGGTCCGTCTCGATCGCGGCGATGCCCTCGGCGGCGAGGTGCTCGTTGAGCCCGATCTCCTGGGTGGCCATCGACTTGACCTTGACGACCTCGTCGGCGCCCTTGGCCTTCGCGATCTCGGCGACGATGCGGTTGGCCTCGGCCGCGTCGCGGGCCCAGTGGACGACGCCGCCGCGTGCCGTGACGTTCTCCTCGAGCTGCGCGAGCAGCTCGGGCAGCTCGGCCATGACCCGCTCCTTGAGCGCCGACCCGGCGTCGCGCAGCGCCTCCCAGTCCGGGACCTCGCCGACGACGGCCGCGCGCTTGGCGCGGATGACCCGCGTCGCGTGGCCGAGGTTGCGGCGCAGCTGGTCGTTCTTGAGGGTTTCGCGCGCCGCCGCCGGAAAGGCGTCGCCCCAGCGCAGCGGCGCCTGGGGGTGCGGAACCGGACCGAACGGGTCGGCCGCGCCGGTGCCGGCGGGTGTCGCGGCGTCGTCGGGCCGGGACAGGCGGCGGGGGAGGCCGAGGAACGTGCGGCTCATCGGGCCACCTCCGTCCGCACGGCGTGCCCGGCCGGGACGGGCGTCGGCTCGTCGCGCGTGGAGGCGAGGATCTCGGCGAGGTGGAGCGTACGGACGCCCGCGCGCTGCCGCGACAGGCCGCCGCCGATGTGCATGAGGCACGACATGTCGCCGGCGGTGAGCACGTCGGCGCCCGTCGCGCGCACGTGCGCCGTCTTGTCGGCGAGCATCGCGGCGGACGTGTCGGCGTTCTTCAGCGCGAACGTGCCGCCGAACCCGCAGCACGACTCGGCCTCGGGCAGCTCGACGAGGTCGATTCCGGCGACCGCGCGCAGCAGGCGCAGCGGCCGGTCGCCCACGTGCAGCATGCGCAGCGAGTGGCACGTGGGGTGGTAGGTGACGCGGTGCGGGAACCACGCGCCGACGTCGGTCAGCCCGAGCACGTCGACGAGCAGCTCGGAGAGCTCGTAGGTCTTCGCGGCCACGGCCTCGGCGGTCGCCGCGAGGTCGTCGAGCCCCGCGCGCCGGCACACCATCGCCTGCTGGTGGCGGACCGAGCCCGTGCACGAGCCGGACGGGATGACGACCGCGTCCCACTCGCCGTCGGCGACGGGCGCGAACGTCACGACGTGGTTGCGCACCACGGGCACGGCCTCGGCGAAGTAGCCCGTGTTGACGTGCATCTGGCCGCAGCAGGCCTGCGCCCGCGGGAACACGACCTCGTGGCCTAGGCGCTCGAGCAGGCGCACGGTGGCGCGCGGCGCGCCGGGGAACATCGTGTCGGCGATGCAGGTGGCGGCGAGGGCGATCCGCACGTGCGGCTCCCTTCACGGTTGGCCGACGCCCGGTGGCGTCGGACGGCGACGACGGCGTCGCGGCACGGCCCGAGGGTGTGGCCGGACCACGGTTCCGGACACTGTAGACCATCGGCGCGGTGTGGACCGACCACAGGCCGGATCTCGTAGGATCCTGCCGTGCGCACCCACGAGAAGGTCCTGGCCCGGATCGAGGCCGATCTCGCGGCCGGCCGGTGGGGTCTCGGCGAGCGGCTCCCCGGCGAGCGTGCCCTCGCCGAGCAGCTCGGCGTCTCGCGACCCTCGGTGCGCGAAGCGATCCGCATCCTCGAGGCCATGGGCATCATCCGTACCGCGGTCGGCTCCGGGCCCGACGCCGGTGCCGTCATCGTGGACCGCCCCGCGGCCGGGCTCGGCGCGGCCGTCCGGCTGCACGTCGCGTCCGGCACGCTGCCCGTGGCGGACGTCGTCACGACCCGCGAGGCGCTCGAGACCTGGGCCACGGGCCGTGCGGCCGAGCGCGTCGCCCGCACCCCCGATGCCGCGGACGACCTGCTCGCCGAGGCCCGCCGGCTCCTCGACGCCATGTCGGAGCCTGCGCTCGACGTCGAGGCGTTCGTCCGGCTCGACCAGGACTTCCACGGCGAGCTGATCCGCCTGGGCGGCAACCAGCTCGTCGAGGCGATCCTGCTCGGGCTCCGTTCGGCCGTCGCCGGCTACGTGCTGCAGGGCGCCGGGCGTCTCGCCTCGTGGCGTGCCACCGCCGAGCGGCTCTGCGCGGAGCACGCGACGATCCTCGACGCGGTCGCGGCCGGGGACGCGGACGCCGCCCGCGACGCCGTGAGCCGGCACATCCTCGGGTTCTCCGAGGAGGCGGGGCTCGTCCCCAGGCCGGCGTGACCGCCGCGGCCTGTGGACGACGCCGGACGCGCGTCGGCGCCCGCGGGTAGCGTCCCGGCGGGAGGGGGACGCATGGACCTGCACGACGCACAGCGCCTGGCGCGCGAGCTCATGGCCGAGCACGGGCTCGACGGCTGGCGCTTCCGCTTCGACCGCGCCCGCCGCCGTGCCGGGGTGTGCCGGCACGACCGGCGCGAGATCGGCCTGTCCGCGCCGCTCACGGCGCTCTACTCCGAGGCCGACGTGCGCGAGACGCTCCTGCACGAGATCGCGCACGCACTGGTCGGGGCGAAGCACGGGCACGACGCCGTGTGGCGCGCGACGGCGGTGCGGATCGGCGCGAGCGGGCGCCGGCTCGTGAGCGACGAGGCGCCGCGCGTCGAGGGCGACTGGGTCGGCACCTGCCCGGCCGGCCACCGCGTCACGCGGTTCCGGCGCCCGGCGCGGCCGCAGGCCTGCGCACGCTGCTCGAGCACGTTCGACCCGCGGTTCCTCCTGACATGGACGCACCGCGGCGTCCCGGTGCCGGGCCTGTCCCGGCTGCCCGACGGCGGCGCTGGCGCGGGCGCACCGGGTCGCGCCGGGCCGCTCGACCCGCAGGCGGTGCGGCCGGGGGAGCGGCTGCGGGTCACGGTGCCGGGACGGTACGAGGGCGTCGTCGGAGTGGTGGTCAGGCGCGGCCGCACCCGGTTCCACCTCGACGTCCCAGGCGGGCTGCTCACGGTCCCGTTCGCGGGCGTCGAGCGCGCTCCGTGAGGGCGCCGGCGACACGACGGCCACGTGACACCCAGCCAGCAAGCGCATTCCGAGCCCGATCGATCACCGCCCTCGCCGCCGCGGCCGCCGTGGCCGCGGCCGGCGCCGTCGGCGTCCCCGCAGCGGCCGCCGCCGAGCAGGTGGACCTGCGCCTCCGCACGCTGATGTCCGACCCGCAGTACCGCCTCGCGGTCGCCTGGCAGAACACGGCGTACAACCAGCCCCCGCACACGTCGTACTTCCTCGGCGAGGGCATGGAGCGGCCCGCCGCGCCGCGGCTCGCGTTCACGACGGACGCGCCCTCCGCGGAGCGGGTGCCCGGACCGGCGACCGGTGCGCCCGGGCCGGTGCAGGTGCGGGTCGACGACGTCGACGGCGGCACCGTGAAGCTCGAGGCGACGATCAGGCAGGGGCGCGACAACGCCCACACGTTCTCGCTCGTCGTCGACGGCGAGACCGTCGAGGTCCGGTCGGTGCGCGACGCGACCCCGCACGAGCAGACGGCGAGCTTCGCCGTCGACGGCCTCGCGCCGGGTGCGCACGAGATCGTCGTGCTCGCGGCGAACCAGCACGGCGAGACGTCGAGCAAGCCCGTGACGGTGCGCATGCGCTGACACGCCGGGTGCCCCCGGCGGGGGCGGTGGGATGATCGCTCCTATGAGCGAGCCCACCGCCCCCGTCGTGTCGTCCCCGCTGCGGCTCCCCGCAGGCGCCGCAGGCTCCCGGATCGTCGGGCTGGGTCACCACCAGCCCGCGAAGACGCTCACCAACGACGACATCGCGCAGCTCGTCGAGACCAACGACGAGTGGATCCGGTCGCGCACCGGCATCGTCACGCGCCACGTCGCCGCCGACGACGTCACCGTCGCCGACATGGCGACGGCCGCCGCGGTGCACGCCCTCGAAGACGCGGGGCTGAGCCACGACGACGTCGACCTCGTGATCGTCGCCACCGCGACCGCCGTCGACCGCTCGCCCAACACGGCGGGGCGCGTCGCCTACGCGCTGCGGACCGGCGTCCAGCCGGGGGCGAGCACGCCCGAGGGCGAGGAGGAGCCGGACCTGCGCGACGTCGTCGGGCCCGCGGTGCTCGACGTCAACGTGGCCTGCTCGGGGTTCGCGCACGCCGTCGGCCTGGCCGACCAGGCCATCCGCGCCGGCAGTGCGCGCACCGCCGTCGTGATCGGGGCGGAGAAGCTCACGGCCTTCACCGACTGGAGCGACCGAAGCACGTGCATCCTCACCGCCGACGGCGCCGGCGCGGCGGTGCTGCAGTCGGCGGACGAGCCCGGCGTCGGGCCGGTCGTGTGGGGCTCGGAGCCCGAGATCACACCGGCCGTGCTCATCGAGGCGCCCGACGAGCGGTTCGCGCAGGACGGGCGCGCGGTCTTCAAGTGGGCGATCACGCGCGCCGCCGAGCGTGCCCGTCGCGTGGTCGAGGCGTCCGGGCTGGGGCTGGACGACATCGAGGTGCTCGTGGCGCACCAGGCGAACCTGCGCATCATCGAGCCGCTCGCCAAGAGCCTCGGGCTCGAGGACAAGGTCGTCGTCACCGACATCGTCGAGTCGGGGAACACGTCGGCCGCGTCGATCCCCATGGGGCTGTCGAAGTGGTGGCACTCCGGGCGCGTGCCCGCCGGCGCACCCGCGCTGCTCTTCGGGTTCGGCGGCGGCTTCGCCTGGGCGGGCCAGGTCGTCCTCACGCCCGCGAGGTAGCGCTCCACCCGCCGAGGTAGCGCTCCACCCGCCGAGGTAGCGCTCCACTCGCCGAGGTAGCGCTGCAGCGCGCGAGGTAGCGCGGCTCGCCGCGCTACCTCGGCGAATCGCGCGCTACTTCGCGGACCGGGGCGCTACCTCGGCGGATTCTGCGCTACCTCGGCGTCCGGTAGGCTAGTCGGGAAACCGCTTCCCCGACGGGAGATCGATGATGCCCTCCTCCTCCAGCCCATCCCGACGCCGGTACGCGATCGTAGGGACCGGCCACCGCGCCGGCATGTTCGTCGGCGGCCTGCTCGACGCCCACGCGGACGACGGCGAGATCGTCGCCTGGGTCGAGCCGAACCCCGTCCGCGCCGCGGTCCACGAGGCGCGCGTCGCGGCGAAGGTCGGCGGGACCCGCCCGGTGTACCACCCGGACGACCTCGAGAAGGCGATCGACGAGCAGCGCGTCGACCGCGTCGTCGTGACGTCGGTCGACAGCACGCACGCCGACATGGTGTCGCGCGCGCTGCGCGCGGGCGTCGACGTCGTCGTCGAGAAGCCGATCGCCGCGACCGCGGACGAGGCGCGCGAGATCGCGCTCGCCGTCCGCGAGACGGGCCGCGACCTCACCATGACGTTCAACTACCGGTACTCGCCGCGGAACTCGGCGCTGCGCGAGGTGATCGCCTCCGGCGAGATCGGCCGCGTGCTGTCGGTGCACTTCGACTGGGCGCTCGACACGGTCCACGGCGCGGACTACTTCCGGCGCTGGCACCGTCAGAAGGTCAACAACGGCGGCCTGCTCGTGCACAAGTCGAGCCACCACTTCGACCTCGTCAACTGGTGGATCGACGCCGTCCCGCAGCGCGTCTTCGCGAGCGGCGGCCGGCGCTTCTACGGCGACGACGGCGCGCACGCCCAGGGCTACGAGCCGACCGAGGGCGAGCGCGCGCTCAACGAGCAGGGCGTCGACCCCTGGTTCCTCGACATCGAGAAGGACCCGTACCTCCTCGAGCTCTACGGCCCCGAGGCGCAGGCCGTCGACGGCTACGTCCGCAACCGCAGCGTCTTCGACGCCGGCATCACCACCGAGGACACGCTCGGCCTCGTGGTCGAGTACGCGGGGGGTGCGGTGCTCACCTACTCGCTGACGGCGTACGCGCCCTGGGAGGGCTACCGCGTGGTCGTCAACGGCTCGCGCGGGCAGGCCGTGCTCGAGGTCGTCGAGCGCGGCTCGGTCGAGTTCGGCGACGGCCGGGCGATCCTCGACCCCAGCTTCACCGAGGCGTTCGCGCAGGACGAGGTGCGGCCGCAGGGCGAGCGCCTCGTCGTCCAGAAGCACTGGGAGCGCGCCGAGGTGCGGCCGATCCACAACGTCGGGACGGGCGGCCACGGCGGGGGCGACGCGCTGCTGCTCTCCGACGTCTTCCGCGGCCGGGACGAGCCCGACCCGCTCGGCCGCGCCGCACGCCTCGTCGACGGCCTGCGGGCCTCGGGCGTGGGGTACGCGGGCAACCGCTCGCTCGAGACGGGCGACCCCGTGCGCCTCGTCGACCTGGGGCTCGGCATCGACCTCGGCTGAGCCGCACGGAGCGTGACGGCCCGGCACCCTGGAGGGTGCCGGGCCGTCGTGGCGTCGTCGTCGGCCGGGCGCGGTGGTTCGTGTCACCGCGTCCCGGCCCCGGTCACGGGAGCTCGGAGGCAAGGACTCCCGCGCCGGCCCTCGCGCCGACGACGCCGGGCACCGCCTGAGTCGGCAGCAGGCGGTACGAGTAGTGGTCGGACGGCGTCCAGCGCGCCGCGTCCGCGAGCGGCGTCGACGCCGAGGCGTTGAACGCGGCGAGCACGTCGGTCGGACGTCCGTCGACGAACGTGCCGGTCTCGGAGAGCATCTCGCCGCCGTACCGGCCGACGACGCGGCCCGGGTCGACACCCGGCGCCAGGTCGATCGCGTTGTTCTCCGCGACGATCGACGACTCGCGGCCCGCGCCCCAGTAGTACTGGAAGAGCCCGGCCTCGGACTGCTCGTAGTGGTTGTTGTAGACGTGGACGTCGCCGAACCGCACGCGCGGCGCGCGCTGGCCGATGTCCTGCCAGTGGTTGTGGTGCAGGGTCACGCGGTGCTGGCCGCGGTCCTGCAGGCGGCCGTCCGACGAGCCGACGAGCATCGTCTTGTCGTGCGCCTCGAACCGGTTGTAGGAGACGGTGACCAGGTCGGAGCCGTGCGTGATGTCGAGCAGGCCGTCGTGGATCTCGAACGGCCGGCCGTAGACGGTCGGCAGCGACTCGGCCGGGTGCTCCCCGTCGTCGAACGTGTTGTGGTCGATCCACACGCTCGTGGAGGTCCAGACCGACACGTTGTCGTAGGCGGAGTTCCAGTTGCCCGTCGCGCCGTCGCCCGGGTCCCACTCGGGGAAGCAGTCGCGGCCGTCGGAGATCGTGAGGTTGCGCAGGATGACGTTGTGCGCGTCGCGGATGCGGACGTTGGCGCCCGAGATCTGCGCGTCGTCGCCCACGCCGACGATCGTCACGTTCGAGCCGACGTGGACCTGGGTCTGGCGAGACTGGACCGTCGCGGCCGCGCGGCGTGCGTCCTCGAGCGGCCCGGAGGGGGCCTTCCGGCCCCAGGCGCCGGACGGGTCGTAGTACGCGACGTAGTCGTCCATCGAGAACGGCTCGCCGGTGCCCGCGACGGTGACCTGGTCCGCGAAGGCCTGGCAGTCCTGACCCTCGAACGCGTCGATCTGGCCGACGACGTAGACGATGCGGGGGACGGTGTTCCCGCGGCCGTCGTCGTGGTCGCCGCCGGGCCTGCCGGCCAGCGCGTCGCGCAGCTCGTCCCAGGTGCGGACCACGTAGACGTGCTCGGGTGCGGCGGCAGCGCCGCCCGTGACCGGGGCGGCCTCGCGGGCGACGCCCTCCGGGTACGTCGTGGTAGCCACGGAGGCCCAGCCGTCGGCGCCGGGCGTGATGACCTGGCGGCCGAGGTCGTCGGCGTCGTGGCCGGGGGCTCCGGGCGCCGCGACGGCGACCGCGGTGCCGAGCAGCAGCGAGGCCGCGGCCGAGCCGGCGACGGCGGCCGCGCGGCGTCGGCGCCGGGCGGTGGCGGGGGTGGGGTGCATCGTGTCGAAACTCCTTCGTCTCGGTTCGTGCTCCGGTCGGCGGTGACCGGCACGGGAGACCGGTAGAAACCGGTTTCTCGCTCGGACGGCTCCACTGTGGCACACGTCCGCGAGGTGCGCAACGCCCCTTCTGACCTGCGGTGATGCGCTCTGCGGGCATGCGGCGGCCCCGCGCGGCGGCTGACCGCCGCGCGGGTTCCGGGACCGCGCGCCCTACGCCGTCCAGGGCGCGCCGAGCTCCGAGAAGGTCTGCTGCGTGCGGGCGACGCGCTCGCACCAGTGCGCGACGTCGCGCACGACCGGGTGCCGGTCGTCGCCCTCGCCGTGCCACTCCACCACGGCGTCCGGCAGCGGCGTCGGGTCGGCGCCCGTGCGCACGGCCTCGAGCACGCGCATGAAGGCGCCCGTGTCGCGCACGTCGCACAGGAGCGGGCGCGAGCCGTCGGCGCGCGCGTCGAGCAGGTCGTCGAGGAGCGGCGTGCGCCCGTACGTCTTGTCCATCGTGAGGTGGTCGGTGCGCAGGCGCAGACGGTCGTGCTCGTACTCGAGCTCGAGCTCGCCCCGCGTGCCCAGCACGAGCACGCGCGCCGGTGTGCGCTCCGCGGCGCACAGCGTCAGGCCGAACCCGTAGCGGCGCCCGTCGCCGCCGACGACCCGCACCGAGGACGTGTCGTCGGCCTCGATGGGGTTCGCCCGGTACAGGTCCGTGTCGACCCAGGCCACGTCCTCGGCCGTCGTCGCGCCGCCGACGCGCAGCGCGGTCGCGACCGCGTGCGCGAGCGGGTTGGTCACGACGCCGTCGACGACGTCGCGCCCGTCGAGGCGGCGTCGTCCCGCCCACGGGGCGCGCGCCCAGTACGCGGCCGTGCGGATCCACGTCCCGACCGCGCCGATGCCGACGACGTCGCCGATCTCGCCGCGCGCGACGAGCTCGGCCGCGGCCGGGAGCGCGTGCGAGCCGAACGTCTGGAAGCCGACCTGGACCCGCCGGCCCGTGCGGTCGGCGATCGCGACGAGCTCGGTGTGCTCGGCGAGCGAGGCCGTCGTCGGCTTCTCAAGGAGCACGTCCATGCCCGCCTCCATGGCGGCGCGGGCGAGCGGCAGGTGCGTCGGGATCGGCGTCGAGAGCACGACGACGTCGGGACGGTCCGCGTCGCCGGGCGCCGACAGCAGGTCGCCGAACGTGGGGAACCACGCGACGCCGGCGTCGTGGCCCGGGTGGCCCGGCCCGGGCGCGCGCGGGTCCACGACGGCGACGAGCCGGGCGCGCCCCGCGCGCTGCAGCTCCAGGGCGTGCTCGACGTGCTTGGCGCCGTGGCCGTGGATGCCCACCACGGCGAGGCGGTCCGGTCGGTGCGGTTCCATCGCGTCCTTCCTCGGGTCTCAGCGCAGACCGGTCGCGAGCTCGGCCGCCTCGGCGGCGTCGAGCTCCCGGTCGAGCAGCGCGGCGACGACGCCGGTCTCGACCGTGCCGCCGGCGGGGACGAGCAGCGGGGTGTCCCACGCGAGCGCGGGGCACGCACCGGGGTACTCCGCGGCGCGCAGGAACCAGTGCCGCGCGGGCGACGTCTGGGTCAGCAGCAGCGTGGTCGCGCGCTCGCCGCCCTGGTGGTCGCTGTGCCGCTGCACGAACGCGACCCACGGCGAGGCGCTGCCGTGCGCGAGCCCCTCGCCCTCGCCGGCCGCCGAGAGCACGCGCGTGCTCGTCGCGACGGGAAGGCGCCAGAACACCCCGCCGTACCCGGCGCCGGGGCGTCCGTTGGTCGCGGGGGAGCGGATCTCGAGCGGGCCGTGCGCCGCGTGCAGCGTCGAGCGCCACTCGAGCACCCATCCGTCGTCGCCGAGCAGCCGGGCGCCGACGCGCCGCCGCTCCTCGAGCTGCGGCGCGCCGTGCTCGTCGCTCCACAGCACGGTGTCGAGCAGGACGTGCGGCGACAGGGCGTCGACGACGGTGTGCGTGCTCGTCTGGCGGCCGTGGTTGGGCAGCAGCGTCGGGCCGACGTCGGCCACGAACGTGCGTCCGCCCCAGTGGCTCGTGCCGTTGACGTCGGGCACCGCCATGCTCACGCCGTAGTGGTGGCGGTGGTCGACCGGGCTCACGTCGGTCAGCGGCACGCCGGCGAGCGTGTGCAGCGGGTGCAGGTACGGCCGCGGGGAGTGGATCGTCGGCAGGGAGGTGCCGGGCTCGTACCGTGCGAGCGCCACGTGGTCGAGCGCCCGGTGCAGGACGACGGCGCCGCCCTCGGTCGTCCACGTCGGCACCTGCTCGGGCCGCGCCGCGTCCTGCGCCGCACCCGCGTCCTCGGGCCGGCGGTCGGGCTCCTGGACCGCGGCCCGGGCCACGCGCGGCGGCACCGGCCCGGTGCTGGCCCGCACCTGGAGCTGGGCGCCGAACCGCGTCGTGGTCGCGGGCTGGGCGGAGTCGTCGATCACGGCGTGGAGCTCCCTCCAGGCGTGCCGGCCCAGGTCGACCTGGGGCACGGCGACGGTGGTCAGCGCGGGCGTGGCGTACCGGGCAAGCTCGATGTCGTCGAAGCCGGCGACCGAGATGTCGGCGGGGACCGCGACCCCGGCCTCGTTGAGCGCCGCGAGGAGCCCGAACGACACGAGGTCGTTGAAGGCGACGACGGCGGTCACGCGGCTCGCGAGGACCGGCCCGGCCGCGGCGTGGCCCGCCTCGATGTCGGCGCCCGCCGGCAGGACCGTGACCTCGAGGTCGGGGTGCTCCTGGCGCACGGCCGCGATGCCGCGCCGACGCGCGGCGTCCGACGCGGCGGCGGGCGGTCCCGCGAGGTAGGCGACGCGGCGGTGGCCGAGCTCGACGAGGTGCTCGAGCACCTGCACCGTCGCGTCCGCGTAGTCGACGACGAGCGTGGGCACGCTGCTGGACGCGAGCTCGCGGTTGATCACGACCGCCGGCTCGACGTCGGGCAGCAGCCCGGCGAGGACGGCGTCGGGCATGCGCGGCGCCATGAGGATGAGCGCGTCGCAGCGCTGCCGCGCGTCGCGCGCGATCGCCGCCTCCTGCCCCGGGTCCTCGGCGGCGTCGGCGACGAGCACGCGGTAGCCGTCCTCGGCCGCGGCCGAGGTCACGCCCCCGAGGACGCGCTGGAAGACCGGGTTGCCGAGGTCCGGCACGACGAGAGCGACCGTCGTCGTGCGGCCCAGCGACAGGCTCCGCGCGACGTTGCTCGGGCGGTAGTTGAGCTCGATCGCCGCCTCCTGCACGCGGGCCGAGATGGCAGGGTCGACCGTGCTGCGCCCGTTCATCACGCGCGACACCGTCGCCCGGGACACGCCCGCGGCGGCCGCCACGTCCGCGATCGTGACCACGGTACGCCGGGTGCTCGCCCCAGGCCTCGCAACAGGCATCGTCGCCTCCGTCCTCGCATCACGCGCAGGTCGCGCGCAGATCACGTCTCGGTCACAGCCGCGCGTCCTCGGCGGCGTGTCGTCCCGAGATGACCGTACACCATGGGAAACCGGTTCCTCGTGTGATACGTTCCTCAACAGCAACCGGTTTCCCGCCGTCGCACCTCTCGCGCGGCGGTGGGAGGCCCAGGATCGACGGAGATCTGGAGGTCGGCATGACGCCCACCACACAGGCGCACGGGGAGGTGCGGCCATGGCGGTGATCCAGGAGGTCGCCCGCACGCGCGGCGCCGCGACCGAGCGACGCAAGGGCGACGGCAAGGCCGCGGCGGTCTTCCTCGCGCCCTGGTTCGCCGGCCTCGCGCTCATCACGGCGTTCCCGCTGTTCGCGTCGCTCTACCTGTCCTTCACGGACTACAGCCTGCTCGCCGCGCCGAGCTGGATCGGGTTCGAGAACTACACGCGGATGTTCGACGACCCGCGGTTCTTCCAGGCGCTCGAGGTCACGTTCACGTACGTGTTCGTCTCGGTGCCGCTGCAGCTCGCCGCGGCGCTCGCCCTCGCGATGCTGCTGGACCGCGGCATGCGCGGCCTCGCGCTCTACCGGTCGGCGTTCTACCTGCCGTCCCTGCTGGGCGGCAGCGTCGCGATCGCGATCCTGTGGCGCCAGGTCTTCGGTGCCGACGGCCTGGTCAACCAGGTCCTCGCGTTCTTCGGCGTCCAGGGCTACGGATGGGTGTCGCACCCCGACTACGCGCTCGGCACGCTCATGGTGCTCAACGTGTGGACCTTCGGGGCGCCGATGGTCATCTTCCTCGCGGGCCTGCGGCAGATCCCGACGATGTACTACGAGGCCGCCTCGATCGACGGCGCCGGCAAGGTGCGGCAGTTCCTCAGCATCACGTTGCCGCTGCTCACGCCGATCGTGTTCTTCAACCTCGTGCTGCAGCTCATCGGGGCGTTCCAGTCGTTCACCCAGGCGTTCATCGTCTCGGGCGGCACGGGCGGCCCGGTCGACTCGACGCTCTTCTACACGCTGTACCTGTACCAGAAGGGCTTCGCCTCGTACGAGATGGGCTACGCCTCGGCGATGGCCTGGTTCCTGCTCCTCGTCGTCGCGGGCATGACCGCGGTGAACTTCCTCGCCTCCAAGTTCTGGGTCTTCTACGATGACTGACACGCCCGTGCGCCCCGAGGCGCGTCCTCAGACCACCGGCCGCCCCGGCGCGACGCTCACCGAGCTCGCGGCCGAGATCCCGGACCTCCACCCCCGCCGTCGCGCGGGAGCACGCGTCCGCAGCGTGCTCAAGCACGTGGCGCTCGTCGCCTTCGCGCTGGTCATGCTGTACCCGCTGCTGTGGATGCTCTCCAGCTCGTTCAAGCCGACGTCGCTCATCTTCCGCGAGCCGGGCCTCATCCCGACCGAGTGGGACTTCTCGAACTACGCGGACGGCTGGACGGCGCTGCTGCACCCGTTCCACCACTACCTGATCAACTCGGCGCTCGTGGTGCTGGGCTCGGTGCTCGGCAACCTGGTCTCGTGCTCGATGGCGGCCTACGCGTTCGCGCGGCTGAAGTTCCGCGGCCGGAACCTGTGGTTCGCGATCATGCTCATGTCGATCATGCTGCCGATCCACGTGATCATCGTGCCGCAGTACATCCTGTTCTCGTCGCTCGAGTGGATCAACACGTTCCTGCCGCTCATCGTGCCGAAGATCCTGGCGACGGACGCGTTCTTCGTGTTCCTCATGGTCCAGTTCTTCCGCGGCATCCCGCGCGAGCTCGACGAGGCGGCACGGCTCGACGGCTGCGGCCACGGGCGGATCTTCCTGCAGATCATGCTCCCGCTGGCGCTGCCGGCCCTCGCCACGACGGCGATCTTCACGTTCATCTGGACCTGGAACGACTTCTTCAGCCAGCTGATCTTCCTCACCCGGCCGGACATGTACACGGTCCCGATCGCGCTGCGCACGTTCGTGGACGCCACGAGCAACAGCTCGTGGGGACCGCTGTTCGCGATGTCGATCGTGTCGCTCGTCCCGGTCTTCCTGGTGTTCCTCTTCGGACAGAAGTACCTGGTGAAGGGAATCGCGACCACGGGAATCAAGTAAGCCGTCTCACCTCGACCGGTTCCCGACGACGGGAACGCAGCAGATGCGAACAACGACGTTTCGTCACGCACACCGAAGGAGAATCATGCGAGTCACGACCACCCGGCGGACGCCGCGCACCACCCGCGCCGCGCTCGTCGCCCTCACCGCGGCCGGGGCCATGGCCCTGACGGCCTGCTCCGGCGACTCCGGCGCGATGCCCGAGAGCGACGGCGGGAACGGCGACGCAGCCGAGGGCGGCAACGTCGAGATCCGGTTCGCCTGGTGGGGTTCCGACACCCGCCACGAGACCACCCAGCAGATCATCGACCTGTTCGAGGAGAAGAACCCGGGCATCACGGTCGTCCCGGACTACACCGACTGGGGCGGGTACTGGGACAAGCTCGCGACGTCCGTCGCCGGCGGCGACACGCCCGACGTCATCACGCAGGAGGAGCGCTACATCTCCGACTACGCGACGCGCGGCGTCATCGCCGACCTGAACGAGCTCGACATCGACACGGCCGAGATCCCCGAGGAGATCCTCGCGACCGGCGAGATCGACGGCAAGCTCTACGGCATCGCGACCGGCGTCAACGCGTACGCCATGGTCGCGAACCCCGAGATCTTCGAGCAGGCCGGCGTCGAGATGCCGGACGACACGACGTGGACCTGGGAGGACTACGTCGAGATCGCGGGCCAGATCTCCGAGGGCGCCGGCGACGGCGTCTGGGGCACCCAGGACTACGGGTTCAACGAGGCCGGCCTCAACGTGCTCGCGCGCCAGAAGGGCGAGTCGCTCTACTCGCCGGACGGCGGCCTGGGCGTCTCGGAGGAGACCGTCGCCGAGTTCTTCCAGCGCTCGCTCGACCTCATGGCGAACAACGGCCAGCCCGACGCGTCCCGCTCGGTCGAGATCCAGAACGCGGGCCCCGAGGGCTCGCTGCTCGGCACCAGCACCGGCGCCATGGGCGTGTGGTGGTCGAACCAGCTCGGCGCGCTGTCGTCGGCGTCGGGCGCCGAGCTCGAGCTGCTGCGCCTGCCGGGCGAGGCGCAGTACGAGCGCACCGGCATGTACTTCAAGCCGGCCATGTACTACTCGATCTCGGCCACGACCGAGCACCCCGAGGAGGCGGCGAAGTTCGTCGACTTCCTGCTCAACGACCCCGAGGTCGCGGCGCTGCAGCTGACCGACCGCGGCCTGCCGTCGAACCTCTCGGTGCGCGAGTCGATCGTCGGTGACCTCGAGGCGGCCGACCAGAAGGTCGCCGAGTTCATGAGCGACCTCGAGGACGAGATCGTCGACAGCCCGCCGGTGCCGCCGAACGGCTCGGCCCAGATGCAGGACATCATGACCCGCATCAACACCGAGGTCCTGTTCGGCAACATCACGCCGCAGGAGGCCGCGGAGCGCTTCATCTCCGAGGTCGAGGCGGCGATCGGCGGCTGACGCCGGTCCGACCGCGGCGCAGGGCGGGGGCATGCCACCCCCGCCCTGCGCCGACCGTACGCACGAAGGAAGAGAACGTCCGATGAACGACCTGCTCGTGCTCCGCGACGGCGACGACGTCGCGGTCGCCACCCGCGACCTCGCGCCCGGTGACGAGGTGTCCGCGCCCGGCGCCGGCACCGTCGTCGTGCGCGACGCCGTCGCGCGAGGCCACAAGGTCGCGCTGCGGGCCGTGGCACGCGGCGCCGCGGTGCACAAGTACGGGCAGGTGATCGGCGTCGCGACGGCCGACGTCGCGCCGGGGGAGCACGTCCACGTGCACAACCTCGGCTTCGACCCGGGCGAGCGCGAGGCGCCGCTCGGAGGCGTGCACACCGAGCTGCGGGTCCCCGACGGGCCGCGCCCGACGTTCCGCGGCTACCGTCGCGCTGACGGCCGCGTCGGCACGCGCAACTACGTCGCGATCCTCACGAGCGTCAACTGCTCGGCGTCGACGGCGCGCATGATCGCCGACCAGTTCCGCGGTGCGGCGCTCGACGAGTTCGAGAACGTCGACGGCGTCATCGCGCTCACCCACACCTCAGGCTGCGGGCTCGTGCCCGAGTCCGAGGGCGGGCAGATGCTGCTGCGCACGCTGCGCGGCTACGCGGCGCACCCCAACGTCGCGGGCCTGCTCGTGCTGGGTCTCGGCTGCGAGATGGTGCCCGGCGCGGCGCTCGCGGCGCGCTCGGGCTCGGGCTCGGGCACCGTGACCGACCTCGGCATGCCGGGCGTCGGCGCCCCGGACCCGGGCGAGGCCTCCGGGCTGCTCGCGTCCATCCCGGACGACACCGTCGTCCGGTCGCTGACCATCCAGGAGAGCGGCGGCGTGCGCGCGTCGGTGCGGGCCGGCGTCGCGGCCGTGCGCGAGATGCTGCCCGAGGTGAACGCGCGCCAGCGCGTCGAGTGCGACGTCTCCGAGCTCGTGCTCGGGCTCAACTGCGGGGGCTCGGACGGCTACTCCGGCATCACGGCGAACCCCGCGCTCGGCTGGGCGTCGGACCGCCTCGTCGCCTACGGCGGCACCTCGGTCCTGGCGGAGACGCCCGAGGTCTACGGCGCGGAGCACCTGCTCACCGCCCGCGCGACGTCGCCCGGGGTCGCGAAGAAGCTGCTCGACCGCATCGAGTGGTGGCGCGGGTACGTCGCCGCCGGCCAGGGCACGCTCGACAACAACCCGTCGCCGGGCAACAAGGCGGGTGGTCTGACGACGATCCTCGAGAAGTCGCTCGGCGCGGTCGCCAAGGGCGGCCAGGCCGACCTCGCGGCGGTCTACGACTACGCCGAGCCCATCACCGACCGCGGGTTCACGTTCATGGACACCCCCGGGTACGACCCGGTGTCGGTGACGGGGCTCGTGGCCGGCGGCGCGAACGTCGTCGTCTTCACGACCGGGCGCGGGTCGGTCTTCGGCTGCCGGCCGACGCCGTCGATCAAGGTCGCGACCAACACGCCCATGTACGACCGGATGGCCGAGGACATGGACCTCAACGCGGGGCGGATCGTCGACGGCACCGCCACGGTCGACGACGTGGGCGCGGAGATCCTCGCGAAGATCCTCGCCGTCGCCTCGGGCGAGAAGACGGTGAGCGAGGAGCTCGAGATCGGTGCCGAGGAGTTCATCCCGTGGCACGTCGGCGCCGTGACCTGAGCCCGCCTGCCAGGATGGGGCCATGCCTCTCGCACCCCGGTACCTGGCCGACGACGCCCGGTACGACTCGATGACCTACCGCCGTGCCGGCCGGTCGGGCCTGGACCTGCCGGCGCTCTCGCTGGGCCTGTGGCACAACTTCGGCGACGTCAACCCGTTCGAGACGCAGCGCGCGATCCTGCGCCGCGCGTTCGACCTCGGCATCACGCACTTCGACCTGGCCAACAACTACGGGCCGCCCTACGGCTCGGCCGAGCAGAACTTCGGCCGCCACCTCGCGGCGGACCTCCGCCCGTACCGGGACGAGCTGATCATCTCGACCAAGGCCGGCTACGACATGTGGCCCGGCCCGTACGGCGACCACGGCTCGCGCAAGTACCTGCTGGCGTCGCTCGACCAGTCGCTCGCGCGGATGGGGCTCGACTACGTCGACGTCTTCTACCACCACCGGCCGGACCCGGCCACGCCGCTCGAGGAGACCATGGGCGCGCTCGCGTCCGCGGTGCAGCAGGGCAAGGCGCTGTACGTGGGCGTCTCGAACTACTCGCCCGCGCGCACGCGCGAGGCGGCGCGCATCCTCGGCGAGCTCGGCGTCCCGCTGCTCCTCCACCAGCCGAGCTACTCGATGTTCAACCGGCACGTGGAGAACCCGCACCACGACGACCCCTACGACGGCCGTCAGAGCGAGTCGCTGCTCGACGCCGTCGAGGACCTCGGCGTCGGCACGATCGTGTTCTCGCCGCTGCAGCAGGGGCTGCTCACGGGCCGGTATCTGTCCGGCGCGGCGCCCGAGGGCTCGCGCGCGGCGCGCAGCGACTCGCCGTTCCTGTCGTCGTCGAACCTCTCGGAGACGTACCTCGAGCGGGCGCGCGCGCTCAACGAGATCGCCGAGGGCCGTGGCCAGACCCTCGCTCAGCTCGCGCTCACGTGGGTCCTGCGCGACCCGCGCGTGACGTCCGCCCTCATCGGCGCGTCGAGCGTGTCGCAGCTCGAGGACAACGTGGGTGCGCTCAGCGCCGGCCCGCTGAGCGAGGACGAGATCGCCGCCATCGAGCCGTACGCCGTCGACGGCACGGGCCGCTGACCGGAAGATCGCTGTGGGCATGATTTCTGGTCCGCTTCGTCCCTTTTATGGGGGCGAACCGGGCCAGAAATCATGCCCACAACGGGGAAGAGGGGAGTGACGTGGGGGTCTGCTGGTTCGTCGGGCTGACGACGCTCGACGTCGTGCACCGCTCGCCCGTGCGGCCGGGGCCGAACCAGAAGGTCACGGCCACGCGGCAGGACGTCGCGGCGGGCGGCCCGGCCGCCAACGCCGCCGTCACGGCCGCGGCGCTCGGCGCGCGCGCCCTGCTCGTCACGGCCCTCGGTGCCGGGCCTGTCGCCACCGCGGCGCGCGCCGACCTCGAGGCGCACGGCGTCGAGGTGCACGACGTCGTCGCGCCCGGCCAGGACTTCCCGCTCGCGGTCTCGGCCGTGCTCGTCGACGACGGCACGGGGGACCGGTCGGTCGTCTCGGCCGACGCGGCGCTCGCCACGGCGCCCGCGCCGCCGTCCGGCCTGCTCGCCGGCCTGCCGGCGCCCGACGTCGTGCTGCTCGACGGGCACCATCCCGCGGTCGCGCGCGCCGTCGTCGGGCACCTCGACGCGCTCGAGCCGCGCCCGCGCGTCGTGCTCGACGCCGGCCGGTGGCGTCCGCTGTTCGCCGAGCTCCTCCCGGTCGCCGACGTCGCCGCGCTCTCCGCCGACTTCACGGTCCCCGACGAGGTGGTCCCGGGGCACGGCGGCGCCGCGGCGGCCGCCCGGGCGCTCGGCGCGCGCGCCGTCGTGGTGACCCACGGGCCCGACCCCGTGGAGTGGACCGAGGGCGGGGCCTCCGGCGCGGTCGACGTGCCGCGCGTCGAGGCCCGCGACACGCTCGGCGCGGGCGACGCGTTCCACGGCGCGCTCGCGGCCGCGCTCGCCGCCGGCACGCCGCTGCCCGAGGCGTGCGACCGGGCCGCGCGGGTCGCGAGCACGCGCGTGGCCCACGTCGGTCCCCGCGGCTGGCTCGCCGAGGTGCGCCCGTGACGGTCGACCCGAGTCCGTCGACGCGGCCGGCGACGCCGCTCACCACGGCCCAGCTCGTCGCCCGGGCGCGCGCGGTCGCCGCGCGCGACGGACGGACGATCCTCGGCATCACGGGCGCCCCGGGCGCGGGCAAGTCGACGCTCGCCCGGACGATCGTCGAGGCGCTCGGCCCGCGGCTCGCCGTCGAGGTCGGGATGGACGGCTTCCACCTGTCGAACGCCGTGCTCGAGGAGCTCGGCCGCCGCGACCGCAAGGGAGCGATCGACACGTTCGACGACGCGGGCTACGCGGCGCTGGTGGCGCGGCTCGGCGACGCCCGGGCGGGCGACCCCCCGGTCTACGCACCGGTGTTCCGGCGCGAGATCGAGGAGCCGATCGCCGCGGGCGTCGCCGTGCCCGGCGACGTGCCGCTCGTGGTGACCGAGGGCAACTACCTGCTCGCGACGTCGGGCGCGTGGCCCGACGCGCGCGCCCGCATGGCCGAGATCTGGTACCTCGAGGTGCCCGACGACGTCCGCCTCGCCCGTCTCGAGGAGCGTCACCACGCGTTCGGCAAGAGCCGCGACGACGCGCGCCGGTGGGCCAGAGGGTCGGACCAGGCGAACGCCGACCTCATCGTCACGACGCGCGACGCCGCCGACCTCGTCGTCGGGTGGAGCGGCTGACCGGGACGCCTACGCCCGGGCGAGGGCGTACGTCGCGCAGCCGATGATCTCGATCGAGACGGCGAGGCGCTCGGCCGAGATGTTCGCGGCGATCGTGTCGTCGGCCGAGTGGTACGGCGGCTCGAGCAGCGCCGGGGTGTCGGCACCGCGCCACGAGAAGTTGCCGCTCGGCACCCCGACCTCCTGGAACGACTGGTGGTCGCTCGCGCCGCGCTGCGTCACGTCGCTCATGTGCGTGCGGTAGCCCAGGCGGTCGCCCGCGGCCAGCACCTCGGCGTTGACGACGTTGGGCTGCCCGTCGTAGGAGAGCCCCCAGTACCGCTCGGCGGGGTCCCAGCTCGTGCCGACCATGTCGTTGTTGAAGACGCCGCGCATCGCCGCGCGGGCTCCGGCGTCCATGCCGGCGACGTAGGTGCGGGAGCCGACGAAGCCGACCTCCTCGGAACCCCACAGGGCGAACTGGAGGTTCGTCGAGGTGGGCAGGTCGCGCAGCACGCGCGCGAGCTCGAGCGTGAGCACGGTCCCCGAGCCGTCGTCGTTGGCGCCGCGCGCCCCGATGACCGAGTCGTAGTGCGCGCACACCATGACGTTCTGACGCGTCGGGTCAGGGCGCCCGGTGCCGGGCCGCGACCCGATGACGTTGTACGAGGTGAGGTTCCGGTGGTGCGTCGTCGTGACGGTCAGGGTGGGCGGGCCGGCCGCGACGGCGTCGAGCAGCGCGTGCTTCTGCACCTGGCCGACGCCGACCACGGGGATCGTGGCGGCCGGGGAGGCGGTGCTCAGGGAGGGCACGAACGCCGACGCCTGCCGCGGGTACGCCGAGTCGACGCGGGTCCAGATCACCGCGCCCGCGCCGCGGGCCTGCACCGCGAGGACGAACGCGGTGAGGTTCTCGTTCGCCGCCGTGATGGGGCGCAGGACGACGGCGCCGCCGAGGTCCTCGGGCAGCGCGAGCGGGTCGGCGGACTCCGCGACGACCACCGGGCCGGTCACCGAGACGTCGAGCGCGCCACGGGCGGCGGCGCCGACGCCCCAGCACAGGGCAGCGTCGAGACCCGGGGAGGCGAGCTCGCCGAGGTAGCGGTCGGGCACGGAGAAGGACGGCATGTCCACGTCGTAGCCGTACTCGTCGAGCACGCCGGCGAGGTAGTGCGCCGCCTCGACCTCGGCGGGGGTGCCGCTGTAGCGCTGGCCGATGCCCTCGCTGAGGTCGACGAGGTGGTCGAGCCGCTAGTGCCCGGACGAACCGATGTGCATTGGGTCACATCTCCAGGCCGCGGCGCACCTGCTCGATGAGCGGGCGCAGGCGGTAGGGGATGAGCTCGCCCATGGAGAGCGACGTCTCGGTCCGCTCGACGCCGTCGACGCGCAGGATCGCGGCGTCGATCCGGAACAGGTGGTCGGTGTCGCGGCACACGACCTGGACCCGCAGGTCGGCCGAGCCGCTGTGCCCGAAGGCCTGCACCACCTCGGGGATGCGCGCGACCTCCTCGACGATCCGGGCGAGGTCGCGCTGGCGGACCGTCAGCTCAATGAAGGCCGTGAGCGGGTGCCCGAGGTACTGGGGGTCGATGCAGCGGTCGAAGCTCAGCAGCGCGCCCGCCGCCACGAGCCGGGCCAGGCGGGCGTGGACGGTGTTGCGCGAGAGGTTGAGGCGCTGGGCGAGGCCGACCGTCGTCGCGCGCGGGTCGTCCGCGAGCGCCGCGAGAAGAGCCAGGTCTACGGCGTCGTAGTTGGGCACATCGACCAGCCTAGCCGCGTGGCGGATGCGCACTCTGCGCAGGCCGACGCGAGGTGCTGGCAGCAGTGTGTGAGCGGCGTTACGTTCGCCGTATCCGGTGCTCGACGCAGAGCAACCGGGGACGACGCGAGGTGAGGCGACGATGCCCAGCACCATGGGTTCGACGACGCGCGGCGACCTGTCACGAGCGGGGACGACGCGTCGGGAGACGGTGAACGACGGCCACCAGGACGCCGTCCGGCCGAGCACGGCCGGAACGGCCGGCAGCACGGAGCCGGCCGTGGCCACGGTCCGGCTGCTCGACGAGGACGGGGTCCGCCACCCGGACCCCGAGCACGACCGCTGGCTGCCGGACCTCGACGGGGACGGCGCCGACGAGGCCCTGCTGCGCCTGTACGAGGACATGGTCGTGGTCCGGCGGATCGACGCCGAGGCCACGGCGCTGCAGCGGCAGGGGCAGCTCGCGCTGTGGCCGCCGCTGCTGGGCCAGGAGGCCTCGCAGATCGGTTCGGCGCACGCGCTGCGCGCGGACGACTTCGTGTTCTCGAGCTACCGGGAGCACGCGGTCGCGCACGTGCGGGGTGCCCGGCCCGTCGACCTGCTGCGCGTGTGGCGCGGAGTGACCGGCTCCGGCTGGAACCCGTACGAGATCAACATGGCGACGCCGCAGGTCATCATCGGTGCCCAGGCGCTGCACGCCATGGGCTACGCGATGGGCATCCTGGCCGACGCCGACCGCGGCATCGGGCCGCGGGCCGACGGGCAGGGCACGTCCGCCGTCGTGGGCTACTTCGGCGACGGCGCGATGAGCCAGGGCGACGTCAACGAGGCGTTCGTGTTCGCGGCCACGTGGGCGGCGCCCGTCGTGTTCTTCTGCCAGAACAACCAGTGGGCGATCTCGGAGCCCGTGACGCTGCAGTCGCGGGTGCCGCTCGTGCAGCGCGCGTCGGGCTTCGGCATCCCGGGCGTGCGGGTCGACGGCAACGACGTCCTCGCGGTCCTCGCGGTGACGCGCGAGGCGCTGCACCGGGCCCGCACCGGCGGCGGCCCGACGCTCATCGAGGCCGTGACCTACCGCATGGGCCCGCACACGACCGCCGACGACCCCACGCGCTACCGGACCCCCGAGGAGCTCGAGGAGTGGCGCCGTCGTGACCCGATCACGCGGCTCGAGGCGTACCTGCGCTCGCGCGGCGCGCTCACGGAGGAGGTCGAGGCACGCGTCAAGGAGGCGGCCGACCGGGTCGCCGCCGAGCTGCGCGCCGGCTGCACCGCGATCGAAGACCCGCCGCCCCTGACGGTGTTCGAGCACGTGTACGCCGAGCCGAACGCGACCGTCGCCGCCGAGCGCGACGAGTACGCCCGCTACCTGGCCGGCTTCGCGGACACCGACGACGACCAGAAGGGGGCCGCGCGATGAGCACGCTCACCCTCGCGAAGGCGATCAACGCCGGGCTGCACCGGGCGATGGACACCGACCCGACCGTCGTCGTCATGGGCGAGGACATCGGCCGCCTCGGCGGCGTCTACCGGGTCACGGACGGGCTGCAGGAAAAGTTCGGCGACCGTCGCGTGCTCGACACGCCGCTCGCCGAGTCCGGGATCCTCGGCACCGCGATCGGCATGGCCTACCGCGGCTACCGGCCGGTCGTCGAGATCCAGTTCGACGGGTTCGTCTACGTGGCGTTCGACCAGATCGTCAGCCAGGTCGCGAAGATGCACGCGCGCACCAACGGGAACGTCAAGCTGCCCATCACGATCCGCATCCCCGTGGCCGGCGGCATCGGCGCGGCCGAGCACCACTCGGAGTCGCCCGAGGCGTACTTCGTGCACACCGCCGGCCTGCGCGTCGTGTCGGTCGCCACCCCGCAGGACGCGTACACCGTGATCCAGCAGGCGATCGCGTGCGACGACCCGGTCGTGTTCTTCGAGCCCAAGCGGCGCTACCACGTCAAGGGCGAGGTCGACGAGACGGTCTCGCTCGACGAGGCGCCGCCCATGGGCGCCGCGCGCGTCGTCACGCCGGGCGACGACGTCACGATCGTGACGTTCGGCTCGCACGTCGCGACCGCGATCGACGCCGCGACGGCGCTGTCCGACGACGGCGTGTCGGCCGAGGTGATCGACCTGCGGTCGCTGTCCCCGATCGACCACGAGCGCGTGGCCGAGTCGGTGCGCAAGACCGGGCGCCTCGTCGTCGTGCACGAGGGACCGCGGCAGGCCGGGGTGGGCGCGGAGATCGCCGCGACCGTCACCGAGCGGTGCTTCGAGCACCTGCTCGCCCCGCCCGTGCGCGTCACGGGCCACGACATCCCCTACCCGCCCGCGAAGCTGGAGATGCACCAGGTGCCCGACCTCGACCGGATCTGCGACGGCGTCGACCGCGTCCTCGGGCGCGTCCCCGCGAGCCTGCAGGGGGTGACCGCGTGATGACGACGCTGCGCGAGTTCCGCCTGCCGGACCTCGGCGAGGGCCTCACCGAGTCGGACGTCGTGGCCTGGCGCGTCAAGGCCGGCGACCGCGTCGAGCTCAACCAGGTCATCGCCGAGGTCGAGACCGCCAAGGCGCTCGTCGAGATCCCGTCGCCGTACGCCGGCGTCGTCCAGGCGCTGCACGCCGAGGAGGGCCAGACCGTCGAGGTCGGCGAGCCGCTCGTGACGTTCGAGGTGCCCGACGACGCCGCCTCGTCCGCGAGCCCGGCGCCTGCTCCCGCGCCGCCCGAGGAGGTCACCACCCCGGAGACCGCCGAGCCCGTGTCAGAAAGCCAGGGGGCTGGAGCCCACCAGCCTTCTGACACGGAGAGGGACGAGGGCCCCGAGCCCAACCTCGTCGGCTACGGCGCGCGCCCCGAGCGCGCGGGCCGGCCGCGGCGCCGTCCGCGCCGCTACGCCCCCGTGTCAGAAAGCGGGTGGGCTGGAGCCCACCAGGTTTCTGACACGCTCGACCCGGACGCGCGCCGCGCCGCCGTGCGCGCGCACACGACGCCCGGCATCAGGGCGATGGCCAAGCGCCTCGGGGTCGACCTGACCGGCGTGCAGGGCACCGGCCCCGACGGCAGCGTCACGCGCGAGGACGTCGAGGCCGCGGCGGCGTCGGGCGCCACGGCGCACGCGGCGACCCACGTGGTGTCGCCGAACGGCGCCGCGCCCGCACGCAGCGAGACCCGCACGCCCGTGCGCGGCGTGCGCAAGCACACGGCCGCGGCCATGGTCGCGAGCGTGCGGGAGGCCCCGCAGGCGTCGGTCTTCCTCACGGTCGACGTCACGCGCAGCATGGAGCTGCTCGCGCGGCTCAAGTCGCACCGCATGGCGGGCGGCACGCGCATCACCGTGCTGGCACTCGTCGCCCGGGCGATGTGCGCGCTGCTGCCCCGCCACCCCGCGCTCATGACGCGCTGGCAGGACCTGCCCGACGGCGGCGCGGAGCTCGTGCGGCCCGCGCAGGTCGACCTCGGCATCGCGGTCGCGACCGACCGCGGGCTCGTCGTCCCGCACGTGCCGGGCGCCGACCGGATGTCGCTCGTCGAGCTGGCCGACGCCCTCGGGCGGCTCACCGAGACCGCGCGCGCGGGCCGCACGCCGCCCGAGCGCCTGACCGGCGGCACGCTCACGATCACCAACGTGGGCGTGTTCGGGGTCGACGCCGGCACGCCGATCCTCAACCCGGGCGAGCCGGCGATCCTCGGCGTCGGGCAGGTCGCGCGCCGGCCGTGGGAGCACGACGGCGAGGTCGCGCTCCGGCAGGTGATGACGCTGAGCCTCACGTTCGACCACCGCGTGGTCGACGGCGAGCAGGGCGCGCGCTTCCTCGCCGACCTCGGCGCGGTCCTCGAGGACCCGGCGCTCGCGCTGCTCCTCGGCGGCCCCGACGACGTCGGGTCCGGCACGGCGGGGGAGGGCGCGTGACCGTCCTGGCCTCCGCCGTCGACCCCCGCGCCGAGGCGGCCCGCGGCACCGAGGCGGCGCAGCGGGCGCTCGCGGACCAGCTCCGCGAGCGCACCGCCGCGGCCGCCGCGGGCGGGCCCGAGCGCGCCCGCGCCAAGCACGTCGAGCGCGGCAAGCTGCTGCCGCGCGAGCGCGTCGCGCGGCTGCTCGACGACGGCAGCCCGTTCCTCGAGGTCGCCCCGCTCGCGGCGTACGGGCTCGACGACGGCGCGTGGCCCGGCGCGGGCGTCATCGCCGGCATCGGCATGGTCTCGGGCCGGCAGGTCATGGTCGTGTGCAACGACCCGACGGTCAAGGGCGGCACGTACCACCCGCTCACCGTGAAGAAGCACCTGCGCGCACAGGAGATCGCGTTCGAGAACCGGCTGCCGTGCGTCTACCTCGTCGACTCGGGCGGCGCGTTCCTGCCGCGCCAGGACGAGGTCTTCCCCGACCGTGATCACTTCGGGCGCATCTTCTACCACCAGGCCCGGATGTCGGCGGCGCGCATCCCGCAGATCGCGGCCGTGCTCGGCTCGTGCACCGCGGGCGGCGCGTACGTGCCGGCGATGAGCGACGAGACGGTCATCGTGAGGAACCAGGGCACGATCTTCCTCGGCGGCCCGCCGCTGGTGAAGGCCGCGATCGGCGAGGACGTCTCGGCCGAGGAGCTCGGCGGCGGCGACCTGCACGCGCGCCGGTCCGGCGTCGTCGACCACCTCGCCGACGACGACGAGCACGCGCTCGACATCGTGCGCGACATCGTCGCCACCCTCCCGCCCGACCCGGAGCCCGCGTGGGACGTCGCACCCGCGCAGGACCCCGCCGTCGACACGCAGGGGCTGTACGCGGCCGTGCCGGTCGACGTCCAGCAGCCGTACGACCCGCGCGAGATCGTCTCGCGCCTCGTCGACGGCAGCCGGTTCGACGAGTTCAAGCCCGAGTACGGCACGACGCTCGTCACCGGGTTCGCGCGCATCCACGGGCACCCGGTCGGCATCCTGGCGAACCAGGGCGTGCTGTTCCGGGAGTCGGCCCTCAAGGGCGCGCACTTCGTCGAGCTGTGCGACCAGCGCGGGATCCCGCTGCTGTTCCTGCAGAACATCTCGGGCTTCATGGTCGGCACCGACGCCGAGGCCGGCGGCATCGCGAAGGACGGCGCCAAGATGGTCACGGCCGTCGCGACGACGCGCGTGCCCAAGCTGACCGTCATCGTCGGCGGGTCGTTCGGCGCCGGGAACTACGCCATGTGCGGGCGCGCGTACTCGCCGCGGTTCCTGTGGTCGTGGCCCGCGTCGCGGATCTCCGTCATGGGCGGGGCCCAGGCGTCGTCGGTGCTCGCCACCGTGAAGCGCGACCAGCTCGCGCGCACCGGCGAGACGTGGGACCCCGACGAGGAGGCCGCGTTCCGCGACCAGATCCGCGACTCCTACGAGCGTGCGGGCGACCCGTACCACGCGACCGCGCGCCTGTGGGACGACGGCATCGTCGACCCCGTCGACACGCGCCGCGTGCTCGGCCTGGCCCTGTCGGTGTGCGCCCGCACGCCCCTACCCGAGCCCGCGTTCGGGCTCTTCCGGATGTGAGGCCGATGTTCCGCACGGTCCTGGTCGCCAACCGCGGCGAGATCGCGTGCCGCGTCATCGGCACGCTGCGCCGCCTCGGCATCCGCTCGGTCGCCGTCTACACGGACGTCGACGCCGGTGCGCGGCACGTGCGCGAGGCCGACGTCGCGGTGCGGTTGGACTCCGACAAGGGTGGCGGCCGGCTCGGGTACCTCGACGTCGACGCGGTCGTCGCCGCGGCGGTGCGCTCGGGCGCGCAGGCGATCCACCCCGGCTACGGCTTCCTGTCCGAGAACCCGGCGCTTGCGGAGGCGTGCGAGCGTGCGGGCGTCGTGTTCGTCGGCCCGCCGGCCCGGGCGATCGAGGTCATGGGCGACAAGGTCGAGGCCAAGCGGCTCGTCGCCAAGCACGACGTGCCCGTGCTGCCCGGCACGCTCGAGGGCGGGCTGTCCGACGACGCGCTCCTCGCCGCCGCGGCAGACGTCGGCTTCCCGCTGCTCGTCAAGCCCGCCGCCGGCGGGGGCGGCAAGGGCATGACGATCGTCGGCTCGGCCGGCGAGCTGCCCGCCGCGCTCGCCTCCGCGCGGCGCGTCGCGGCGTCGTCGTTCGGCGACGACGACCTGCTGCTCGAGCGGCTCGTCGAACGCCCGCGGCACGTCGAGGTGCAGGTCCTCGCCGACTCGCGCGGCGCCGTCGTGCACCTCGGCGAGCGCGAGTGCACGCTGCAGCGGCGGCACCAGAAGGTCGTCGAGGAGGCGCCGTCGCCCGCGGTCGACGAGGCGACCCGGGCGCGCCTCGGCGAGGCCGCGTGCGAGGTCGCGCGGTCGGTCGGGTACGTCGGCGTCGGGACGGTCGAGTTCCTCGTGCCCGCCGACGACCCGTCGACCTTCTGGTTCATCGAGATGAACACGCGCCTGCAGGTCGAGCACCCGGTGACCGAGATGGTCACGGGCCTCGACCTCGTCGAGCAGCAGCTGCGCGTGGCGTCCGGCGAGCCGCTCGCGTTCGCGCAGGACGACGTGCGCCTGCGCGGGCACGCGATCGAGGCACGCGTCTACGCGGAGTCGCCGGCGCGCGGCTTCCTTCCCGCGACCGGGCGCGTGCTCGCGCTGCACGACGCCGGCACCCCGGCCGGGCCGGACGCCTCGCCGCTGAGGCTCGACAGCATGCTGCTGCCCGGCGCCGAGGTCACGGGCGACTACGACCCGCTGCTGGCCAAGGCGGTCGCGTACGGCGAGGACCGCGACGAGGCGCTGCGGCGGCTCGACGGGCTGCTCGGCGAGCTCGTCGTCCTCGGCGTCGAGACGAACACTGGGTTCCTGCGCGACCTGCTCGCGCACCCCGACGTGCGCGCCGGTCGCATGGACACGGGCCTCATCGACCGCGTCATCACCGAGTTGTCAGGCCCAGGCGGCGGTATAGGCGGGCGTGAGCCTGACAACTCCGGGGAGGAGTGGGTGGTGGCGGCGGCGCTGCTGGCGCTGCGCGCGCGCACGACGGCGGGCGCGGGCGTCAGCGCGTCCGGCCCGTGGGCCGCGGGCGACGGCTGGCGGCTCAATGCCCCGCCCGCCCCGCGGCGCGTGCTGCTGCAGGCGGCGGGCGGCGTCGTGCACGAGGTGCTCGTGACCGGCCCGCTCGACGACGCCGCGGTCCGCGTCGACGACGGCACCGCGGTCCGGGCGTCGCTGCGGCACACCGGCGGCGCGGCGCACGAGCACCTCCTCACCGTCGACGGGCTCACCCGCCCGGTCGCCGCGGTCGCAGGGCCGGGCGGCGACCCCGCCGAGACGGAGGTGTGGGTCGGCGACGGCGGGCGCGCGGCGTCGTACACCGTCCTCGACCGTGCTGCCCACGCGGCCCGACGCCGCGCGCTCGGCGGCACCGACGCCGGCACCGGCCACGCCGGGGGCGCGGCCGAGGTCCGCGCCGGCATGCCGGGGACGGTCACGGCCGTGCCCGTCGCCGACGGCGACGTGGTGCAGCCAGGCGCGACCGTCGTCGTCGTGGAGGCCATGAAGATGGAGCACCCGCTGACCACGCCCGCGGCCGGGGTCGTCCGGCTCGCGGTGCAACCCGGCGACCAGGTCCGCCTCGACCAGGTGGTGGCCGTCGTCGAGCCCGAGGAACCCGCCGCCGAACCCGCGGCGCCCACCGAGCCCACGGCGGCAGACCCCGCCGCCGCGGTCACGCTCTCCGAGACCCGAGGAGACTCATGATCCACGAGACGCAGGCGTCCATGCTCACCGACGAGCAGCGCAAGCTGAGCCAGGTCGTGCGCGAGTTCGCCGACCAGGTCGTCGCGCCGGCCGCCTACCAGTACGACACGGAGCGGCGGCTGCCGATCGAGATCATCCACCAGATGGGCGAGATGGGGCTCTTCGGGCTCCCGTTCCCGGTCGAGGTCGGCGGGCAGGGGCAGGACTACGTGTCGCTGTGCCTGGCCGTCGAGGCGCTCGCGCGCGTCGACCAGTCCATCGCCGTGACGCTCGAGGCCGGCGTCGGGCTCGGCATGATGCCGATCTTCCGGCACGGCACCGAGGAGCAGAAGCAGACGTGGCTGCCCGACCTCGTCGCCGGCAAGAAGCTCGCCGCGTTCGGGCTCACCGAGGCCGAGGCGGGCTCCGACGCGGGCGCGACGAAGACCACCGCCCGCCTCGAGGGTGACGACTGGGTGATCGACGGCTCCAAGCAGTTCATCACCAACTCGGGCACGCCGATCACGAGCGTCGTCACGATCACCGCGGTGACCGGGCAGCGGCAGACGCAGGACGGGCGGACCGCACCCGAGCTGTCGTCGATCCTCGTGCCGTCCGGCACCCCGGGCCTGACCGTCGGCCCGAGCTACGACAAGGTCGGCTGGCACACCTCCGACACCCACCCGCTCACGCTCGAGAACGTCCGGGTGCCGGCGTCGAACCTCCTCGGCGAGCGGGGCCGCGGGTACGCCAACTTCCTGCGCGTGCTCGACGAGGGGCGCATCGCGTTCGCGGCGCTCGCGACGGGTGCCGCGCAGGGCTGCCTCGAGGAGGCGCTGCGGTACGCGAACGAGCGCCGGGTGTTCGGTCGCACGATCGGGTCGAACCAGCACGTCGCGTTCACGCTCGCCCGCATGCAGGCGCGCGTGCACTCGGCCCGGCTGTGCTGGCTCGACGCCGCGCTCAAGCAGGTGCACGGCAAGCCCTTCAAGGCCGAGGCGTCGGTGGCCAAGCTGGTCTCCAGCGAGGCGGCGATGGCGAACGCGCGCGACGCGTCGCACATCTTCGGCGGGTACGGCTTCCTCAACGAGAACCCCGTCGCGCGGCACTACCGCGACTCGAAGGTGCTCGAGGTCGGCGAGGGGACGACGGAGGTGCAGCTCATGATCATCGCGCGAGACCTGGGACTGACGGCATGACGGATGACGGGACCGCGCCGATGCGCGAGGTGGTGCAGCGGGGGCTGTACTACGACGAGCTCGAGGAGGGCGTGCGGTACGTGCACCGGCCGGGCCGCACGCTCACCGAGGCCGACGACGTCCTCTTCACGTCGGTGACGATGAACCCGCAGGGCCTGCACCTCGACGCCGCGTGGGCCGCGACGCAGCCGTTCGGCAAGCCGCTCGTGAACTCGATGTTCACGCTCGCGACGCTCGTCGGGCTGTCGGTCGCGCACCTGACGCGCACGACCATCGTCGCGAACCTCGGGTTCACGGAGGTCACCTTCCCGCACCCGATGTTCCACGGGGACACGCTCTATGGCGAGACGACGGTGCCGGCCAAGCGGCTGTCGCAGTCCCGGCCCGGCACCGGCGTCGTCACGCTCGAGCACGTCGGGCGCAACCAGGACGGCGAGGTCGTCGCGCGCGCCGTGCGCACCGTCCTCATGTGGACGCGCGAGGCGCACGAGGCGCACGAGCGGGGTGAGCGGTGATGACGCCGCCGCCGTTCACGCTCGGGCCGGCGCTGCTGTTCTGCCCGGCCGACCGGCCCGACCGGTACGTCAAGGCGCTCGACCGGGCCGACGCCGTCATCCTCGACCTCGAGGACGCCGTCGCGCGCGACCGCAAGGAGGCCGCGCGCCAGGCGCTCGTCGACCACCCCGTCGACCCCGACCGGACGATCGTGCGCGTCAACGCCGTCGGCACGCCCGACCACGCGGACGACCTCGCCGCGCTCGCCCGCACCGCCTACCGCACGATCATGCTGCCCAAGGCCGACGGCACGTTCGTCGGGCCGCTGCTCGGGCCCGACGGCGGACCGTACGCGGTCGTGGCGCTGTGCGAGACGGCCGCCGGAGTCCTGGCGGCGCCGGCGCTCGCGGCCCGGCCCGACATCGTCGCGCTCGCGTGGGGGGCCGAGGACCTCGTGGCGTCCCTCGGCGGCACGTCGAGCCGGCGGGCGGACGGGACGTACCGGGACGTCGCGCGGTACGCGCGCTCGGCCGTGCTGGTCGCGGCCGCGGCCACGGGCAAGGCCGCGATCGACGCGGTGCACCTCGACATCGGCGACCTCGACGGCCTGCGTGCCGAGGCCGCCGACGCCGTGGCGGTCGGGTTCGCCGCCACGATGTGCATCCACCCGTCGCACGCCGACGTCATCCGCGCCGCGTACGCGCCGTCGGACGAAAAGGTGGCCGAGGCGCGCGAGGTGGTCGGCGCCGCACGGCGGGCCGCGTCGGCGGGTGCGGGCGTGCTCACCGTGGGCGGGCGGATGGTCGACGCACCGCTCGTCCGGCACGCGGAGGCGGTGCTGCGTCGCGCGGGCTGGCAGGATCGGTCGGGTGACGACGCCGCACCCTGACGCCCAGCCCGCCCCGATCCGTGTCCTCGTCCTCGTCGGCCGCGGCCGCTACGAGGACCCGTGGCACGACCACGCCGCCACGTCGCACCGGCTCGCGCTGCTGCTCGCGGGGCTCGAGGTCGACGGCCGGCCGGCCGACGTCGTCGTGCGCTCGACGTTCCCGGACGCGCTCGACGACCTCGCCGACGTCGACCTGCTCGTGATCAACGCGGGCACGGCCTGGCCGGGCTTCCGCGAGGCGTCGATCGGGCCCGACGACGCGGCGTGGGCGCCGTTCCACGCTCGCCTCGACGCGTGGGCGCGCGCCGGCGGGCGGATCCTCGCGGTGCACCAGAGCGCCAACACGTTCGACGACGCGCCCGCGTGGGAGCAGCTCCTCGGCGGACGGTGGGTCAGCGGCGAGTCGATGCACCCGCCCATCGGCGACGCGACCGCGACGCTCGCGGCCGGCGCGCACCCGATCACCGAGGGCCTCGGGCAGGTCGACGCGTTCGACGAGCGGTACTGCTTCCTGCGCGTCGCGCCGTCGTCGCAGGTGCTCGGCTGGGTGCCCGACGACGACGGCAACCGGCACCCTGTCGTGTGGGTCACCGAGGCGCACGGCGGCCGGACGGTCTACAGCGGGCTCGGCCACGACGTGCGGTCGTACGACTCGCCGTCGCACACGGAGCTGCTGCTGCGCGCGGCGACCTGGCTGCTGTCCTGACGGTCAGCCGTGCAGCGTCGGGCGGTAGACGAGCTCCTGGATGCGGCCGTCGTAGGTGCGCGACTCGAGGAGCTCGAGGTCGAAGTCGGCCGCGTCGCGCAGGACCGGTGACGTGCCGGTCCGGCCGGTGATGACCGGGTCGATCTCGTCCTCGGGGATGCCGCCGATCAGCGTCATGAACTGCCGGAAGGTCGTGGCCCCGAGGACCATGCGCTGGTCCTCGCCGACCACGTCGGCCCGGTGGTCGAGGAACTCCGGGCCCTGCTTGCCCCAGTAGCCGCCCCAGTCGCCGCCGTCGAACGACCCGAAGCCGTCGAGCGTGGTGAAGACGTCGAAGGTGTAGAGCGCGGTCATGGTGCTCCTCCCGTGGGTCCGTGTGGGTGCAGACCGTGGAGGGGAGCGGGACGAATCGTCGCGACGGATCAGGCGCCGGCGAACCCCGTCTGGCGCCACGCCTCGTAGACCGCGATCGACGCCGCGTTGGTGAGGTTGAGCGAGCGGCGGCCCGGCAGCATCGGGATCCTCAGCTGGTCGGTGAGGCGCGGGTGCGCGAGGACGTCGTCCGGCAGGCCCGTCGGCTCGGGACCGAAGAGCAGCACGTCGCCGTGGCGGTACGTCACGTCGGTGTACGACGTCGTCGCGCGGGTCGTGAAGGCGAACACCCGAGCGTCGGGCGTCCCGGCGAGCACGGCCTCGAACGCGGCGTCGAGCGACGGGTGCACGTCCATGACGGCGAGGTCGTGGTAGTCCAGGCCCGCGCGCTTGAGCTTGGCCTCGGACAGGTCGAAGCCAAGCGGCTCGACGAGGTGCAGCCGCGCACCCGTGACCGCGGCGAGCCGGATCGCCGATCCCGTGTTGCCGGGGATGCGCGGCTCGAAGTACACGACGTGGAGGAACGGGTCGGCGGGCGGTGCGGGGGTCGGCTCGGGCACGACGCCGATTCTCCCACCCGTCGTGCTCGCCCCCCTTTTCGCGAGGTCGTACCGCCGGTCCCGACGTCGTACCCGGGGAGTACGACCTCGAGACCGGCGGTACGACCTCGCGGAAGGGAACCTGGGCCGACTACGCTGGTGCGCATGACGAGGCGTACCGACTGGTGGCGGCTGCACGAGCAGCCGTGACCTGACGCGCCCCGCCGCACCCACCGAGTCCCGAGCTGCCCGCCGCAGCCCGGGACTCGTCGTCTTCCGCGTTCTTCCGGCGCGCCCGGTCGGACGCCGAGCGCCGCATCACGTACGAGCCGCAGGCCCGCCCGGAGATCGCCAACCTCCTGCGGATCGGGGCGCACTTCGCGGGCACGACGCCGGAGGCGCTCGCGGAGTCGGTCGGCGCGGCCGGCGCGGGGCGGCTCAAGGAGGTCGTGACCGAGGCCGTCGTCGAGGGCCTGCGGCCGCTGCGTGCCCGACGCCGGTCCCTCGCCGCGGACGCCGACGGCGTCGTCCGGGACGTGCTCGCCCGGGGGAACGCGCGCGCGAACGCCCTGGCGGACGGGGTCCTGGCCGACGTCCGCGAGCTCATGGGGACGGTCTACTGACCGGCGCGGACGCCGCCGAGTGCGCGTGCGTCAGGCCAGGCGCTCGCGCAGCCGGGCGAGCTGGGCCCAGAGCTGCGCGGGGACGCGGTCGCCGAACGTCTCGAAGAACTCGGCGGTCAGCTCGGTCTCGCGGCGCCACGGCTCGGCGGGCACGTCGAAGAGCGCGGCCAGGTCGTCGTCGGACAGCTCGAGCCCGTCGGTGTCGAGCGCCCCGGGGTCAGGCAGCAGCCCGACGGGGGAGTGGACGGCGCCCGCGTCGGTCCGCAGGCCGCGCGAGCGGTCGAGCTGCTCGACCATCCACTTGACGACGCGCGCGTTCTCGCCGAACCCGGGCCAGAGGAACCGGCCGTCGGGGCCCTTGCGGAACCAGTTGACCTGGAAGACCTTGGGCCGCTTGTCGGGGTCGAGGCCCTGGCCCACGCGCAGCCAGTGCGCCCAGTGGTCGGCCATGTTGTAGCCGCAGAACGGCAGCATGGCGAACGGGTCGCGGCGAAGCTCGCCGACGGTTCCCTCTGCGGCCGCGGTCTGCTCGGACGAGATGGTCGCGCCCATGAAGACGCCGTGGTCCCAGCTCAGCGCCTGCGTCACGAGCGGCACGTTCGACGCGCGGCGGCCGCCGAACACGATCGCGTCGACCGGGACGCCGGCCGGGTCCTCCCAGCAGTCGGCGATGGTGGGGCACTGCGCGGCCGCGACCGTGAACCGCGAGTTGGGGTGCGCGGCCGGGCGGCCGGAGTCCGGCGTCCAGTCCTGGCCCTGCCAGTCGACCAGGTGCGCGGGCGGCTCGGGCGTCAGGCCCTCCCACCACACGTCGCCGTCGTCGGTCAGCGCGACGTTCGTGAAGATGACGTCGTGCGTGAGCGTCTCGACGGCGGTCGGGTTGGTCACGACGCCGGTCCCGGGCGCGACGCCGAAGAAGCCCGCCTCGGGGTTGATCGCGCGCAGGGACCCGTCCGGGCCGGGGCGCATCCACACGATGTCGTCGCCGAGCGTCTCGACGGTCCAGCCGGGGATGGTCGGGCGCAGCATCGCGAGGTTCGTCTTGCCGCACGCGCTGGGGAACGCCGCGGCGACGTGGTACTTGCGCCCCTCGGGGGACGTGACCCGGATCAGCAGCATGTGCTCGGCGAGCCAGCCCTCGTCACGGGCCATAACCGAGGCGATGCGCAGCGCGAAGCACTTCTTGCCGAGCAGCGCGTTGCCTCCGTAGCCCGAGCCGTACGACCAGATCTCGCGAGTCTCGGGGTAGTGGACGATGTACTTCGTGTCGTTGCACGGCCACGGGACGTCCTCCTCGCCCGGGGCGAGCGGCGCGCCGACCGAGTGCACGGCCGGCACCCACTGCCGGCCGGCGTCGATGAGGCGCAGCACCTCGGACGACACGCGCGTCATGACGTGCATCGACACGACGACGTAGGGCGAGTCGGTGATCTCGATGCCGACCTGCGAGATCGGCCCGCCGACCGGGCCCATCGAGAACGGCACCACGTACATGGTGCGGCCGCGCATCGACCCGGCGAAGACGTCGCGCAGCTCGGCGCGCATCTCCTCGGGCGCGCGCCAGTTGTTGGTCGGGCCGGCGTCCTGCTCGCGCTCCGAGCAGATGAAGGTGCGCGACTCGACGCGCGCGACGTCGGACGGGTTCGAGCGCGCGAGGTACGAGTTGGGGCGCTTCTCCTCGTTCAGGCGGATCAGCGTGCCGGCGTCGACCATGAGGTCGATCAGGCGCTGCTTCTCGGCGGCAGAACCGTCGCACCACACGACCTCGTCGGGCTGGGTCAGCTCGGCGATCTCGGCGACCCAGGCCCGCGGGTCGGCCGGGCGGTGCGCGGTGGGCAGGCCGCCGGTCGAGCTCGCGGGTGCGACGTCGGGCACGAGCTCGGCGAGGGCGAGTCGGGTCCGGCGCGGGTTCGCTGTGAAGGTCATGACGTGCTCCGTCCGTCCAGTGAGGTCCTGGTTCCAGCCTGCGCCGGACCGAGGCGGCTTACCAGCCGTGACGGCGTGAAGATTCGTCGATCTTCACGTACGGTGAAACCATGTCTGCGAGACGCCAGGAATCCGGCTCGACGCGAGTACCGCCGTCGGGCGCGTACGGGACGAGGGCGGAGCTCGTGCCGGGCGCGGAGGCGCCGGACCTCATCACGCTCGGCCGGCGCATCCGGCACGCGCGCACGTCGCGCGGGCTGACGCTCGACGCGCTCAGCGAGCGCGTGGGCTCGGCGCCGAGCCTCCTGTCGCTCGTCGAGAACGGGCGCCGCGAGCCCCGCCTGTCGCTGCTGCGAGCGATCGCCGAGGCCCTCGACGTGCCGCTCGCCGACCTGCTCGCCGCCGAGCCGCCGTCGCGCCGCGCCGAGCTCGAGATCGCGCTCGAGCGTGCCCAGCGCGGACCCCTGTTCGCGGCGCTCGGCCTGCCCGCCATCAAGCCGAGCCAGAAGCTGCCCGTGCCGGTGCTCGAGCAGCTCGTCGGCCTGCACGCCGAGATCGCCCGGCGCGAGGAGGAGGCGATCGCGACGCCCGAGGAGGCGCGGCGGGCCAACACCGAGCTGCGCCTGGAGCGCCAGGCCCGCGACAACCACCTGCCGCAGATCGAGGCGATCGCCGAGGACATGACGCGGCGGGCCGGCTACACGGGCGGTGCGCTCATGCACCGGACGGTCGCGCGCATGGCCGAGGCCCTGGGGCTGACGATCCTGCACGTCGACGACCTGCCCCGCTCCGCGCGGTCGGTCACCGACTGGCGCAACGGACGGATCTACCTGCCGCCCGCGTCCATCCCGGGCGGGCACGGGCTGCGCTCGCTCGCGCTGCAGGCCATCGCGCACCGCGTGCTGGGCCACGAGCGGCCCCGCTCGTACGCCGAGTTCCTGCGCCAGCGGGTCGAGATCACGTACTTCGCGGCGGCGTGCCTCATCCCGCAGTCGTTCGCGGTCGACTTCCTGTCGCAGCGCAAGCGCGAGAAGGACCTCGCCGTCGAGGACTTCCGCGACGCGTTCGGCGTGACGCACGAGGCCGCGGCGATGCGGCTGACGAACCTCGCGACGGTGCACCTCGGCATCCCGCTGCACTTCCTGCGCGTGGGCGACGACGGCGCCCTGTTCCGCGGATACGCGAACGACGGGCTGCCGCTGCCCATGGACGTCACCGGCGCGATCGAGGGCCAGCTCGTGTGCAAGTGGTGGGCGGGGCGCGAGGCCTTCGCGCGCCGCGACCGCGCGACGGAGTCCTACCAGTACACCGACACCCCGGCCGGCACCTTCTGGGACTCCGTGCAGACCGGCGCGGCCGCCGACGGGCGGCAGTTCTCCGTGACCGTCGGCGTCCCGTACGCGCACGCGAAGTGGTTCCGCGGCCGCGACACCCAGGTGCGCCGGAAGTCCACGTGCCCCGACCCGGCGTGCTGCCAGCGCCCGCCGGTCGACCTCGCCGCACGATGGGAGGGCGTGTCGTGGCCGAGCGCCCGCATGCACCAGCAGATCCTCGCCGCGCTGCCCCGGGGCGTCTTTCCCGGCGTCGACGACACCGAGGTGTACTCGTTCCTCGAGCGCCACGCTCCGGACCACCCCACGACGTAGCACTGCACTCGCGAGGTAGCGCTCGAGCCGGCGAGGTAGCGCGTTCTGCCGCGACGTAGCGCTCGAGCCGGCGAGGTAGCGCGTTCTGCCGCGACGTAGCGCTCGAGCCGGCGAGGTAGCGCGTTCTGCCGCGACGTAGCGCGGCACGAACCTCCGATCGGAGGATGTGCCCGCCCGACGTCGGCCGCTAGCGTGCGGCGCATGAGCGACGACGCGCGCGACGAGGCGACCCAGCCCCTGCCGCAGCCGACGACCGACCTCACCCGCCCGCGCGTCGTCCTGCGTGCCGAGGCGCTGCTCGTCGCCGTGGGCCTCGTGTGGGCCGCGTGGCTGCTCGTGCCGGCGACGTGGTGGGTGCTGTTCGCGGCGTTCCTGCTGTTCGACCTGTCGGCGCTCGGCTACCTGCGGGGCCCGCGCGTCGGCGCGATCGTCTACAACCTCGGGCACTCGTACGTCGGGCCGCTGCTCCTCGGCGCGCTCGCGGTCGGTCTCGCCCTCGGGGCCGGTTCGGCCTCCGCCCAGGCGTTCTGCGCGACGGCGGCACTCGCCTGGGCGTTCCACGTCGCCGTCGACCGTGCGCTGGGGTTCGGCCTCAAGGAACCGGACTCGTTCCATCACACGCACCTCGGCATGCTGCCGCGCCGCCCGACGAGCTAGGGCGCGGGCGCCGCGACACCGCGACCGATCACCGGTAGGAGTGCCCCATGACGCTGACCGACGACGTCGTCGAGGCTCCCGTCCCGCACGAACGACGGCGGTGGGTCGCCGCGGGGGTGGTGCTCGCGGCGGTGGCCGCCGCGATCGGAGCCGAGCACGACCCGCGGGCCGCGTTCTGGGCCGACGCCGAGGTTCTCGGACCCGACGGGTTCGACCTCGAGCCGGGCGAGACGGTCATGATCGCGCTCGTCGTCGACGTCGACGCCTCGGGCGCACAGTTTGCACGACGGTGCACTACAGCGTCGGACCGTTCCCGCACCGCGGCTGGTACCCGATGTACACGCGGGTGCTCGGCGAGCACGAGCCCGAGTGCACCGACGAGATGTTCGACGAGATGGTCGCCGCGGACGGTCGGTGACGCCGTCCGCGCGGCTACGGCCCGTGGGAACGCGCTACCTCGCGGGGTGGTGCGCTACCTCGCGGGTTGCAGCGCTACCTCGCGCGAGAACGCGCTACCTGGGCGATTTCAGCGCTACCTCGCCGGGTGGTGCGCTACTTCGGCGTCGCGCCGCGGGCGTCCATGCGTTCGAGCAGGCGCGCGAACACGTCGCCCATCCGGAGGCCGTCGTGCTCGAACTCGTTGGTCACCCAGGCGCGCGCGTTGCCGACGTGGGCGGCGGTCTCGAGCGACAGGCCGGCGTCGACGAACATGTCGTCGAAGTACACGGCGGCCTCGACCGGCACCTCGTTGGCGGCGAGCCTCTCCAGGTCGTACAGGTCCGGCCAGTCGGCGCGCGCGGCCAGCGCCTCCGCCGCCTCGCGGAACGGCCGCAGCGCCGCGACCTGCTCGAACATCCAGGGGTAGATCATCTCGCCGGTGAGCAGCAGCGGCCGGGCGTCGGCGGCGAAGCGCGGGTCGCCGTCGCGCACCTGCTGCGCGGCCCACGCCGTCGGACCCGTCGACGACTGCGCGTAGATCGACTCGTGCAGGACGGCGTACATCGGGTTCGCGGCGAAGCCGGTCTCGTCCTGGACCGCGGCGAGGAAGGTGTCGGTCAGCTCGTCGGGCGAGGCGTCGTCGAACGCCTCGTCGACGATCCAGTGGATGCGCTCGAAGCCCGGCCCCATGCCGAGGTCCATGCCCAGCGACTGGACGCGCTCGACCGTGAGCACGTCGCCGCCAGGCAGCCGGACGTCGCCGGCCGCGACCCGGTCGGCGACGCGCGCCAGCCGCTCGGCGTCGTGCGGGTAGCGCTCCCGGTAGCGGGCGTTCTTCGCGACGACGCGCTCCTGCGTGCGCTCGTAGACCTCCCGGGCGCTCGCCGTCAGGCCGGCGAGCCCACCTGTGACGAAGGACGCCGCCAGCCCCTCGGGCGCCTGCGACAGGTACGTCAGCGTGATGAAGCCGCCGTACGACTGGCCGAGCGAGCACCACCGCCGGCCGCCGTAGACCGTCTTCCGCACGTGCTCGGCGTCGGCGACGATCGAGTCGGCCCGGAAGTGCGTCAGGTGCTCGGCCTGCTCGGCGCCGGTGCCGAGCGCCTGCAGCGCCGCGGCCCGCACGGCCGAGGACCGGCCGGTGCCGCGCTGGTCGAGCAGCACCACGCGGAAGCGCTCGAGGGCCGTCCCCAGCCAGCCGTCGGGCCCGGTCGGCCGCGGGCCCTTGCCACCCGGCCCGCCCTGGAGGAACACGAGCAGCGGCAGGTCGTCGTCCTTGCGCTGCGGCGCCACGAGCTCGCGCACGAAGACGGTCAGCGAGCGCCCGTCGTCGGGCCGCGACCAGTCGAGCGGCACGCGGAGCGTCCTGTCGGTGACGTGCAGGCCGGGGATCGTGTACTCGACGGTGGAGGTGACGGTCACCCGATCACCCTACGGGCAGCAGCCGACCAGACGAGCGGCGGGGAAGGACCTCGTGCGGGCGGCCGTATCTCTCCCGAAGTGGAGGGCGCCCTGCGCCCGTGAACGCGGCCGCCCGCACGAGGTCCTTCCCCGCCGCGGGCACGAACGACGACTACTGCACGTCCTCGTCCACCCAGTCGAACGTCTTCGTCACGGCCTTCTTCCACTGCCGGTAGAGCCGCTCGCGCTCGTCCTCGGCCATGGACGGCGACCAGCGCTTGTCCTCGGCCCAGTTGGCGGTGACGTCCTCCTCGCCGTTCCAGAACCCGACGGCGATGCCCGCCGCGTACGCGGCACCGAGCGCCGTCGTCTCGGCGACCTTGGGCCGCACGACGTCGACGCCGAGCTGGTCGGCCTGGAACTGCATGAGCAGCTCGTTGGCGACCATGCCGCCGTCGACCTTGAGCTCGGTGAGGTCGACGCCCGAGTCGGCGTTCATGGCGTCCATGACCTCGCGCGTCTGGTAGGCCGTGGCCTCGAGCGCCGCGCGCGCGATGTGGTTGCGGTTGACGTACCGGGTGAGGCCGACGAGCGCGCCGCGCGCGTCGGGCCGCCAGTACGGCGCGAACAGGCCGGAGAACGCGGGCACGAAGTACGCGCCGCCGTTGTCGTCGACCTTGCCCGCGAGCCACTCGATGTCGGGCGCGTCGGTGAACAGACCCAGGTTGTCGCGGAGCCACTGCACGAGAGAGCCGGTGACGGCGATCGAGCCCTCGAGCGCGTACACCTGCGGGGCGTCGCCGATCTTGTAGCAGACCGTCGTGAGCAGGCCGTTCTTGCTCGGGACCTTCTCGGTGCCCGTGTTGAGGAGCATGAAGTTGCCGGTGCCGTACGTGTTCTTCGCGGTGCCGACCTCGAAGCACGCCTGGCCGAACGTGGCCGCCTGCTGGTCGCCGAGGATGCCGGCGATCGGCACGCCGGGCACCATGCCGCGGGGGCGGCCCTGGCCGTACACCTCGGACGACGAGCGGATCTCGGGCAGCATCGACAGCGGGATGCCCATGTCGGCCGCGATGTCCTCGCGCCACGACAGCGTGTCGAGGTCCATGAGCATGGTGCGCGAGGCGTTGGTGACGTCGGTGACGTGCACGCCGCCCTCGACGCCGCCGGTCATGTTCCACAGGACCCACGTGTCGGTGTTGCCGAAGAGCAGGTCGCCGCGCTCGGCGGCCTCGCGGGCGCCGTCGACGTTGTCGAGGATCCACTTGATCTTGGGACCCGAGAAGTACGTCGCGAGGGGCAGGCCGACGATCGACTTGTACTTGTCGGCCCCGACGTCGCCGCCCAGCTCGTCGACGATCGCCTGCGTGCGCGTGTCCTGCCAGACGATCGCGTTGTACACGGGCTTGCCCGTCGTCCGGTCCCACACGACGGCGGTCTCGCGCTGGTTGGTGATGCCGATCGCGGCGAGGTCGGTGTGGGTGAGGTTGGCGCGGGTCAGGGCGAGGCCGACGACCTCGCGCACGTTGTTCCAGATCTGCTCGGGGTTGTGCTCGACCCAGCCCGCCCTGGGGAAGATCTGGTCGTGCTCGAGCTGGCCGGTCGAGATGATACGGCCCGAGTGGTCGAAGATGATGGCACGCGAGCTCGTCGTGCCCTGGTCGATGGCGAGGACGTAGTCAGCCATGGTGGGGGTCCTTCACGTCGTCGTGGGTAGGTGCTGTCGGACAGGGGACGGTCAGGCGATGGCGTTCGCGACGAGGCCGGCGAGGACGCCGCCGACGATCGGGCCGACGACCGGGACCCAGGAGTAGCCCCAGTCGCTCGGGCCCTTGCCGCGGATCGGCAGGACGGCGTGGGCGATGCGCGGGCCGAGGTCGCGGGCCGGGTTGATGGCGTACCCCGTGGGGCCGCCGAGGCTCGCGCCGATGCCGGTCACGAGGAGGGCCGCCGCCAGCGGACCCAGGTCTCCGGGCCAGTTGGCGAACTGCAGGATGACGAAGACGAGGACGAACGTGCCGACGACCTCGGTCACGAGGTTCCACGTGTACGAGCGCAGCTCGGGGCCGGTCGAGAAGACCGCGAGCTTGATCGGGCCGGGCGCCTCCTCGTCGAAGTGCTTCTTGTAGGTCAGGAAGGCGAGCGCCGCGCCGATGAACGCGCCGACCATCTGGGCGGCGATGTAGATCAGGGCGTTGCCGAAGTTCGCCTCGATCCCCGGTCCGAACTCGTCGGCACCGTTGGCCAGGATCCCGAGCGTCACGGCCGGGTTGATGTGGGCGCCGCTGTTGAAGGCCACGAAGACGCCGGAGAACACCGCCAGGCCCCACCCGAAGTTGATCAGCAGCCAACCGCCGCCGAAGCCCTTCGTCTTGGGCAGGATCACGTTCGCCACGACGCCGCAGCCGAGGAGCAGGAGCATCATCGTGCCCAGCATCTCGGTGAGGAAGATCTGGCCTGTTGACATTGCCGTCTCGCTTTCTCGAATGACTTCCTTGTCAGGTCGCCGGCGCGGCGGCCCTCGGCGTCGAGGGGTCGGCGCGCCGTCGTTCGGGGGCCCGCTCAGGTGCGGAGCGGGCGCATGGCCGCGACGTCCGCGGCCCGTCGTCGGGCGGCCTCGGCCGCGGCGTCGTCGCTCTCGAGCGCGGCGGCGCGCTCGGCCTCGACGATCGAGGTGTAGGCCGCGATCTCGCGCTCGCGCGCGGCGTCGTCCCAGCCGAGCAGCGGTCCGGCGACGTCGGCGATCTCCGGCAGCGCGGCGAGCCCGCTGTCCGGCACCTCGTAGATCAGGCGCGTGCGGTGCAGCAGGAGGTCCTCGAGGTGCAGCGCGCCCTCGTGGCTCACGCCGTAGTGGACCTCGGCGCGCAGGTAGGCGGGCGCGTGCTCGAGCGGGCGCGCGAGCGACGCGTCTGCCTCGCACAGCTCGACGATCTCGCGCAGGTTGGACCCGTACCGGTGCAGCAGGTGGTCGACCATGGCGGGCGTCCAGCCGTAACGCTGCGCCCACGCGCGCGCCTGGCGCTGCACGGCCTGCAGGCCGACCGCGCCGAGCAGCGGGATGCGGTGCGTGATGGACGGCAGCGCCGACGCCCGGGAGCCGATCGCGAAGTCGATCGCGTCCTTGGCCATGACCCGGTACGTCGTGAGCTTGCCGCCCGCGATGACGGTCAGGCCGGGCGCGGGGGAGGCGACGGTGTGCTCGCGCGACACCTTGGCGGAGGAGGTGCCCTCCTTGGTGCCGGGCTGCAGCAGCGGGCGCAGGCCCGCGTAGGTGCCGATGACGTCGTCGCGCGACAGCGGGTGCGCGAGCACCGCGTTGGCGTGGTCGAGCACGTAGTCGATGTCCGTCGCGGTCGCGACGGGGTGCACGGGGTCGAGGTTCCAGGGCGTGTCGGTCGTGCCGATGATCCAGTACCGCGACCACGGGATGATGAACAGCACGGACTTCTCGGTCTGCAGGATCAGGCCGACCTGGCCCTTGATCCGCTCGCGCGGCACGACGATGTGGATGCCCTTGGACGCCAGCACGTGCAGGCCGCCCTGGTCGCCGGCGAGCGCCTCGGTGTCCTCGGTCCACACACCGGTGGCGTTGACGACGTGGCGGGCGCGGACCGTGATCTCGCGGCCGGTCTCGAGGTCGACGACGACGGCGCCGTTGACCGCGCCGGTGGCGCTCTTGGTCAGCTCGACCACCTGGGTGCGCGACGCCGCGTGCGCGCCGTAGCTCGCGGCGGTGCGCACGAGCGTCGCGACGAGGCGCGCGTCGTCGACCGACGCGTCCCAGTACTGCACGGCGCCGATCGCGGCGTCGTGCGCGAGGTCGGGGAACTTGCGGGCGATCGCGCGCCGCGTGAGGTGGCGGTGGATCGGCATGGCCCGGCGTCCCGGCGCGATCGCCGCCAGCGTGTCGTACAGCGCGATGCCGGCGCCGACGTAGGCGCGCTCCCACACGCGGTGCTCGAGCGGGTAGAGGAAGGGGACCGGGCGCACGAGGTGCGGCGCGAGCTCCTTGAGCAGCAGGTCGCGCTCGGTGAGCGCCTCGTGCACGAGGTGGAAGTCGAGCATCTGCAGGTACCGCAGGCCGCCGTGCACCAGCTTGCTGCTGCGGCTCGAGGTGCCCGACGCCCAGTCCTGCGCCTCGACGACGGCCGTGGACAGCCCGCGGGTCACGGCGTCGAGCGCGATCCCCGCGCCGGTCACGCCGCCACCCACGACGAGCACGTCGAGCTCGCCGGTCGCCTCGCGCGACGCGTCGAGCGCCGCCAGCGCCTGCTCGCGCGACTCGGCCGTGAGTCGTGTGGACGCCATCGTTGTCCCCTCCCCGTCGACGACGGTCCGACCTCAGCATCCCTGGCACGTTCGCGCAACCGCTGTGCACGAACGTGCAGCCGTGGCAGAGTGGGGCGCCATGACGACCGATCGCGAGCGCGACGTGCTCATGGCCGCGACGATGTACTACCTCCAGGACATGAAGATGGAGACCATCGCGCGGCACCTGCGCACCTCCCGCTCGACGGTCTCGCGGCTCATCAAGCACGCGCGCCAGACCGGCGTCGTCGAGATCACGCTGCGGCCCGCGCACTCGCGCGCACCCGGCCTCGGCAAGGAGATCTCGGCCGCGTACGGCATCGACGCCTACGTCGTTCCCGTGCCGGACTCCGCGGACGACGAGGCGCGGCTCGACCAGGTCGCCATCGCGACCGCGCGCCTGCTCGCCCGCTGGTACGACTCCGGCATGGTGCTCGGCATCGCGTGGGGCACGACGCTCGCGGCGATCGCGCACCACCTGCACCACAAGGCCACCCGCGGCTCCGCCGTCGTGCAGCTCAACGGCGCCGCGAACACGCGCACGTCGGGCGTCGGCTACGCGGGCGAGATCATCGCGGCGTTCGGGTCCGCGTTCGACGCCCAGGTGCACCACTTCTCGGTCCCGGCGTTCTTCGACTACGCCGAGACGAAGTCGGCGATGTGGCGCGAGCGTTCGGTGCGCCGCGTGCTCGACGTGCAGGCCCAGGCCGACATCGCCCTGTTCTCCGTGGGAGCCGTGTCGGGCGGCGTGCCGTCGCACGTGTACGCGGCCGGGTACCTCGACCCGGAGGACGTCGCGGTGCTCGATGCCGAGGGCGTGGTCGGCGACGTGTGCACGGTCTTCCTGCGTGCCGACGGCACCTACCGCGACATCCCGATCAACGCGCGCGCGTCCGGCCCGACGCCGCACCAGCTGCGCCGCATCCCGCGGCGGCTGTGCGCGGTCGCGGGCGACAACAAGGTCGCCCCGCTGCGCGCGGCGCTCGCGGCCGGCGTCGTGACCGACCTCGTGCTCGACGAGCTCACCGCGGTCCGGCTCGTCGACGGCTCGTGACGCGTGCCCACCACGGGACCCGTGCCCACCACGGGACCCGTGCCCACCACGTGGCGCGTCCCGCGGGCACCCGGTGGCGCCGTCGTACAGTGACGCGGTGACCAGCGACGCCTCGTTCACCGTCCGCCCCGCGCTGCCGGCGGACATGCGGGCGGTGCGTGCGCTCGTCGAGCCGTACGCGCAGGAGCGCATCCTGCTCGCCAAGGAGATGGTCGGCTACTACGAGGCCGTCCAGGAGTTCCTCGTCGCGCAGGAGGTGCCCGACGACGGCACCCCTGGCGCGGTGATCGGGTGCGGGGCGCTGCACGTCATGTGGGACGACCTCGCCGAGGTCCGCACGCTCGCGGTCGACCCGGCCTGGCGCGGGCGCGGCGTCGGGCACGCGCTCGTCGAGGCGCTGCTCGACCGGGCGCGGGCGCTCGGCCTGCGCCGCGTGTTCTGCCTGACGTTCGAGGTCGAGTTCTTCACGGCGCACGGGTTCCGCGAGATCGACGGCACGCCCGTGACGCCCGAGGTCTACGCCGAGCTGCTGCGCTCGCACGACGACGGCGTCGCGGAGTTCCTCGACCTCGCCCGCGTCAAGCCGAACACCCTCGGCAACTCGCGCATGCTGCTCGACCTGTGAGCCCGGCTCAGGCGGGTGCGAGGGGGAGCGCGTAGCGCCCGTCGGCGCCCTGCTCGACGAGCCCGTCCTCGACGAGCCCGGCGAGGCACCGCTCGACCTGGGCCGGGTCCTTGCCGACGTCCGCGAGCAGGTCGCGGTGCACCGGTCCGGTCGCGCCGCGCAGCACCGCCATCACGCGGCCGCGCACCTGCCGGTCGGTGCCGTGCCACGCCTGCACCCGGCGGCGGCCGGCGTGCGCGTCGGGCGGGTGGCCGGCGGCCCGCCAGGTGCACAGGTCGCGCACCGGGCACGCGCCGCACCGCGGGGCGCGCGCGGTGCACACCACCGCACCGAGCTCCATCGACGCGGCGGCCCAGCGTGCCGCGGTGACGTCCTCGGGCGGGGCCACGGTCTCGGCGAGCGTGCGCTCGGCGACCGTGTACGACGGCGCGGGCAGCGCGGCGCCGGCGACCGTGCGCGCGAGCAGGCGGCGCACGTTGGTGTCGACGACGACGGCGCGGCGGCCGAACGCGAACGCCCGCACCGCCGCGGCCGTGTACTCGCCGACGCCGGGCAGCGCGCGCAGCGCGGCCTCGTCGTCGGGCACCTCGCCGCCGTGACGGTCGACGATCGTCCGGGCGCACTCGGCGAGCCGCAGCGCGCGCCGCGGGTAGCCGAGGCGGTCCCACGCGCGCAGCACGTCGGCGGTCGAGGCGGCAGCGAGGTCGGTCGGCGTCGGCCAGCGGGACATCCACGTGCGCCAGACCGGTTCGACCCGCACGACGGGCGTCTGCTGGAGCATCACCTCGCTCACCAGCACGCCCCATGGCGTCCGGTCGGGGCTGCGCCAGGGCAGGTCGCGCGCGACGTCGTCGTACCAGGTGGTGACCCGGTCCACGAGTCGGGCGTGGTCGGTGGGCACGAGCGACCATTCTGGCCCACGGCCGGCCGTCTGGCGACCCCCGCGTGCGCGCGAGGGCCGTCGCCTGAGACGATGTGCGGCGCGGCTCCGGGGACGGGGCGCGCCGGCGTCGTACGGTGGCGCCGACCGTGGTGGGCACGTACCGGACGACCGTCGGCTCAGGTCTGGAGGAGAGGGAAGCGCGTGGCATCTGCGGACGACCGGCGACGCGGCGGCGGCACGCCGCGCGGACGCTCGACGTCCCGCGGCTCCGGCGCGAAGAAGCCCGCCCCGCGCTCCTCGTCGGGTCGCGGTGCGTCGTCGCGCTCGTCGTCCACCCGGAGCACGGCGGCCCGGGGCACGTCGACGCGCGGCGCGTCCACCCGCTCCGGTGCGACGCCGTCGAGGTCCTCGTCCTCGTCGTCCGCCCGCCGCGGGGAGCGCGCCGTCGCGACGACGTCGTACCTCCAGGCGCCCGGCAGCGCGTCGCGCGCGGGCGCCCGGTCGAACCGCTCGTCGTCACGCGCCTCAGGAGCCCGGCGGGGCTCCGCCCGGCGTCGCGCCGACACCGGACGCCGTCGCCCCGGGACGCTCGCGCTGCTCGTGGCCGCCGCGCTCGTGGCCGCCGGCACGTTCGGCGGGTACGGCATCGGCCGCGCCGTCGAGGCGGTGCGCGAGGCCTGGCCCGACCCGGGTCCGCAGCTGCTCGCCGACAAGGCCGTGCCGCCCGAGCCGCTCGACGTGTCCGGCCCGGCCGGCACGTGCACCGCGCAGGAGGTCGACCTCACCCTGACGGCCGGCGCCACGTCCGTCCGCGAGGGCGAGCCGCTCGTCTTCACCGTGGGGGTCGAGAACGTGGGCCGCGTCCCGTGCCTGTTCGACGGCGGTGCGGCGAGCCTCGCGGTGACGATCACCGACGCGTCGGGCGAGGACCGCGTGTGGTCGTCGGCCGACTGCGCGAGCGGGACCCAGGAGCTCATGCTCGGCCCGGGCGACGCCGCGCCCCCGCGCGAGGTGCGGTGGTCCTCCGTGCGGACCGTGCCGGGCTGCGAGGGCGGTCAGCCGCCCGTGACGCCGGGGACGTACCAGGCCAAGGTCACCATGGCCGACGTGCCGGGTGCGGAGAGCGACGTCGTGACGTTCACGGTGGCCGCGCCCGCGAGCGCGTCCCCGACCCCGAGCCCCGAGCCGTCCGCGGCCGAGCCGAGCGCGGAGCCGAGCGCCGCGCCGACGGCCGAGGACGCCGAGAAGGACAGGGGCAAGCCCGACGACGCGGAGGACCGGCCGCGCGGCGGGGAGAACAACGGCAAGAAGCCCTAGCTGTCAGAGAGGTGGTGGGCTCCAGCCCACCACCTTTCTGACACGGGAGGGTCAGACGTAGCGCTCGAGGATGCTCGACTCGGCCAGGCGGGACAGGCCCTCGCGGATCGCGCGGGCGCGCTGCTCGCCCACGCCGTCGACGGCCATGAGGTCGTCGACGCTCGCGGCGAGGAGCTTCTGCAGCCCGCCGAAGTGCGCGACGAGCCGGTCGATGACGGCCGACGGCAGGCGCGGGACCTTGGACAGCAGGCGGAAGCCGTGCGGCGCGACCGCGGCGTCGAGCGCCACGCCGCCGCCTGGCAGGCCGAGCACGCGGCCGACGTGGCCGAAGTCGAGCAGCTGCGCGGAGTCGAGCGCCGCGAGGTCGGCCTGCACGTCGGCCAGGGACCGGCCCGAGCGCTCGAGGTCCACGTAGTCGCGCACGACGAGGTCGCGGTCGGCGCCGATGCCACCGATGAGCTCGTCGAGCTGGAGCGCGAGCAGGCGGCCGTCGACGCCGAGCTCGATGACGTAGCCGTCGATCTCCTCGGAGATGCGGCGCACCATCTCGAGGCGCTGGACGACGGAGCACACGTCGCGCACCGTGACCAGGTCCTCGATCTCGAGGGCCGACAGCGTGCCGGACACCTCGTCGAGCCGCGCGCGGTACCGCTCGAGCGTGGCGAGCGCCTGGTTGGCGCGCCCGAGGATCGTGTCGGAGTCCTCCAGCACGTGGCGGACGCTGCCGACGTAGATCGCCACGATCCGCATCGACTGGCTCACCGAGATGACGGGGTAGCCCGTCTGCTTGGCGACGCGCTCGGCCGTGCGGTGGCGGGTGCCGGACTCGCTCGTCTCGATCGAGGGGTCGGGCAGGAGCTGGACCGCGGCGCGGCGGATGCGCATCGCGTCCCGGTCGAGCACGACGGCGCCGTCCATCTTCGACAGCTCGCGCAGCCGCGTGGCGGAGAACTCGACGTCGAGCACGAACCCGCCGGAGCAGATCTCCTCGACCGTCCTGTCGAGGCCCAGCACGATGAGGGCGCCCGTCCGGCCGCGCAGGATGCGCTCCAGCCCGTCGCGCAGCTCCGTCCCGGGAGCCACCGCTGCCAGGGTCTCCCTGAGCAGGGCGTCGGGGTGCGCGTTGGAAGGGGCCACCACCGCATCCTACGATGCGGGGCGGTCCGACGGCCGTTCGCGTCCGCGCGCGGGAGCGGCCCCGGCCAGCTCGACCGCCTCGGCGATGTGCCGTGCCTCGAGGACCTGGAGGCCCGCGGGGGCCGTCATGGCCGTCCCGGCGGGCACGACGGCGCGCACGAACCCGAGCCGCGCGGCCTCGCTGAGCCGTCGGTCGATCGCCGTGACCGGCCGGATGTCGCCCGCCAGCCCGACCTCGCCCACCGCGACGGTGCCGGGCGGCAGCGCCTCGCCCGTGCGCGCCGAGACGATCGCGAGCGCCGTCGCGAGGTCGGCGGCGGGCTCGGTGACGCGCGCGCCGCCGATCGTCGAGACGTACACGTCCTGGTCGGCCAGCCGCAGGCCGCCGTGCCGGTGCAGGACCGCGAGGATCATCGCGAGGCGCGACGACTCGAGGCCGCTCGTGGTACGGCGCGGGTTCGCCAGCGGCGACGGCGCGACGAGCGACTGGATCTCGAGCGCGAGCGGACGCCGTCCCTCGACCGTCACGGTCACGCACGTGCCGGGCACGCCCGCGCCGAGGTGCGACAGGAAGAGCCCGCTCGGGTCGCTCAGCCCGACGATCCCGGACTCGGACAGCTCGAAGCAGCCGACCTCGTCCGTGGGGCCGTACCGGTTCTTCACCGCGCGCACCATGCGCAGGCGCGAGTGCCGGTCGCCCTCGAACTGGCACACGACGTCGACGAGGTGCTCGAGCGTGCGCGGCCCGGCGACCGTGCCGTCCTTGGTCACGTGGCCGACGAGCAGCACGGGCACCTGGCGCTCCTTGGCGGCCGCGATGAGCGCCGCCGCGACCTCGCGCACCTGGCTCACGCCGCCGGGCGCGCCGTCCACCTCGGCGGAGGCGATGGTCTGCACCGAGTCGACGACGAGCAGCGCCGGCTCGGAGGCCTCGACGTGGCCCAGCACCGTGGCGAGGTCGGTCTCGGCCGCGAGCAGCAGGCTCGGGGCGAGCGCCCCGACGCGCTCGGCCCGCAGCCGCACCTGCCCCGCAGACTCCTCGCCGGTGACGTAGAGGACCGTGCGGGCGTCGACGCCGTCGAGACCGCGCGCGTAGTTGGACGCGACCGACAGCAGCAGCGTCGACTTGCCGACGCCCGGCTCGCCCGCGAGCAGCACGACCGCGCCGGGCACGAGCCCCCCGCCCAGCACGCGGTCGAGCTCGGCGACGCCCGTCGGCACCGCCCGGGCGGCGTCGATGTCGATCTCCGCGATGGGCCGCGCCGGCGAGCGGGTCGGCGTCACGGCGACCGTGCGCGGGCCGGCCGCGGCGGGACCCTCCTCGGTCACCGTGCCCCACGCCTGGCACTCGCCGCAGCGGCCGGCCCACTTCGCCGTCGTCCAGCCGCACTCGGTGCAGCGGTACGCGGGCCGGGACGCCTTGGTCGCGCGCGCGGCGCGCGTCGTCGAGGTGCTCACGCCGACACACGCTAGGGGCAGCCACCGACAGGACCGTCCGCGGACGTACCGTGCAGAAGGTCTATGGTTCCGTCAGCCCGGCAGAACGGGCCGGCGCACGAGAGGACGACGATGAGCGGTCAGCGGACGGGCGGCAGCCGTCCCAGTTATCTCTCCCCGGACTACCGGTCGCCGGGCGACCGCGTGCACCGGCGGCCGTCCGCCGCGGTGCTGCGCCGGCGCCGCCGCGTCGTGGCCGGGCTCGCGCTCGGCGTCGTGCTGCTCGTCGCCGTGCTCACCGCGTTCGTGTGGCCCGGGTTCGCGCGGTCCGACGACCCCACGCCGGCCGCCACCGTGACGGCCCCGCCGCCGACGCCGACCGTCGAGCCGACCGGCCGGCCGGAGAACCAGACCGCGCTGCTCACCGCGCTGCCCGACACCGTCCTCCAGCTGGCGCTGCGGGCGGTCGAGCCGCGCGCCGACTGGGAGGACGAGCGCGACGCGGTCGAGGCATGGACGCTCGCGTACGCGGACGGGCCGGACGCGAACGCCGCGGGCGCCGCCGTCGTGCGGCTCGTCGTGGGCCAGTGGGGCGACGAGCGCACGGCCGGCGGGGTGCTCGACGACCTGCTCGCCGACGCGGGCGAGGCCACGATGTCGGGCGACGTGACGGTCGACGGCGAGAGCGCGGGCACGTACGCGGTCACGCCGGGCGCCGAGGACGGCACGGCGGTCGTCACGTGGCGCAACGGAACCGTCGTCCTGCAGGCGACGGGGCCGGCCGGGCTCGTCGAGGACTTCTACTCGGCGTTCCCGCTGTAGCGCCGCGCGGGCTCCGGGAGGGGCGCCGCCGCGTACGGTTGTCCCCGTGGACGAGCAGATCACGGGGATCACCGGGACGCGCGTGGCGTTCTGCGGCACGGGCAACATGGGCGAGGCGGTGCTCGCGGGCGCTCTCGCGAGCGGGGTCGCGCCGGGCGACGTCGTCGCGACCGTGCGCCGGGACGGGCGCGCGGGCGAGCTCGAGGCCCGCTACGGCGTGCGTACGACCACGGACAACGCGGCGGCGGTCGCGGACGCGCGCGTCGTCGTGGTCGGGGTCAAGCCGAAGGACGTCGCCGCGATGCTCGCGTCGATCGGGCCTGCGCTCGCGCCCGGCGCCGTGGTCGTGAGCGTCGCCGCCGGCCTGCCGCTGCGCTTCTTCGAGGAGCGCCTGCCCGCGGGGACGGCCGTCGTGCGCGCCATGCCCAACACGCCGGCCCAGGTGGGCGCGGGCGTCACCGCGATCGTGGGCGGCTCCGCGGCGAGCGACGAGGACCTCGCGCTCGTCGAGGGCATCCTGTCGGGCTCGGGCCTGGTGGTCCGGGTCGCCGAGAAGGACATGGACGCCGTCGGGGCGCTCGCCGGCTCGGGCCCGGCCTACGTGTTCTACGTGGTCGACGCGATGGCCGAGGCGGGCGTGCTGCTCGGCCTGACGCGCGACGTCGCGCGCACGCTCGCGGTGCAGACCGTGCTCGGGGCCGGCCGGCTGCTCGACGAGACCGGCGAGCACCCGGTGACGCTGCGCGAGCGCGTGTCCTCGCCGGGCGGGACCACGGTCGCGGCGCTGCGGCGGCTCGACGACCGGGGCGTGCGCGCCGCGTTCCTCGACGCGCTCGAGGCGGCCCGGGACCGGGCGCGCGAGCTGGCGGCCGAGCTGGGCTGAGCCGTGCCCGACGCCGCCATCCCGAGCCGTCGCGGGCGCCGGCCCGCGGGCCAGGACACGCGCGCGCTCGTGCTGACCGCGGCGCGGGAGGGGTTCCTCGAGCGCGGGTACGACGCCGCGTCGCTGCGCGGCGTCGCGCGGCGGGCCGGTGTCGACCCGGGCACCGTGCGGCACTGGTTCGCGGACAAGGCCCACCTGTTCACCGCGACGCTCGGGCTCGCCGACGTCGACCCGGCGGCGATCGTGCGCGCGGCCGCCGACGGTCCGGTCGACACGCTCGGGGAGCGGCTCGTGCGCGCCGTCGTGGGCGTGTGGGACACCGAGTACGGCGAGACGGTGCGGCTCGCGCTACTTCGCCCGCCTCGCCGGGGTGCCGGCGTCGGGCACCCGCGAGGCGGTGGCCCGGGTGGTGGCGACCGTCGACCTCGGCGGGCACGAGAAGCAGCGGGTCGGCACGCTCTCGGGCGGCGAGCTGTCGCGGGTCTCGCTCGCGGCGGCGCTCGTCGGCGAGCCCGAGCTGCTCGTGCTCGACGAGCCGACGGTCGGCCTCGACCCCGTGCTGCGGCGCGACCTGTGGGACACGTTCCGTCGGCTCGCGGCCGACGGTCGCACGCTGCTCGTGTCGAGCCACGTCATGGACGAGGCCAATCGGTGCGACCGGCTGCTGCTCCTGCGCGACGGCGCGCTCGTCGCCGACACGACGCCCGACGAGCTCCTGCGCACGACCGGCGCCCCTGACGCCGAGCGGGCGTTCCTCGCGCTCGTCGAGCGCGCCCCGCAGGAGGGGGTGACGGCACGATGACGCTCACGTGGACCACCGCGGCCCGGGTGCTCGCCCAGCTGCGCTTCGACCACCGCACGGTCGCTCTCATCCTCGTGCTCCCGTGCCTGCTGCTCGGGCTCGTCGCGTGGATGTTCGACGGCACGCCGGTGCTCGACCAGTTCGGCCCCGTGCTCGTCGGGCTCTTCCCGCTCGTCGTGATGTTCCTCGTGACGAGCGTCGCCACGCTGCGCGAGCGGCAGTCCGGCACCCTCGAGCGGCTCATGACGACGCCGCTGGGCAAGGGCGACTTCGTCGGTGGCTACGCCCTTGCCTTCGCTACGCTCGCGCTCGTCCAGGCGCTCGTGGTCGTCGGGTTCGCGACGCTCGTCCGCATGGACGTCGCGGGGCCCATGTGGCTCGTGATCGTCGTCGCGCTGCTCGACGCCGTGCTCGGCTCCTGCCTGGGGCTGGCGGCGTCCGCGCTCGCGCGCAGCGAGTTCCAGGCCGTGCAGATGATGCCGGCGATCATCTTCCCGCAGCTCATCACGTGCGGGCTGCTCATGCCGCGCGGCCAGATGCCGCAGGTGCTCGAGTGGCTCTCCCGGGCGTTCCCGCTCACCTACGCCGTCGAGGCCATGCAGGACCTCGCCGCCGGGGGAGAGTGGGTCGACGTGCGCGGCGCCGTGGGCGTGATCGTCGCGTTCATCGTGGGTGCGGTCGTGCTCGGCGTCGCGACGCTCCGCCGTCGCACCCCCTGACCGCGAGGTAGCGCTCTCGGCCGCGAGGTAGCGCGTTTCACGACGACGTAGCGCGTCAGGACGCGCTACCTCGTCGCGAAACGCGCTACCTCGGCGGGGAACGCGCTACCTCGGCGGGGAACGCGCTACCTCGGCGGGGAACGCGCTACCTCGGCGGGGAACGCGCTACCTCGCGAGGGGGTCAGGGGCGCGCGGAGAACCGCTCGAGGAGCTCGGCGTGGCCCGAGCAGACGATGAGGTCGTTGGCGCTCACCCGGGTCTCGGGCGTCGCGTACTGGAACTCGAGCCCGGGCGACTTCACGCCGATGACGGTCACCCCGTACCGCTGCCGGATGTTCGCCTGCGCGAGCGTGAAGCCCTGCATCTCCTTCGGCGGACGCATCTTGACGATCGTGAACCCGTCCTCGACCTCGATGTAGTCGAGCATCTTGCCGCTCACGAGGTGCGCGACGCGCGAGCCGGCGTCGGCCTCCGGGAAGACGACGTGGTGGGCACCGATCCGGGTGAGGATGCGTCCGTGCTCGGCGGAGATCGCCTTGGCCCAGATCTGCGGCGTGCCGAGGTCGACGAGGTTGCCCGTGATGAGCACCGACGCCTCCAGCGAGGTGCCCACGCCCACGACCGCGACGCCGAACTCGCGCGCGCCGAGCTGCTCGAGCGCCTCGGGGTTCGAGGCGTCGGCCTCGACCAGCGGCAGCCGGCCCGAGAAGTGCGCGACGAGACCCTCGTCGCGCTCGACGGCGAGCACGTCCTGGCCGAGGCGGTCGAGCGTCAACGCGAGGGACGAGCCGAACCGGCCGAGGCCGATGACGAGGACACCGGCGTCGCGCTCCGGCTCGCGGGCTTTCTTCTCGGGGGGCACTGATCGTTCCTCTCGGCGTTCCGTCGGCCTGAGCTGCGGTCGTCATCCCACGATCGGCCGCTCCTCGGGGAAGCGTACGATGCGCCGCCGGTCGCGCAGCGCGAGCGCGCCCAGCAGGGAGATGAGGCCGACGCGACCCACGTACATGAGGGCGCACAGCCAGTACTTGGCGGCGTCTGGCAGGCCGGGCGTGATCCCCGTGGAGAGGCCCACCGTCGCGAACGCCGAGATGACCTCGAACAGGACGGGGCCGAGGTCGTGGTCGGTGAGCTGGAGCAGCGCGATGCACGAGACGAGCACCGCCGTCGCGCCCATGAACACGACGGCGATGGCGAGGCGGAGCGTGTCGCGGGGGATGCGGCGGCCGAACACGTCGATGTCCCGGTCGCCGCGGGCCTCGGCGAGGATCGCCAGCAGCATGACGGCGAGCGTCGTGACCCGGATGCCGCCCGCGGTCGACGCCGACCCGCCGCCGACGAACATGAGCGCGTCGGTCACGAGCCAGGTCTCCTGGCGCAGGGCGCCCGCGTCGACCGTGGAGAACCCGCCCGAGCGCGGGTTCACCGCGGTGAAGAACACCGTGAGGAGGCGGTGCCAGAAGTCCTGGCTGCCCATCGTGCGCTCGTTGCTCCACTCGAGCGCGCCGATCAGGACCATGGCCGCCGCGACGAGCGCGACGCTCGTGGTGATCGTGAGCTTCGAGTGCAGCGACCAGCTGGCGAACCAGCGCCGGCCGCTGCCCCGGGTCTGGAGGAGGTTGTGGATCACGGGGAAGCCGAGCGAGCCGATGAACACGCCCACACCGATGGGGACGACGACGAGCCAGTCGGCCGCGTACGGTGCGAGTCCGTCGGTCGTCGGGACGAAGCCGGCGTTGTTGAACGCCGAGATGCCGTAGAACACCGAGTGCCACACGGCCTCGCCGAGATCGTGGCCGAGCACGAGGAAGCGCGGCAGCAGCACCAGCGCGATGGCGACCTCGATCGCGGTCGCGGTGAGGATGATGATGCGCAGGAGCGTGCCGACGTCGCCCAGCTTGCTCGCCTTGACCTCCGACGCCGTCAGGAGGCGCTGCGTGAGGCCGATCCGCTTCGAGACCGCCAGGCCGAGCAGCGAGGCGATCGTCATGACGCCGAGGCCGCCGACCTTGATGCCGGTGAGGATCACGACGCGGCCGAAGTCCGACCAGTAGGACCCGGTGTCGACGACGGTCAGGCCCGTGATGCAGACGGCCGACGTCGCGGTGAACAGCGCGTCGGCGAAGGGCGCGCGCTCGCCCGAGGCCGTCGCGAACGGCAGGCTCAGCAGGAGCGTGAAGATCGCGACGACGGCGGCGAAGACGGCCATCGCGAGACGCGCGGGGTACTCGCGGGCGGCCTGGTCGGCCCATTCGCTCAGGGTGCGGCCCCTGCGCCACCTCACAGTCACCGGCAGCCGTCCTCCGTCCCGCGCGTGCGATCACCCCGCACGCCCCGTCTCGGCGACGGAGCGTGCCGACCCAGCCTGCCACGGGTTCGGCTACCGTGGCGGGATGCGCGTCGCCCGGCTGTTGTGGAGTCCCGAGCTCCTGCGCTACGACTTCGGCCCGGGCCACCCGATGGCGCCCGCCCGCCTCGACCTGACGATGCGCCTCGCCCGCGAGCTCGGCCTCCTCGACGCGCCGGGCCTCGAGGTGTCCGACGTCGTGCCCGCCTCCGACGAGGTCCTCCGCACGGTGCACGACGCCGACTACGTGGACGCCGTCCGGCGCGCCGCCGCGACCGGCGAGCCGGACCGGGCGCGGGGGCTCGGCACCGAGGACGACCCCGTGTTCCCCGGCATGCACGAGGCCGCCGCGCGCATCGTGGCCGCCTCGGTCGACGCGGCCGAGTCCGTGTGGGCGGGCGGCGTCCTGCACGGCGTCAACGTCGCGGGCGGCATGCACCACGCGCGCCGCGACGCGGCGTCGGGCTTCTGCATCTACAACGACGCCGCGGCCGCGGTGCAGCGCCTGCTCGACCTGGGCGCCGAGCGCGTCGCGTACGTCGACCTCGACGCGCACCACGGCGACGGCGTCGAGACGGCGTTCTGGGACGACGACCGCGTCCTGACCGTCTCCGTCCACCAGGACGGCCACACGCTCTTCCCGGGCACGGGCAGCCCCGCCGACGCCGGCGGCGACCGCGCGCCCGGCACCGCGGTCAACGTCGCGCTGCCGCCCCGCACCGACGGGCCGCGGTGGCTGCGGGCGATCGACGCCGTCGTGCCGGCCGTGCTGCGCGAGCTGCGGCCGCAGGCGATCGTGTCGCAGCACGGCTGCGACGCGCACGGGAACGACCCGCTGACCGACCTCGACGTCGGCGTCGAGGCGCAGGTCGTCGCGGCCCGGTGGGTCCACGACCTCGCGCACGAGCTGTGCGACGGGCGGTGGGTCGCCCTCGGCGGGGGCGGGTACGCCGTCGTCGACGTCGTGCCCCTGGTGTGGTCCGCGCTCGTGGCCGAGGCCGTGCACGCGCCCCTCGAGCCGGGCACGCCGCTGCCCGAGGGCTGGTGCGTCGCGGTCGAGGAGATCTCGGGGCTGCCCGCGGCGCGGACGCTCGGCGCCGGACCGGTCGAGTTCCGGCCGTGGGGTGCCGGCTTCGACCCCGCCGACGCCGTCGACCGCGCGGTCCTCGCGACCCGGCGCAGCGTGTTCCCCCACTGGGGCCTGGACACCATGCTCGACTGAGGTGCGGAGCCTCCGGTTCGAGGGCGGTCCCGGGGATCGGGTACCCTGAGGGACGGACTTTTCCGTGTTGGTCGACCACCCTGCGCGCAGGGAGCGTGGGACCAACCGTGTTCCACCACTCGACCCAGCATTGTGAGGACCGTATGGGCTCCGTCATCAAGAAGCGCCGCAAGCGCATGGCGAAGAAGAAGCACCGCAAGCTGCTTCGCAAGACGCGTCACCAGCGCCGCAACAAGAAGTGACGTCGCGCCCGCCACGGCGGGCAGCCGCACCGAGCCCGGGCCTCTCTCGAGGTGCCGGGCTCGTCGCGTCCCGGGCCGGACTCCGTCCGGGGAGCGGCCGCCTCAGCCCCAGCGGCCGCGGATGCGGCGCTGCGCGGCCCGCAGCACGAGGCCCGCGACCCACGCGGCGCCGGCCCACGACGCCGTCCTGACTCCGCGACCCGCCACGCGCTGCCCGCGCCCGCGGAACTCCCGGATCGGCCAGCCGACCTTCTTGGCGTACCGGCGCAGCCGCGCGTCGGGGTTGATGGGGCACGGATGCCCGACGGAGCGCATCATCGGCAGGTCGTTGAGCGAGTCGCCGTAGGCGTACGAGGCGGACAGGTCGATGCCCTCGCGCTCGGCCAGCTCGCGCACCGCCGCCGCCTTGGCCTCGCCGTGCATGAGGTCGCCCACGAGCCGCCCCGTGTAGAAGCCGTCGACGTGCTCGGCGATCGTGCCCAGGCAGCCCGTCGCGCCCAGGCGGCGGGCGATGAGGCCGCCGATCTCGACCGGCGTCGCCGTCACGAGCCACACCTGGTCCCCGGCCGCGACGTGCTCGTCGAGCAGCCGCTTGGTGCCGGGGAAGATCCGCAACTCGAGGACGGTGTCGTAGACCTCCTCGCCGACCGCGGTGATCTCCGCGACGGAGCGGCCCCCGATGAGCGCGAGCGCCTTCGACCGCACGGTCTCGATCTGCGTCCTCGACTCGCCGAACAGCAGGTACTTGGCCTGGATCAGCCCGAAGCGGAGCAGGTCGAGCGTCCCGAAGAACCGGCGCTGGTACAGGGCCCGCGCGAGGTGGAACGCGCTCGCGCCCCGGATGATCGTGTTGTCGACGTCGAAGAAGGCCGCGCCCTGCGCGGGACGAGCGGGCTCGGCGGGCGACGGCATGGCGTCCACTGTATCCGCGGCGCCGAGCGCGCTCGCCTGGTAGAACGAGCGCGTGACCCTCGCCGAGGCGCCGTCGCGCGCCCCCTCGCGGACCGCGGTCCGGCTCGCGCACCTCGTCGTCGCGCTGTGCGCCCTGACGAACGCGGCGCTCGTCGCCGTCGTCTTCCTCGTGCTCGCGGGCCTGGTCCGCTGGGTCGACCGGAGACTGCCTGCCACGGCGTAGGGAAGGTGCCCCGAGCGCCGATACGCTGTGCACGTGAGCAGGCCGCAGGCGGAACCCGTTCCGCACCCGAGGGTCGTGCTGTTCACACGACCGGGCTGCCACCTGTGCGACGACGCACGCGAGGTGGTCCGGCAGGTGTGCGCGGACACGGGTCAGGAGTGGGTCGAGGTCGACATCGAGGGCGACCCGAGCGGCTCGCTGGTCGGCAGGTACGGGGACTACGTGCCCGTCGTCGAGGTGGACGGCGTGCAGCAGGGGTTCTGGCGGGTCGACGCCGCGCGGCTGGCGCGGCGCCTGGCCGGCGGGGCCCGGGGGAGGGAGCGGACGTGATCGAGCTCGGTGAGGTGGCGGTGCCGGCGGCGACGGTCGCCCGACTGCCGTATTACCTGCGCGCCCTGCGCGACCTGGCGTCCCGCGGCGTGACGACGACGTCGTCGTCGGAGCTCGCGGAGCGCTCGGGCGTCGGGTCGGCGCAGCTGCGCAAGGACCTGTCGTACCTGGGGTCCTTCGGCACGCGGGGCGTGGGGTACGACGTCGAGTCGCTCTCGGCGTACATCTCCGCGGCGCTCGGGCTCGAGTCCGAGCACCGGCTCGCCATCGTCGGCATCGGCAACCTGGGGCACGCGCTCGCCAACTACTCGGGCTACGCGGCCCGCGGGTTCCAGGTGGTCGCGCTGCTCGACGCCGACCCGCAGGTCGTCGGCACGCGTGCGGCCGGCATCGAGGTCGAGCACGTCGACGGGCTCGAGCAGGTCATCGCGGCCAAGAAGGTGTCCATGGTGGTGCTCGCCACGCCGGGGCCGGTCGCGCAGGAGATCGCGGAGCGCGTCGTCGACTCCGGCGTGCGGGAGATCCTGTCGTTCGCGCCCGTCGCGCTGCAGCTGCCCGACGACGTCGTCGTGCGCAGCGTGGACGTGGCCGGCGAGCTGCAGATCCTGGCCTTTCACGCCGCAGCCCGGGCCGCGGCGTCGCGCGCCGAGTCCGCCGAGGCCGAGCGCCTCGCCGCGAGTCCGAACGGCACCCCGGCGAGGTAGCGCTCCACCCGCCGAGGTAGCGCGCCCGGGCGGCGACGTAGCGCGAAGAGCGCCGAGGTAGCGCGAAAAGCGACGAGGTAGCGCACGACTCGTCTGTCGCGCGCTACCTCGTCGCGTTCTGCGCTACCTCGGCGGGTGGAGCGCTACCTCGGCGCGGGGTGCGCTACCTCGGCGCGGGGTGCGCTACCTCGGCGGGTGCTGCGCTACCTCGCGGGAAGGCTCAGGCCTGCTTGATGGCCGAGATGTCGAGGGAGATCTTGACCTTGTCGCCCACGAGGACGCCGCCGGTCTCGAGCGCGGCGTTCCACGTCAGGCCGTAGTCCTTGCGGGAGATCTCGAGCTCCGACTCGAAGCCCGCGCGCACGTTGCCGAACGGGTCGGTCGCGGTGCCGACGAACTTGGTCGGCAGCTCGACGGTGTTGGTCACGCCGTTGATGGTGAGGTCGCCGGTGATGACGTAGTTGCCGTCGTCCTCGGTGACCGAGGTCGAGGTGAAGGACCAGACCGGCTTCTCCTCGGCGTTCCAGAAGTCGGCGCTCTTGAGATGCGCGTCGCGGTTCGCGTCGCCCGTGTTGACCGAGGCGGCGTCGAGCTCGGCCGACACCGAGGTCGACTCGAGGTCCTCGCCGACCGTGATGGTGCCGGTCGTGATCGCGATGGTCCCGCGGACCTTGGAGATGCCGGCGTGGCGGACGGTGAACGACGCGGTCGAGTGCGAGCCGTCGATGACGTAGGTGCCGGGCTCGAGGCCGGCGGGCAGGGGCGTGGCCATGATGAAGGTCCTCTCGCGGTGGATGCGCTTGTCGAGTGGTGCAGGTCTCAATGTAGTTGACAGCTCAACTACATCCGAATGCATCAACCATGGCGTCTCGTAGCCTATTCCCGTGAGCAGCGCCACATCCGCCCGAGCCCCGCGGGGGAAGCGAGAGAGCATGGACCAGCAGCCCGGACGCCCGACCACGGAGGTCCGGTGGCTCGACGACGCCCAGCAGCGGGCCTGGCGCCGCTTCCTCGAGGGGACCTCGCGCTTCTACGAGGCGCTCGACCGCGCGCACGACGCCGGTCTCCCGCTCGCGCTGAGCGAGTACCACCTGCTCGTCCAGGTCTCGGAGGCCCCCGAACGGACGCTGCGCATGTCGGCGCTGGCGGACTACCTCGCGCTGTCGCGCAGCCGTCTCACCCACACCGTCGACCGCATGGAGGCGCGGGGCCTCGTCGAGCGGCGTCCCGTCCCGGGCGACCGGCGCGGCGTCAACTGCGTCATGACCGACGCGGGCTACGCCGCGCTCGTCGAGGCGGCGCCGCACCACGTGGCGGCCGTCCGGCGGCTCCTCGTCGACGTGCTCGAGCCCGAGGAGATGGACACGCTCGGGCGCGCGATGGCCAAGGTGGCCGAGGCCGCGCGCGCCGACGTGGCGCGCCCCGCGGGTCAGGCGGGCTTGCGCGCCGCGAAGGCGTGACCTGAGACCGCGTAGCGGCGCGCGTTGCGCTCGCCGCGCGTCCCGCCGAACGTGTCGACCGCCGGGCCGATCCGCACGTCGCCGAAGCCGGCGCCGCGGATCAGGGCGACCCACTCGTCGAGCGACCGCCCGCCCGCGATGCAGTCGGTCCACAGGCCGATGTCGCACGTCGCCGCCTCGGGCACCGACCGGCCCACGGCGATGTCCGCGAACTGCGGCCGCCCACCCGGCCGCAGGACCCGGTAGGCCTCGGCCAGCGCGCGCGCCTTGTCGGCGACGAGGTTGAGCACCCCGTTGGGCGACGAGCGACACCGCGACCCTCTCCTGCGCCGCCGCGCCGAGCAGGCGGCGCATGAGCTCCACGACGTCGTCGGTGAACAGGGGGTACAGGAGCACGTCGTCGAGGCTGAAGGGCACGCGCTCGGCGAGGCGCACGTCCGTGAAGCCCACGTTGCCGAGCTTGCGCACGAGCACGTGCTCCGACAGCGCGCCGGCGATGCAGCCCGCCCACGCGGCGCCCGAGGACAGCACCTCGGGCGGCAGGTCGTCCTCGACCGTGAGGTCGGCGACGCACAGGCGGCCGCCCGGGCGCAGGACCCGGAACGCCTCGGCGAGCGCGCGGCTCTTGCGCGGCGAGAGGTTGACGACGCCGTTGGACACGACGACGTCGGCGACGCCGTCGGGCAGCGGGAGCGCCTCCATCTCGCCCAGCACGGCGCTGCACCGGTCGGCGACGCCGGCCTCGGCCGCCGCCTCGTGCGTGCGCCGGCACATCTCCTCGAGCACGTCGACGCCGATCACGCGGCCCGCGGGCCCCGTCCGGCGGGCCGCGAGCACCGTGTCGATCCCGCCGCCGCACCCCAGGTCGACGACCGTCTCGCCCGGGCGGATGCCCGCGTGCCGCACGGGGTTGCCGACGCCGAGCGCCCACTCGACGCAGCGGGCCGGCACCTCCGCGAGCTCGTCGTCGGAGTAGAGGCGCTTCGCGACGGCCTCGCCGGCGCCGCGGGGGATCCGGCCGTACGTCTCGCGGACCACGGAGCGGATCCGCTCGGTGTACATCAGGTCTCCGGTCATCATGACCAGGGCTCCTCCGGGGTCGTCGGGGCGGTGCCGTCGAGGTCTGCGGCCAGGAGGTCGAGCGAGGCGGCGAACGCCGTGAGGCGCGCCTGCACGTCGTCGGGCACGGGCTGGCGCGCCGTGGAGCCCAGTGCCGCGCGCAGCTCGCGCGCGAAGGCGAGCTCGCCGCAGCACCGCAGGCAGAACGACAGGTGCGCCTCGAGCGCGTCCACGTCGGCGCGCGACAGGTCGCCGTCGAGGTACTCCCACAGGCGTGCGACGGCGTCGCGGCAGCCGAGGTCGCGGGTCATCGGGTCACCTCCTGCCGCGGGCCGGCGCCGGGGTGGCCGGCGAGCAGGCCCGACTCGGTCGCGTACTCCCACATGGCCCGCTCGAACGCCCGGCGCCCGCGGTGCAGGTGCGAGTAGACGGTGCCGGGAGGCAGGTCGAGCAGCTCGGCGATCTCGCCCGTGCCGAACCCGGCGACGTAGCGCAGCGCGAGCGGCGCACGCAGGTGCTCGGGCAGCCGGGCGAGCACGAGGTGGACGTCCTCGCCGAGAACGCGCCCACGAAGTCGACGTGCAGCGTGTCCGAGTGCGGCAGCGGGTCCTCGTCGGCGAGCGTCCGGTAGAGCGAGAACTCGTCGGTCGTGTCGACCGGCACCTCGCGCGGCGTGCGGTCGCGGTGGCGCAGGGAGTCGCGCCACGCGTTCGTGAGGATCACCCGCAGCCAGCGCGGTCCGGCGCGCACGTCGCGCAGCGACGCGAACGACCGGCACGCCCGCACCATCGCCTCCTGCACCAGGTCCTCCGCCGCGGGCGCCGAGCCGGTGAGCTGACGGGCGAGCGCGTACAGGCCCGGCAGCTCGGCCGTGACCAGCTGCTGCAGGGTCGTGCGCTCGGTCCGCCCCAGCATCGGCTCACCTCGACCTCATGGTCCTCCCGGCGGTCCCGCGTGCGCACCCGCCCGGTGCCGGTGCGTGCGCACCGCGGCCCTCCACCCGTCCAGGACGCCGCGGGGCCCTCGGACATTGCGCCCGGGTCGGGTGGACGTCGCGTGAGACGGGTCACGCCGATCCTGGGCGGGGCCTGGGGATGCCGGGCATCTGGGACACTGGGAGCCATGGCCACCACCACCGTGCACCTGCTGCGCCACGGCGAGGTCCACAACCCGGACGGCGTGCTGTACGGCCGCATCGAGGGCTACCGCCTGTCCGAGCGCGGCCTCGCGATGGCGCGCCACGTCGCGTCGCACCTGTCCGACGCCGGCCGCGACGTCGTCGCGGTCGTCGCCTCGCCGCTGCAGCGCGCGCAGGAGACGGCGAAGCCCGTCGCCGACGCGTTCGGGCTCGACCTCGCGTCGGACGAGCGGCTCGTGGAGGCCGGCAACGTCTTCGAGGGCAGCACGATCGGCTCGCGCCCCGCGCAGCTGGCGCACCCGCGGTACTGGCGGTACCTGTGGAACCCGCTGCGGCCGTCGTGGGGCGAGGCGTACACCGCGCAGGTCGCGCGCATGCGTGCCGCGGTCGACGACGCCCGGCGCGCGCACGCGGGCCACGAGGTCGTGCTCGTGAGCCACCAGTTGCCCGTGTGGCTGACGCGCCGCTCCTACGAGGGACGCCCCCTCGCGCACGACCCGCGCCGCCGCGAGTGCACGCTCGCCTCGCTCACGTCGCTGACGTTCGACGGCGACCGGTTCGTGGGCCTGCACTACAGCGAGCCGGCCGCGAGCCTGCTCGCCGGCGCGAACCAGGTGCCGGGGGCGTGACGGTGCGCAGGATCGTCACGGCGCTCGCCGGCGGCGCCCTGGTGCTCGCGCTGGCCGCGTGCGGCGCCCAGGACTCGGGCGCCGGCGACGTCGTCGGGCAGGGCTTCGTCTCCGGCGACGGGTCGGTGCAGCAGTGGGCACCGGGCGAGCGCAAGGACCCGGTCACGGTCGAGGGCACGACGTTCGAGGGCGAGGAGGTGTCGACCGCGGACTGGCGCGGTGACGTCGTCGTGCTCAACACCTGGTACGCCGGGTGCGCGCCGTGCCGTGCCGAGGCCCCCGACCTCGTGGCGCTCGCGACCGAGCGGGCCGACGACGGCGTGCGCCTGCTCGGCATCAACACCGAGGACGACGCCGGCACCGCGCTCGCGTTCCAGCGCACGTTCGAGGTGCCCTACCCGTCGATCGAGGACCGCAGCGGCCGCGTCGTCGCGGGCCTGTCCGGCGTCGTGCCGCTCCAGGCCGTGCCGTCGACCGTCGTGCTCGACCCCGAGGGCCGCGTCGCGGCGCGCGTCGTCGGGCAGGTCGCCGGCTCGACGCTCGACGCGCTCGTCGACGACGTCCTCGCCTCGACGAGCGCCGAGGGGACCGGGGAGGGCGCCTGATGGGCGAGGCGTTCGCCACCACCGCGTTCAGCGGCTCGCTGCTGCTCGCCGTGCCCGTCGCGCTGCTCGCCGGGCTCGTGTCGTTCGCGTCGCCGTGCGTGCTGCCGCTCGTGCCGGGCTACGTCGGCTACGTCGGCGGCATGGCCGCGGCGCACGCCGGCGGCGGGTCCGCGGGTGCGGCGTCCGGCGGCACGACGGCGGTGCGCACCGCGCCGGCGCGCGGGCGCGTCCTGGCGGGGGTCGGCCTGTTCGTGCTCGGCTTCACGCTCGTCTTCGTCGCGCTCATGGCGGCCGCGGGCGCGTTCGGCTCCTACCTCGTGCGCTGGGAGGGCGTGATCACCCGGGTGCTCGGCGTCGTCGTCGTGCTCATGGGGCTCGCGTTCGTCGGCGGCGTGCCGTTCCTGCAGCGCGAGCGCCGCCTGCACCTGAGCCCGCGCACGGGCCTGTGGGGCGCGCCGCTGCTCGGCGTCGTGTTCGGGCTCGGCTGGACGCCGTGCATCGGCCCGACGCTCGCCGCGGTCCAGGCGCTGTCGCTCAACGAGGCGTCGGCGGGACGCGGCGTCCTGCTGGGCGTCGCGTACTGCGTCGGGCTCGGCGTGCCGTTCCTGCTCGTGGCGCTCGGCCTGCAGTCCTCGCAGCGCATGCTCGGGTTCCTGCGCCGGCACCGGCTCGCGATCCAGCGCGCCGGCGGCGCCCTGCTCGTCCTCATCGGCCTCGCGCTCGTCACGGGCCTGTGGGGCGCGGTGACGAGCATGCTGCAGGGCTGGATCGGCGGATTCACGACGGTGGTGTGATGAGCGACTCCACGACCTACCGCCCCGAGGGCATCGCCGACGAGTTCACCGAGGGCGGCACGGCGCGCGAGGCGCCGGCGTCGGGCACCGGGCCGACGCTGCCCGCGCTCGGCTGGCGCGGCACGCTGCGCTGGACCTGGCGGCAGCTCACGAGCATGCGCGTCGCGCTCATGCTGCTCATGCTCCTGGCGGTCGCGGCCGTGCCCGGCTCGATCCTGCCGCAGCGGCCGCAGGACCCGGCCGCGGTGCTCACGTACCTGGCGGACCATCCGACCGCCGGCGAGTGGCTCGACCGCCTCGGCTTCTTCGACGTGTACTCGTCGGTCTGGTTCTCGGCGATCTACCTGCTGCTGTTCGTGTCGCTCGTCGGGTGCATCGTGCCGCGCACGGTCGCGCACGCCCGCGCCGTGCGCGCCCGGCCGCCGCGCACGCCCGCGCGGTTCGAGCGCTTCCCGGCCCGCGCCGAGGGCACGACGTCGGCGTCGCCCGACGAGGTGGCCGACGCCGTCGCCGCGCACCTGCGCGGGCGGCTGTCCTGGCTGCCGACGTTCCGCGTCGACACGGGCGCCGAGGAGCCGCGGCCCGCGCGCGGCACCGTGCCGGCCCGGCCCGCGACCCGCACCGTCGCGGCCGAGCGGGGGTACCTGCGCGAGACCGGCAACCTCGTGTTCCACCTGGCGCTCCTGGGGCTGCTCGTGTCGGTCGCGCTCGGCCAGCTCATGCACTACCGGGGCCAGGCGATCGTGACCGAGGGGCGCGGCTTCGCCAACGCCGTCGTCGACTACGACACGTTCGAGTCCGGCGCGTGGTTCTCGCCGTCGTCGCTCGTCCCGTTCTCCATGACGCTCGACCGGTTCGAGTCGCAGTTCGCGACCGACACGGTCGCCTTCGCGCAGGCGCGCGACTTCACGGCGTTCGTCACCGTGACCGAGCCGGGCGGCGAGCAGCGCGCGGAGACCATCAAGGTCAACGAGCCGCTCCAGGTCGACGGCTCCAAGATCTACCTGCAGGGCAACGGCTTCGCGCCCGAGATCACGGTGCACGACGCCGAGGGGCAGGTCGCGTTCGCCGGCCGCGTGCCGTTCCTGCCCGAGGACACGATGTACACCTCGCGCGGCGTCGTGAAGGTCCCGGACGTCTCGCCCGGGCTCGAGCAGCTCGGGCTCGTCGGATACTTCCTGCCGACCGCGGTCGTCGAGGCGGACGGGTCCGCCCGCTCGGTGTTCCCGCAGCCGACCGACCCGCTGCTCGTGCTCGAGGTCTACCGCGGCGACCTCGGGCTCGACGAGGGCGTGCCCCAGAACGTCTACCGCCTCGACACCGCGAACCTCACCCCGTCGGTCGACGCCGACGGCGAGCGCGTCAAGGTCCTGCTGCGCCCGGGCGAGACCGCCGAGCTGCCCGACGGCCTCGGCACCGTCACGCTCGCCCAGGACGTGCCCCGCTACGTCGCGCTCGACCTGCGCCACGACCCGTCGCTCGGCTGGGTCCTCACGTTCTCGCTGCTGGCCCTCGGCGGGCTCGCGGTCTCGCTGTTCACCCCGCGCCGTCGCGTGTGGGTGCGATCATGGACCGAGCCCGACGCCGAGGGCGCCGGCGGGGCCGCGGTCACGCGCGTCGAGGTCGCCGGGCTCGCCCGCGGGGACGACGCGGGCCTGCAGGACGAGGTCGACCGCGCGCTCGCCGCCGTGCCGGGCGCACGGACCGCCACCGACACCACCACGGAAGGCTGACCATGGAGATCGCCGAGCTGAGCGTGCTGCTCGTCTGGGCCTCGATGACCGCGCTCGCCATCGCGCTCGTCGCGTTCGCCGTCGACCTGGGCCGGCGGACCGAGCGGCGTGCCGGCCGGCGGGCCGAGGCCCGCTCCCTCGCGGCCGTGGGCGGCGGCGAGGCGCCCGCCGCGACGCCCGTGCCGCCGTCGGGCACCGACGCGGGCGAGCCGCGCCGCCGTGCGCTCGGGATCGCCATGTCGACGACGTGGCTCGGCACCGCGATGCTGCTCGTCGCGATCGTCCTGCGCGGCCTCGCGGCCGGCCGCACGCCGTGGGCCAACATGTACGAGTTCACGCTGGTCGGCTCGTTCATGGCGCTCGCGGTGTTCCTCGGCCTGACGGTGCGGCGCGACGTGCGCTTCCTCGGCACGTTCGTCACGGGG